>JBIIPQ010000555.1:0-2625 GCA_044342535.1 Burkholderiaceae bacterium
CCTGCACCATCTGGTCTTCGAAGTGGTGGACAACGCCATCGACGAGGCCCTTGCCGGCTACTGCGACGACATCGTCGTCACCATCCACACCGACAACTCCATCTCGGTCATCGACAACGGCCGCGGTATCCCGACCGGCGTGAAGATGGACGACAAGCACGAGCCCAAGCGCTCGGCGTCAGAGATCGCGCTGACCGAACTGCATGCGGGCGGCAAGTTCAACCAGAACAGCTACAAGGTGTCGGGCGGCCTGCACGGCGTGGGCGTGTCCTGCGTGAACGCGCTGTCCACTTGGCTGCGGCTCACGGTCAAGCGCGACGGCGCGGTGCACCAGCTCGAGTTCGAGCGCGGCATCCCGAAGGACCGGGTGATCGAGCTGGTCGACGGTGCCGAGACATCGCCGATGCGGGTGACCGGCACCACCGACAAGCGCGGCACCGAAGTCCACTTCATGCCGGACATCGACATCTTCACGGACATCACGTTCCACTACGAGATCCTGAGCAAGCGGCTGCGCGAACTCTCGTTCCTGAACAACGGCGTGAAGATCCGCCTGGTCGATCAGCGCCAGGCCAAGGAAGAATCCTTCGCCTTCATCGGCGGCGTCGGCGGGTTCGTCACGTACATCAACGAGAGCAAGACCCCGCTGAATCCGACGGTGTTCTACGCGACCGGCGAGCGCGAGGTCGATGTCGGGTCCGAGCGGCGTCGCGTGTCGGTCGAGGTCGCGATGCAGTGGAACACCTCGTACAACGAGCAGGTGCTCTGCTACACGAACAACATCCCGCAGAAGGACGGTGGCACGCACCTGACCGGACTGCGCGCGGCGATGACCCGCGTCATCAACAAGTACATCCTCGAGAACGACCTCGCCAAGCGCGCCAAGGTCGAGACCGCCGGCGACGACATGCGCGAGGGCCTGACCTGCGTGCTGTCGGTGAAGATGCCGGACCCTAAGTTCTCCTCGCAGACCAAGGAGAAGCTGGTGTCGTCGGAGGCGAGGCCCGCGGTCGAGGAGGTCGTGGCCGCGGCGCTCGATTCGTTCCTGCTCGAGCGGCCGGCCGATGCGAAGATCATCTGCGAGAAGGTCGTCGAGGCGGCACGTGCCCGAGAGGCCGCCCGCAAGGCACGCGAGATGACCCGAAAGTCGGTGCTCTCGGGCACCGGGCTGCCGGGCAAGCTCGCCGACTGTCAGGAGAAGGACCCGGCGAAATCCGAACTCTTCATCGTCGAGGGCGATTCGGCCGGCGGCTCCGCCAAGCAGGGGCGCGACCGCAAGTTCCAGGCAATCCTGCCGCTGCGCGGCAAGGTGCTCAACGTCGAGCGGGCGCGCTTCGAGAAGCTGATCGGCTCCGAGCAGATCGCCACGCTCGCCACCGCAATGGGAACAGGCATCGGCACCGGCAACGGCATCGGTGACTTCAACCCCGACAAGCTGCGCTATCACCGCATCATCATCATGACCGACGCGGACGTCGACGGTTCGCACATCCGCACGCTGCTGCTGACCTTCTTCTATCGGCAGATGCCGGCCTTGGTCGAGCGCGGTCACATCTACATCGCGCAGCCGCCGCTCTACAAGGTCAAGCATGGCAAGGACGAGCGGTACCTGAAGGACGATCACGAGCTCAACCAGTACATGCTGAAGCTGGCACTCGAGAGCGCGGTGCTCCTGCCGAACGCGGCGGCCAAGGCGGAGTACGAAAGCCGCGTTGGCGCAGCGGCCAGCGCAGGCTCGAGTGCGGCCGCCTCCACCGCGTCCGCCATCGGTTCGCCCGGCGCGATCTCGGGTGACGCGCTCGGCGAGCTGGCACGCAAGTACTTCATGGCCGAGGCGGTCATCGACCGGCTCTCGCGGATCATCGACCCGGACGCGCTGCGCGCGATCCTCGACGGCACCGAGCTGGACCTGGCGGGCGAAGCGGCCGCCGCCACGACCGCGACGCGACTGCAGGCCGCGATGTCGCGTTACCGCAGCGAAGCCCAGCGCATGGACAGTGCTGCGGGCGCAACCGTCGTGCCGGTGTACGACGACAAGGACGAGTCGTGGACGCTGCGCATCGAGCGCCATCACCACGGCAACGTCCGGGTGTCGTCGGTCGACGCACACTTTCTGCTGTCGACCGACTACCGCACGCTGCTCGACTGCGCACTCACCGTCGGCGGCCTGGTCACCGACGGCGCCGAGATCCGGCGCGGTGACGGCGACCGCCAGCGCGCCCATGCGGTCATCGACTTCCGCGACGCGATGCGCTGGCTGCTCACCGATGCCGAGCGCAACGTCGGACGCCAGCGATACAAGGGTCTGGGCGAGATGAACGCGGTGCAGCTCTGGGAAACCACGATGGACGCGTCGGTCCGCAGACTGCTGCGCGTGCAGATCGAGGATGCGATCGCGGCCGACCAGATCTTCACGAAGCTGATGGGCGACGAGGTCGAGCCGCGGCGAGCGTTCATCGAGCAGAACGCGCTGGGGGCGCGCAACATCGACGTCTGAGCATGGAACACGATGTCGACGCGCGCCTTACCGAACTCGAGATCAAGACGGCCCTCGCAGAGGATCTCGTCGACAAGCTCAACGAGGTCATCGTGCGTCAGCAGGAGCAGATCGACCTGCTGATGCGC
>JBIIPQ010000557.1:0-2624 GCA_044342535.1 Burkholderiaceae bacterium
GTCGATGCCCGAGGTCACGCCACCCGAGGTCCAGCGATCGCCGTCCTGCACGAAGAGCGCGTTCGGCGCGACGTCGATCGACGGGAAGTGCCGCCGCAGGGTCGCGGCCGCCGACCAGTGGGTGGTCGCGGCGCGACCCTCCAGGAGCCGCCAGTAGGCGAGCGCGAACGCGCCGCTGCACACCGACGCGATCCGGTTCGCGGTCCGTGCGCCCCGCGTCACCCATCGGCGCAGCGTCGCGTCGTCGAGCGCCGCCACCAGCCCGTCGCGGGAGCCTCCGGCGACGACGATCGTGTCGAACGCGTCGGGCGGCACCTCGGCGCACGAGGACGTCGCCACGCCGATGCCGCTCGACGTGCGGACCTCGCCGCCGCGCGACGAGACCACGGTGGTCGAATAGCCTCCGGACGCGGTGAGCGAGTCGGCGATCGAGAACACGTCGACCGGTCCGGCGAGGTCGAGCAGCTGGACACCGGGGAACGCCACGATGGCGATCCGGCGCGTGGCGGCGGCGCGGCGGCCGTCGTCGGGCTTCGGAGGGGACATGTTGGCAAGAATACGCAATGAGATGGCGTTCCTGCCAACGACCGGCACACGATGCTGTGCGGACCTCGATCCTCGGACATCCACATGGACCCCCATCCGCTGCACGTCGGCTTCCTCGTCTACCCGCATGTCACGCAGCTCGACCTGACGGCACCCGCGCAGGCGTTCGCGACCCTCGACGACGTGCGGCTGCACTTCGTCTGGAAGTCGCGCGGTCCCGTGTGCACCGATGCGGGCTTCGACCTGGTCGCGACCGCCTCGTTCGACGACTGTCCGCCGCTGGACGTGCTGTGTGTCCCCGGGGGGGCCGGCCAGGCGCGCCTGATGCAGGACGCCGAGGTGCTGGGCTGGCTGGCCCGGCAGGGCGAACATGCCGCCTGGGTGACCAGCGTGTGCTCGGGCTCCTTGCTGCTCGGTGCCGCCGGGCTGCTGCGCGGTCGGCGCGCGGCCAGTCACTGGAACTACCGGCACCTGCTCGCGGGCTTCGGTGCGGTGCCGGACCCGGCGCGGGTCGTCCGGGACGGCAATCGCGTGACCGGCGGAGGCGTGACCGCCGGACTCGATCTCGCCCTGCACGTGATCGCCGCGATCCGCGGCGAGCCCGACGCCCGGATGGTCCAGCTGCTCCTGGAGTACGCGCCCGAGCCGCCGTTCGCCGGGCGCCCCGACGAGGCGGACCCGGACACCGTCGAGCGCGTGCGGACCCGGCTGCGCCGGGCGCTCGAGTCGCTGCCCGACGTCGGTTGACCGATCCGGCGGGGTCGCCGGCCGCGGCCGCCCAGGGGCCGGGCCGCATCGACCTCACCTGGAGACTCGCCGCCGCCCGTGCGAGACTCCTCGGATGGACCTCTCCGACCACGCCTGGCTCGACCGCCTGAACCCCGAGCAGCGGCAGGCCGCCACCTTCGGCGCGCGCGACGCCGACGGCCGCTTCGCGAGCGGCCCGCTGCTGGTGATCGCCGGCGCCGGCACCGGCAAGACCGCCACGCTGGCGCACCGCGTCGCCCATCTGGTCGTCGAGGGCGTCGATCCGGCGCGGATCCTGCTGCTCACCTTCAGCCGCCGGGCCGCGCAGGAGATGACCCGCCGCGCCGAGCGGCTCGCCGCGCAGGCGCTCGCGCAGCGCGCGGGGCGGCCCGCGGCCGGCGGCGCCGACGACGCGCCGCGGCTGCGCCTGCCCTGGGCCGGCACCTTCCATGCGATCGGCGCGCGGCTGCTGCGCGCGCACGCCGCGCAGGTGGGGCTGGCCGAGGACTTCGGCATCCTCGACCGCGGTGACGCGGCCGACCTGATCGACGTGATCCGGCACGAGCGCGGGCTGTCGGGCAAGGCGAAGCGCTTCCCCCGCAAGGACGCGTGCCTCGCCATCTACTCGCACCGCGTGAACACCGGCCGCGAGCTCGGCCGCGTGCTGCGCGATTCGCACCCCTGGTGCGTCGAGTTCGAGGACGAGCTCGCGGGCCTGTTCCGCGAGTACGTCGCGCGCAAGCAGTCGCACGGCGTGCTGGACTACGACGACCTGCTGCTGTGGTGGGACGCGGCGATGCAGGACGCGGCGCTCGCGGTCGAGATCGGCGAGCGCTTCGACCACGTGCTGGTCGACGAGTACCAGGACACCAACGCGCTGCAGGCCCGCATCCTGCGCG
Organism: Burkholderiaceae bacterium; assembly: GCA_044342535.1. Lineage (GTDB taxonomy): Bacteria > Pseudomonadota > Gammaproteobacteria > Burkholderiales > Burkholderiaceae_E > UBA4615. The sequence continues at coordinate 2,193 of JBIIPQ010000557.1, forward strand.
CGCTGCGGCCCGACGGCCGGGGCCTCACCGTGGTCGGCGACGACGCGCAGTCGATCTACGCGTTCCGCGCGGCCGACGTCGGCAACATCCTCGATTTTCCGCAGCAGTACGAGCCGCCCGCCACCTGCGTGGCGCTCGAGACCAACTACCGGTCGGTGCAGCCGGTGCTGGATGCCGCCGGAGCGCTGATCGCCGAGGGTCGCCGTCAGTATCCGAAGCGGTTGCGTGCTGCGCGTGCCGGCGGCGAGAAGCCCGCGCTCGTCACGGTGGCCGACGACCGCGAGCAGGTCGACTGGGTGATCGACCAGGTGCTCGCGCGGCGCGAGACCGGCGTGCTGCTGAAGAAGCAGGCGGTGCTCTTCCGAAGCGGCCACCACAGCGATCTGCTCGAGGTCGAGCTCACTCGCCGCAACATCCCCTTCGTGAAGCACG
>JBIIPQ010000179.1:0-8697 GCA_044342535.1 Burkholderiaceae bacterium
ATGGTCGGGTTCGATGCTTTCCGTGGAAAGCGTCGAGCCTATGCGAGACCTGCCGGGCCCTGCAAGCGACAGGGCATCGGGGCCCCGCCGCCTGCGGCACGGACTTCAGGCGTGGTCGAGGTAGACGAACTGATCGAGAACTTCGGTCTGATCGCAGAATCGATACGCGCCCTCCACGCACAGCGCCCTCAGATCGCCGGCGCGCACGAAGCTGTCGGTGAGGCGGGTTCCGATGGGCAGCCGGACGTGGATCAGCCTGCGGGACGCGGAGAGCTGATCGAGCAGCCTCGTCCAGCCCGGGTACAGGTGGCCGAACGGCAGGTCGGGGACGCCCGGGCCGACGGCGAACTGCCTGCCGAGTGCCTCGGCCTCGGCCACGGTGATCGACGTGATGGCCGCGCCCGGGCGCAGGGTCAGCGTCGGGTGGTTGCCGATCTCGTCCCGATCGTAGGGCTCCACATACGCCCACCGTTCGTCATCGCCGACCCAGCGCCCGGTGGGCTCCGGAAACCCGGCCAGGACCGGCAGGGGCGCGAGCCGCGGGTCGTGGGTCGGGACGTCGAAGCGGGCCAGCACCTCGTCGAGCCGCAGGTACCACGGCGCGCCGTCCGGCGCATACGGGTCCAGGGCGATGCGGCCGGTCAGCACGCCGCGGTCGAACATCAGGAAATGCTCCCTCGCCCAGGTGCTGCCGTAGCCGGCATGCACGTAGCAGTCGATCTCCCCCTCGCCGCATCGCACCAGGCCATGGACCCAGTGGGCGAAGAGTCCGTCCGCTGACTCCGGCGCCGCCTCCGCGAGCGTCCTGACCGCCCAGTCCGAGCCGCGCGGCGTGCGGACCTCGTCGAGGAAGAGGCGGCCGTCGCGCAGCGACCAGAAGCTCTCGTAGCCGCGATAGCAGGAGGTGTCGTAGTGCCCGCCCGCAAACGCGTAGCGGGGCGGTCGGGCCCGCTCCCACAGCGTCAGCGGTTCGGCCAGGAGCGCGAGTTCGCCTTCGGGGAGGCGCAGGGTATCGGTCGATTGAGCGGTCATCCAGGGTTCCTCGTGGTGGCGTCGGTGGATGTTGAAACCGACGATTGACTTAGGAATTGAGCTACGGCCTTCTTTGCTGTTCATGATTGCTGCATTATACAATAAAAACAATGACTTAAGATCAGTCTACGGGGTGCTTCCGGTGCCTCTTTGGTCGGCATTTATGGCTCGCAGACCAGGGCCCGGGCGATTCGTCTTCTCGATCAGGGTCATGCCCTGGCCGACCGGCTTGAACACGCCGAACGGGGCGCGGGTACCGCGAACGTCTGTACGCAGGCAGGCGGACGGGGCGTACCGGGCCTGCCACGATGCAGGGCGTCGGCACCAGTCGTTTCGCAACGGCCACGGCCATCCGACGGTCACTCGGGAGCTCTCGGATGCCACGTCGCCTCGTCGCCGCCCACGACACGCAGGCCTGGGACGCCGAGGCGACCGCGATCGCCGATGCGATCGCGCGGGCCATGGCCAGTGCGTCCGAGTACACGGGCGTGATGTCCATCCACGTCGATGACCTCGACGATGGCGCGGGTCGTTCGACCTCGGCGCGGACGTTCGTGATCAACCGGACGCACGCCGGCTCGTTCGCGCGCCACAGCAGCCGAGCGGCCGCGCCGCGCGGTTCCGCGATCCATGCCACGGCTGCCCGCGCGGTTGACCTGACCGTGGCGCTGCCGGAACATGCGCGCACTCAGCACGGGAGCAGCGCGCAATGGACGTCAAGGCAGCAGTGTCGTACGAGGCGGGCAAGCCGCTCGTCATCGAAACCGTGCAGCTCGAGGGGCCGCGGGCCTTCGAGGTGCTGGTCGAGATCAGGGCGAGCGGGGTCTGTCACACCGACGAGTTCACCCGATCGGGTGCCGACCCGGAGGGCCTGTTCCCGGCGATCTTCGGCCACGAGGGGGCGGGTGTCGTCGTCGACGTCGGCCCGGGCGTGACCTCGCTGAAGAAGGGCGACCACGTCATCCCGCTCTACACGCCCGAGTGCCGTCAGTGCAAGTCGTGCCTGTCGCGCAAGACGAACCTGTGCACCGCGATCCGCGCCACCCAGGGCAAGGGCGTGATGCCCGACGGCAGCAGCCGCTTCTCCATCGGCGGCAAGAAGATCCACCACTACATGGGCTGTTCGACCTTCTCGAACTACACCGTGCTGCCGGAGATCGCGCTCGCCAAGATCCGCGAGGACGCGCCCTTCGAGAAGGTCTGCTACATCGGCTGCGGCGTGACCACCGGCATCGGCGCGGTCATCAACACCGCCAAGGTCGAGCCGGGCGCGAACGTGGTGGTCTTCGGGCTGGGCGGCATCGGCCTGAACGTGCTGCAGGGCGCGCGCATGGTCGGCGCCAACATGATCGTCGGCGTCGACCTGAACAACGACCGCAAGGCCATCGCCGAGAAGTTCGGCATGACGCACTTCGTCAATCCGAAGGAAGTGGGCGGCGACCTGGTCGCGCATCTGGTCGAGCTGACCGGCGGCGGCGCGGACTACTCGTTCGAGTGCATCGGCAACGTCGACGTGATGCGCCAGGCGCTCGAGTGCACGCATCGCGGCTGGGGCACCAGCATCATCATCGGCGTGGCGGGCGCGGGCCAGGAGATCAAGACCCGGCCGTTCCAGCTCGTCACCGGGCGCAACTGGCGCGGCACCGCGTTCGGCGGCGCGCGCGGGCGCACCGACGTGCCGAAGATCGTCGACTGGTACATGGACGGCAAGATCGACATCGACAGCCTGATCACCCATGTGATGCCCGTCGAGCAGATCAACGACGCCTTCGACCTGATGCACTCGGGCGAGTCGATCCGCTCGGTCGTGACCTTCTGAGGATGGCGCCGGCCATGGACCCGCCGATCCGTGTGCTGATCGTCGAGGACGACCCCAGGCAGCGAGAGAGCTTCGCGGATTCGATCGCGGCGCATCCGGCGCTCGAGCTCGTCGGTATGGCGCCGACCCTGGAGGCGGGCCTCACGCTGTTCGACCGCGATCGTCCGGACGTCCTGCTCGTGGATCTCGACCTGCCGGATGGCCGTGGGACGACGCTGATCCGCCACGCGCTCGCGACCCACCCGGCCTGCAATGCCGTGGTCCTGACGGTGTTCACTGACGACGAGAACGTCGTCGACTGTCTCGCCGCCGGTGCGACGGGATTCGTCGCCAAGGACGCATTGCCTTCGGATCTGGCACGGGTGGTGCTCGAGGTCCATGCCGGCGGGGCGCCGGTCACCCCTGCGATCGCGCGCAGGGTCCTGCAGCGGTTCCGGGTCGCCGCATCGCCGGCCCCGATACCGGAAGGGCAGGGCGTGTCGGAGGTGCCGACGGGCAGCGCGCGCGACGGGTCGGATGGCACGGGCGGCGCCCTGTCGGCGAGGGAGATCGAGGTGCTGTCGTTGTCCGCGAAAGGGCTGTCCTACCCCGAGATCGCGGGCCTGCTCGGGGTATCGCTCAACACCGTCACCACTTACGTCAAGCGCATCTTCAGGAAGCTCGAGGTGCGCTCGCGCGGCGAGGCGGTTTTCGAGGCCCGGCAGGTAGGGCTGATCTAGGTCGCCCGGGCCGATCATGCATGCGGACCGGGGGGCTGCGGACGCGATCGACGCCCTGGTCGCTCGCCAACGGTTCGAGGACGCGCTCGAGGCGGGACTGGGAGCGTTGCGAGCGGCGGGCGTGCCCTTGCCGCGCGGGAGCCGCCGGATCGCGGCGCGCGCCATGTTCCTGGCGCTCCGTCTGCGCCTGAGCCTGAGCGCCGAGGGAGGGCGGCGGTTGCACCTGCTGCCTGCTGCGACGAGCCCGCGGGCGATCGAGACGGAGTCCCTGCTGGCGGCCACGCTGCAGGCTGCCCGCGGCTGCGGCAGTACCCTGTCGGGGCTGATCGGGCTCGTGGGCACGGCGCGCGCGCTCGGAGCGGGCGCCGGCCCGCGGCTGGCGCCGCTTGTCGCCGAGGCCGGGGAGTATGTCGCATCCCGTCGCGGCGGCCGGAGGTTCGCTGCGATCCTCGCCGAAGACTCGGCTCGGCTCGAGCGGGCCCATCCCCGCACCGAAGACCGCATGCCGAACGTGGACGATCTGTGGCACGCATCCGCGTCGCTCGCTTCGGTGGCAGCGGCGATCGCCGAATCCTCGGGGCGGGCGCAGGTCTCGCATCGCGGTGCGGCGGCCTCGACGCTGCTCGGCTATGCGCGGCTCGTGGCGGTGCTCACCGGTGAGCCAGTCGCGCTGGAGCCCGGAAGCCTCGACCTGCCGCAGGCGACTCCGGCACCTGTTCCCGGTGCGGGGTTCCGTGCATCCGCCGCGGGTGCGGCACGCTGGCAGGACGATTACCTCCGGCTCGTGGAGGCGGTGATCCTCGATCGGGTCGATGTGTCCGTCGTACGGCGGGCGAGCGGGCTCGGGCGAGCGGTGATGGGGGCGGCCGAGGCGGCCTGCCGGCCGGCTGCGCTGTGGTTCGTTGCGCTCGCCGAGGCCGATCTCGTCCGCGTCCGGGGGCCGTCCTGGTGGGGGCGGCGCCGCGTGCGTCGCCTCGCGGCCCGCCTGTCCGGGTGGACGACCGCGGTCGGCACGCCGCAGCCGCATCGAGAGGTGTCCCTGCAGGCCGAGATCGCGGCGCTCGACGGCGATTCGCTCGCGGCGATGCGGGGCTTCAGCCGAGCGATCGATCTGGCAAGGCAGTGCGGCGCGATCGGCGAGGCGGCGCTGATCGCACAGCGGGGAGGGCGCTACGAACGCACCCTGAACCCGAGCGCTTCCCGCCTGACCGGCGAGGCCGTCGCGCTGTACCGTCAGTGGGGCGCTCGCGCGAAAGCCGATTCGATGGCGAAGGCGCTGAGCGGCTCGGCGAACGGGCACGCCGTCGCGCGCGCGCGCCTCGACATCGATGTCGACCCCGGCACGCTGATTTCCGCACTGCAGGCGATCGGCGCCGAGGTCGACGGTACCCGGGTCGCCGAAACCCTGCTCGGCTTGCTCCTCGAGCAGTGCGGAGCACGGTACGGAGCGCTGGTCTTCGCGGCCGGGTCGGAACTGCGCGTCGCGGTGCAGCGTGCGGAGTCGCCCGAACTGTTCGTGCCCGAGCCCACCGCATGGACCGATGGCATCGGACTGCCCGACGGGCTTCTGCGCGAGGTCCTCGACGAGAAGCGAACCCGAGTCGTTCTCGACGGACTGGGCCTGCCCGAGGCGCCGCGCCTGCTTCGCTGGCGAGGGCTGGCGTGCGTGTCACTGATCTGTGCGCCGCTGATGTCGAGGGACACCTGCCTCGGAGTCGTCTACCTCGAGGACGACCGAAGCCAGGGCGCCTTCGAGTCCGGGCGTCGACGCCTCGTCGAAGTGCTGTGTGCGCAAGGCGCGAACGCGTTGGTGAACGCCCGCCTGTTCGCGGAGATCGACGCGTCCCGCAGGACGCTTCGAGAGCTCAACGTGACGCTCGAGCGCCGGGTCGACGACCGGACCCGCGCGCTGGAGCGAAACTTCGAGGAGCTGGCGAGGCTCGAGCGCCGCGTCGTCGCCGACGCCGAGCGGCAGCGGATGATCCGGGACCTGCACGACGGACTCGGCTCGCAGTTGCTCGCGACGCAGCGGCAACTCGAGCGCCGCGAACTCGGGAGCGGAGACGTGCTGCAGATGATCCGCGACTGCATCGCAGACATGCGCCTCGTGCTCGATGCGTCCGGTGCCGACGCGAACGACCTGCTGATCGCCTGGGCGTCGCTGCGCGCACGCTGGGTCTCGCACCTGCGCTCGAGCGGGATCGATTCGAAGTGGTCGCTGCACACCGAGCTCGAGTCGCTCGACATCGGTCCGGACCGGGTGCTCAACATCCTCAGGATCGCGCAGGAGTCGCTGTCGAATGCCATCCGCCATGCCCGTGCCGGCACCGTGCGGATCGAGCTCCGGTGCGACGGGCCTGACATCGAGTTGTCGATCCAGGACGATGGCATCGGCTGCGAGGGGCGCGAGGGCAGCGGCAGGGGGCTCGCGAACATGCGTCGGCGAGCCTCGCTGCTCGGAGGTCGCCTGGTCGTCGAGCCCTGCATGCCCGGGACTCGAGTGGTACTGTCTTGCCCCGTCTCGGCGTCAGCGGTCAACTGAAGGGCCAGGGCCCCCACTTTACGGGCACGGTCACAGGATCGGGACTGCGGTGCGGTGGGGCCCGGTCGCTTCGGAGTTCGATGTCCAGCTCCAGTGGCTTTGCCGCCCTCTCCGCGCGGTGGGGGACGCGGGGCCGGTGTCGCTCGCAGCCGTTCGGAAAGTCCGACGGGTCGAACGATGCCGGGGCGGTATGCAGGAATTCCTGCCGGCAGATGGAGCACGTTCCGATCCATCGGCTCTCGGGTCCGGGGCGCGAGCCGCTCAGGGGGTGATCCCGGGGCAGCGTACTCCTGTAGAGGCAGTCATCGACGTGGAAGTAGACGGTCACTTGGAAGATCTGGCCAGCGAGGTCGTGGAGGGCGCGGGCATGACTCTGTGCGGATGCGTCGCGACCTGCGCAGTGTTCGGCGGCGGCGTGTGCGCAGGCAACGGGGCGCCATGCGATGTCACCAGGACGGGTGACACCACGTGTCGCGGCGTGGGTGCCCCCGCTGTCCCGGGGTCGATCCGGGTATGTCGTGGACGCGCGCGCCGATGAGCGACGGAGATCTCGTCCAGATCGTCTACTTGTGCGCCGCGGTGCTCGCGCTGTCGATGATGGTCGCCCTGGGCATCCACGCGACGCGGCTGCGGCACATGCACGGGGCGCCGGCGATCGCGGCGGTATCGGTCTGCATGGCTGCGTGGATCGGATGCGTGCTGATGATCAGCATCAGCGAACCCGATGAAGCCGTGGTCTGGGACCACCTGCGCCGGTTCGTCGCCTCGCTCGGCACGTGGATCGCCTTCTGGGGAGCCGTCGACATCGCGGGTCTGAGGCCCCCCGGCCTTCGGTGGCTGCAGTGGGCGAGCCTGGTGCCGCTCCTCGTGCGCTTCCTGGCGATCTGGCCGTTCTCAGGCCATGCGTGGCTCTTCTCAGTGGCCACCTTCGAGCGTCGCGGCATGCTGACCGCCCAGGCCGAGCTGATCCGCGGGCCGCTGTTCGTGCCTTACCTGCTGTACGTGTACGGCCTGCTGCTGGCGGCGATGGTCGTGATTGCCTACTGGGCGGTGATCGGCGGGCGGCTCGCCCGCAAGCAGGGTCTGACGATCGGTGCCGCGCTCGCCATCGCGTTCGTGACGCATATTGCTTCCTACTTCGGCAAGGTGGCGATCGATCTGAACTGGATGCCGATCGGACTGGCGTTCTCGGCCGCGGTCGTGGGGTACGCGATGATCCGTCACCGGATGCTGGCGCTCAGCCCGGTGTCGCGCCACGTGCTGTTCGACGCGATCGAGCTGGGTGTGCTCGCGACCGACCGCGCCGGACGGGTCGTCGACCTGAACCCGGCGATGGTCGCGATCTGCGGCGTGCCGGCGGCGTCCGCGATCGGTCGGCGGTTCGTCGACTTGCTGGGGCCGGGCGGGGACCTGAGGTTGCGGATGGCAGCCGGGCCGGAGGGCATCGCCCTCGAGCACAACGGCCGGCTGTATGCCGTGCGGCCCGTCCCGTTCAGCGGTCCGGGGGGCGTCGGCGAGGGGCAGCTCTACCTGTTCCGCGACGATACGGAGCGTCGTCGGGTGGAGGGCGAGCGCGACCGGCTGATCGCCGAGCTCCGCGATGTCGCCCTCGAGGTCCAGGTGCTGCGCAGCGAGCCGCCCGGAGCGGGGCGCGCGCCGGGCCGCCCCGTGCCGTGACCCTGCGATGGTGCGGGCGGAGCGAGCGCGGCGGGTGGTCCGGATGCGCGGCGGCTGCGTGGTAGGCTGGAACAGGCGGGGCGGCGTGCGGCCTTGCGTCGACTGGATGCGGGGCGAGGAGCCGAACATGGACTTGGACGCGATCACCGAACGGGCCGGAGGCCGAGGGTCGAGTCCGCCGCAGCGCGGTGTGGCGGGTACGGGCCGGCCGATGCGAGGGGCGCTGCGATGCCGATGAACCGCATCTCGGAAGCGCGCTGCTTCGGCGGCACCCAGCAGGTCTGGTCGCACGAGTCGACGGCCACCGGCTGCACGATGCGCTTCGGCCTGTTCCTGCCGCCCCAGGCCGCGAGCGGCCGGGTGCCGGTGATGTGGTGGCTGTCGGGCCTGACCTGCACCGAGGAGAACTTCGTCGTGAAGGCCGGCGCGCAGCGCGTGGCGGCCGAGCTGGGCATCGCGCTGGTGGCGCCCGATACCAGTCCGCGCGGCATCGAGCTGCCGGGTGATCGCGCCAGCTGGGACTTCGGGCTGGGCGCGGGCTTCTACGTCGACGCGACGCGCGAGCCCTGGTCGCGCCACTACCGGATGCGCAGCTACATCGTCGACGAGCTGCGCGCCCTCGTCGCCGCCGAGTTCCCGGTCGACGATGCGCGCACCGCGATGTCGGGGCACTCGATGGGCGGGCACGGGGCGCTGACCCTCGCGCTCTCGAACCCGGGCTGGATCCGCTCGGTGTCGGCCTTCGCTCCGATCGCATCGCCCCTGCGCTGCCCGTGGGGCGAGAAGGCGCTCGCCGGCTACCTCGGCGAGGACCGCGCCGCCTGGACCGCCTACGACGCGACCGAGCTGCTGCGCACGCGCGGCTGGTCGGGGCCGCCGATCCTGGTCGATCAGGGCGGCGCCGATCC
>JBIIPQ010000558.1:0-2615 GCA_044342535.1 Burkholderiaceae bacterium
CGCTGCTGGCCTGCGCCGCCGTGCTGCTCATCATCGTGTTCCTGCCGGCGATCTCCAAGAAGCGCGAGGAGGCGTTCGCCGGCGACGACTGAGCTTCGCGACGCATCACCGAAAAGGGCCGCTCGCGCGGCCCTTTTCCTTTTGCGGTCCGGCGTGGATCAGGCGAGCAGGCTGCGCAGCATCCAGGCGTTCTTCTCGTGGATGTCCATGCGCTGGGTCAGCAGATCGCAGGTCGGCTGGTCGTTGCCCTCGTCGGCGAACCTGAACACCTCGCGCGCGGTGCGCGCCACGGTCTGCTGGCCTTCGACGAGGTTGCGGATCATCTCCTGCGCCGTCGGCACCGCGTCGTCATCGGGGATCGAGGACAGCGCGGCGAACTGGGCCGAGGTGCCGGGCGCGACCACGCCGAGGGCCCGGATCCGCTCGGCGATCAGGTCGAGCGCGGCCCACTCCTCGGTGTACTGGTCCATGAACATCACATGCAGCGTCTGGAACATCGGGCCGGTGACGTTCCAGTGGTAGTTGTGGGTCTTGAGATAGAGCCTGAAGCTGTCCGCGAGCAGCCGGGACAGACCCTGCGCGATGCGCTCGCGCTGCACGTCGTCGATGCCGATGTCGAAGCGGGGAGGCTGGACGGATGCCATGGTGAAGCTCCTTGTCGAGGTGTTGGTTCTACAACCGCAAGTCTGTCGCAGGGGCGACGAATCGTGCCAACCGATCTTGCCGATCGGCGCGATCGAGCCCGCCGATGAGGCGATCCCACCCGGCGCCGCGCCGCGCGGCCCGTGTGCGTGGCCTCAGCAGTCGACCGGGAAGCGGCGGCGCAGCACTTCGACCTCGTCGCAGCCGAGGCAGCGGCAGGCACGTCCGTTCAGGGTCAGGAACAGTCGGGCGGTGGCCTCGAGCTCCTCGACCGCGTCGGTCGCGGCCTCGAGGCTGCTGCCGGCGACGACCGGACCGTGATTGGCGAGGAGCACCGCATGATGCCGCGTCGCGAAGCCCGCCACCGCGTCGGCGAGCGCCGGGTCGCCGGGCGGATGGTAAGGCACCAGCGGCAGCGTGCCGATGCGCATCACGTAGTAGGCCGTCAGCGGGGGCAGCACGTCGGCCGGGTCGACCTCCGCGAGCACCGATACCGCAACCGAATGCGTCGAATGCAGATGCACGACCGCGGCAGCGCGCGGACGTTCACGGTACATCGCCCTGTGAAGGAAGGTCTCCTTGGACGGCTTGTCGCCGGCCAGCAGCGTGCCGGCCTCGTCGAGCAGGCTGATGCGCGACGCGTCGAGCGAGCCGAAGCTCGATCCGGTGGGCGTCACCAGCCAGCGGCCGTCGGGCAGGCGCGCGCTGATGTTGCCGGTGCTGCCATGGGTCAGGCCACGGTCGTACAGCGAGCGGGCCACCTTCGCGATGCGATCGCGCAGAGCATCCTCGGTCATCGTTCCAGCATAGCATCGGCACCCGGGGACGGATCCGGCCCTCTGCTAGACTCGCCGCGCCATGGAATCGCTCGGCATCCTGCATCTCGGCGCATTCGTGCTCGCCGGCCTGCTGCTGAACCTTACCCCCGGGCCGGACCTCGTCTACACGTCGACACAGGCCGGGCTGCAGGGCACGAGGGCCGGCTGGATCGCCGCGCTCGGGATCGGCGCAGGCGGACTCGTCCATGTCACGCTCGGCGCGCTCGGCGTGTCCGCGCTGCTGGCCACCTCCGCGGCCGCGTTCACCGCGCTCAAGCTTCTCGGCGCGGCGTGGCTGGTGTGGCTGGGGATCCGGATGCTCGTCGCGCGCGACGCACGGCCGGCGGGGGCGTCGGACGCCGACGCCGCCTCCGTTCGGCACGCGGCGGCCCCGCGTCCGTCCACGGCGATCTTTCGCGATGCGGTGCTGGTGTCGGTGCTCAACCCCAAGGTCGCGCTGTTCTTCCTCGCCTTCGTGCCGCAGTTCATCGATCCCTCGTCCCCGCGCCCCGCCCTCGCCTTCATCGCGCTGGGCGCGCTCTTCGTCGCCAACGGCACGCTGGTCACCGGCACCGTCGGCACGCTCGCGGCCGCGGCCGCCGCCTCGTTGCGGTCGCATCCGGCCGATCGCGGCTGGCGGCGCGCCGCGGCGCTCGTGTCACGCTGGCTGCCCCGCGCGATCGGCGCCGCCTTCGTCGGACTCGGCCTGCGCCTGGCACTGGCCGAGCGCTGACCCACCCTCCTTCTCCCGGACACCCCCGCCATGCCCGCTTTCGACGACGTCAAGGTCCTCGCGTTCGACGTGTTCGGCACCGTGGTCGACTGGCGCGGCAGCATCGCCCGCGAGCTCGACGCGCTCGGCCTGGGCGTCGACGCGGGCGCCTTCGCCGACGCGTGGCGGGCCCGCTACCAGCCCGCGATGCAGGCCGTTCGAAGCGGCACGCGGCCCTGGGTCAGGCTCGACGTGCTGCACCGCGAGAACCTCGACGCGACGCTCGCCGAGTTCGGCGTCGGCGAGCGCCTCGACGAGGCGGCCCGCGTCGCGCTGAACCTCGCCTGGCATCGGCTCGACCCCTGGCCCGAGGCCCGCGCCGGCCTCGCCCGGCTCAAGTCCCGCTTCGTGATCACGCCGCTGTCGAACGGCAACGTCGGCCT
>JBIIPQ010000180.1:0-8686 GCA_044342535.1 Burkholderiaceae bacterium
TGCGGTGCTCGCCGTACATCACGTACGGCTGCGCTCCTCGGCACCGGCTCGGGCCTGCTCGCTACGGTTTCTTCACAGCTTCTGAGGACGGCGCGCCCGTGACGGGGCCCGAGCTGCCGGATCTGCCTGAAGGCCGCGTGCCGCTGCGCATCGACGCCGTCGCGGTGGGCGGCGTGTGCGACGACTGGCTCGCACGCGCGCTCGAGCCGCCCTCCCCCTTCCTGCTGCGCGACGGCGTGCTCGCGCTCGCCGCCCCGATCGAGTCCTTTGCCGGCCGCTCGGCCGCGCTCGCCGACTGGGCGGCGCGGACGCACGCGCGCAGACCGGTGCACGGCTGGCGCGACGAGCGCATGGTGATCCGTGATCCGGCCGACGGCCGTCCGCTCGCCGCGATCGAGCGCGCCTTGCTGCGGCCGCTCGGGCTCGTGCTGCGCTCGGTGCAGGCCTGCGCGTATACGCTGACCGCGGCCGGCCCGCTGCTGTGGGTCGCGCGGCGCGCCCCGGGCAAGCCCGTCGACCCGAACCGGCTCGATGCCCTCGTGGCCGGCGGCATCTCGGGCTTCGACGATGCCGCGTCGACGCTGGAACGCGAATGCGCCGAGGAAGCGGGCATCCCGGCCTCGATCGCCCGCCGCGCCCGCCCGGCCGGCATGCTGGAGCTCTGCTACCCGAGTGTCGACGACGGGTTCTCGACCACGCACCGCGAACACATCGCCCTGCACGACCTCGAGCTGCCCGCGCACTTCGTGCCGGTGCCGGCCGACGGCGAGCATGCCGAGATCGTCGCGATGACGCCGACCGAGGCGCTGGCCTCGATCGAGACGGGGAGCTGGACCCGGGACGGGGCCCAGGCCACCGCTGACCTGATCCTAAGGATGGGCTGGATGCCGGGCCGCGCGGGCCGCGCGAGCCGGCCGGGCTGACGCGGGGCCCGCCGAGGGCCGTCCGGGATCTCCGGCGCAGGGCAGCGCCGGTCGATCAGGAGACGATGCGCGCGTACGCCGAGTGGTTGTGGATCGACTCGAAGTTCTCGCCTTCGACGACGAAGGACTCGACGCCCGCCACCTGCCTCACCGTGGCCGCAACGTCCCGCACCAGGTCCTCGACGAACTTCGGGTTGTCGTAGGCGCGCTCGGTCACGTGCTTCTCGTCGACGCGCTTGAGCAGCCCGTAGAGTTCGCAGGATGCCTGCTGCTCGATGCGGGCGATCAGCGCGGGGATGTCGAGGCTAGAGCCCGCGGCCATCCGCGCCTCGACGGTCACGTGCGAGCGCTGGTTGTGCGCGCCATACTCGGAGATCTCCTTCGAGCACGGGCACAGGCTGGTGACCGGTACGACGATCTTCACGTCGACCTGGGGTGCCGCGACGGTGCCGTCGACCGTCAGCGAGACGTCGTAGTCCAGCATCGAGGACACCGCCGAGACCGGGGCGACCTTCGAGATGAACAGGGGGAACGACACCTCGATGCGGCCGGTGTCGGCGGCCAGCAGCTCGAGCATCTCGGCGTGCAGCGGCACCAGCGCGTCGAGCGACAGCGAGCGGCCGCGCCGCTCGAGCAGCGCCACGAACCGGGACATGTGCGTGCCCTTCTGCTCGGCCGGCAGCGACACGAACATCGCCCAGCTCGAGACGGTGGGGAGCGCCTCGGCGCCGCCCTGCCACAGCATGGGATAACGCAGGCCGCGCACACCGACGCGTTCGATCGGCTGGCGGCGGTGGTCTGCGCTGCCCTGGACATCGGGCATGGCCCGATCGACCGCACCGGGCAACGCGACGCTGGGATCGCGGGAATTCATGGGCACTCCTGGAACGACAGTCCCTACTGTAGCGCAGCCGCCGAAAACCTTACTCAGCGACTCGCCACCAGCCGGGGCGACCCCTCGACCGCCAGCAGCTCGCCGAATCGGGCCCTGACCGAGCGCTCGATGCCGGCGGCGTCCAGCCCCTCCAGGCGCAGCAGCAGCCCCGGATCGCCGTGGTCGACGAAGGTGTCGGGCAGGCCGAGCTGCAGCACCGGGCGCGCGATGCCGAGCGCGGCCATGGCCTCGAGACAGGCGCTGCCGGCGCCGCCGGCGACCACATGCTCCTCGACGGTGACGAACGCGTCATGGGTGCGGGCGAGCTCCTCGATCATCGCGGCGTCGATCGGCTTGACCCATCGCATGTTGGCGAGCGACGCGTCGAGCGCCTCGGCCGCGGCGAGCGCCGGATGAACCATCGAACCGAACGCCAGGAAGGCGATCCGCTTGCCCTTGCGGCGCAGCTCGGCACGGCCGAACGGCAGCTCGGCCAGGTCCTTGAGCACCTCGACGCCGGTGCCCGAGCCGCGCGGATAGCGCACCGCGCTCGGCCCGTCGTGGCGGTACGCGGTATAGAGCATCTGCCGGCACTCGTTCTCGTCGGACGGCGCGAGCACCACCATGTTGGGAATGCAGCGCAGGTAGGCGTGGTCGTAGGCGCCGGCATGCGTGGCGCCGTCGGCGCCCACCAGACCGGCCCGATCCAGGGCGAACACCACCGGCAGGTTCTGCAGCGCCACGTCGTGGATCAGCTGGTCGTAGCCGCGCTGCAGGAAGGTCGAGTAGATCGCGACCACCGGCTTGGCGCCTTCGCAGGCCATGCCGGCGGCGAAGGTGACCGCATGCTGCTCGGCGATGCCGACGTCGAAGTAGCGGGTCGGGAAGCGGCGCTCGAACTCCACCATGCCCGAGCCCTCGCGCATGGCCGGCGTGATGCCGACCAGGCGATCGTCGAGGGCGGCCATGTCGCACAGCCAGTCGCCGAACACCTGGGTGTAGGTCGGCTTGCTCGCGGCGGTCGACTTCTTGATGCCTTCGGCGGGATCGAACTTGCCGGGGCCGTGATAGAGGATCGGGTCTGCCTCGGCGAGCTTGTAGCCCTGCCCCTTGCGGGTGATCACGTGCAGGAACACCGGGCCGTGCATCTCGCGCAGGTTCTGCAGCGTCGGCACCAGCGCATCGAGGTCGTGGCCATCGATCGGCCCGAAGTAGGTGAAGCCGAACTCCTCGAACATCGTCGCCGGCACGACCATGCCCTTGGCGTGCCCCTCGAGGCGGCGGGCCAGTTCGTAGACCGGCGGCACCTTCGACAGCACGCTGCGCGCCATGTCGCGCACCGTCGACACCTGGCGGCCCGACAGGACCCGCGCGAGGTACTTGTTGAGCGCGCCCACCGGCGGCGAGATCGACATGTCGTTGTCGTTGAGCACGACGAGCAGGTCGATGTCGGGGGTGACGCCGGCGTTGTTCATCGCCTCGAAGGCCATGCCCGCGGTCATCGCGCCGTCGCCGATCACGGCGACGTGGCGACGCCGGGCCGGACCCTTGTTCTCGCCCTTGTTGCGCGACGCGCAGGCCATGCCCAGGGCCGCCGAGATCGAGGTCGACGAGTGCGCGGTGCCGAAGGTGTCGTACTCGCTCTCGCTGCGCCGCGGAAAGCCCGAGACGCCGCCGTGCTGGCGCAGCTTCGACATCCCGGCGCGCCGGCCGGTCAGGATCTTGTGCGGATACGACTGGTGGCCCACGTCCCAGACCAGCCGGTCGTAGGGGGTGTGGAACACGTAGTGCAGCGCGATGGCGAGCTCGACCGTCCCGAGGTTCGACGACAGGTGCCCCCCCGTCTTCGAGACCGACTCCAGCAGGAACGCACGGAGCTGGTCGGCCACCGCCGGCAGCTTCGCGCGCTCGAGCTGGCGCAGCGTGGCGGGATCGTCGATGCGCTCGAGCAGCGAGAAATCGGTGTTCATGTCCAGCGGGCCCTCGGATTCGGGTGTCATGCTTCGCTTACGGTCGCGATCCGTCAAGAGCGGCGAGCCACGATCAGGTCGGCCAGGGCCCCGAGTCGGTCTGCGCGCATGCCGAATCCGGCGAGCGCGTCATGCGCCTGGGTGCGCAGCTCGGCGGCCAGCCGGCGGGCGCCGTCCAGGCCCATCAGCGACACGTAGGTGGGCTTGTCGTTGGCGGCGTCCTTGCCTGCGGTCTTGCCGAGCGTGGCGCTGTCGGCCTCGACGTCGAGCACGTCGTCGACGACCTGGAAGGCCAGGCCGACGGCGTCGCAGTAGGTGTCCAGCGCGGCCGGGCCGGCCGCTTCGGGCGATGCGCCGCACCAGGCGCCGAGCCGCACCGAGGCGCGCAGCATGGCCCCGGTCTTGCGCCGGTGCATGTCCTCGAGCGCGTCGCGCCCGGGCGCCGCGCCCACCGCCTCCAGGTCGATCGCCTGGCCGCCCGCCATGCCGATCGAGCCGGCGGCGTCGGCGAGCTCGGCACACATCCGCACCACCGAGGTCGCCGGCACGCCGAGGGCGCCGGTCTCGGCCACCGCCCGGAAGGCCAGCGCCTGCAGCGCGTCGCCGACCAGCATCGCGAGGGCCTCGCCATAGGCGACGTGCACCGTGGGCTTTCCGCGACGCAGCACGTCGTTGTCCATGCACGGCAGATCGTCGTGGACCAGCGAATAGGCGTGGACGAGCTCGACCGCGCAGCCGGCGCGCTCGAGCGCGGCGGGCGGTGCGCCGGTCAGCTCGCCCGCGGCGTGCGCCAGAAGCGGGCGCACCCGCTTGCCGCCCTCGAGGACCGCGTAGCGCATCGCCTCGTGCAGGCGCGACAGGGCACCACCGCCCGCCGGGGCCGGCAGCAGCTCGCCGAGCGCACGCTCGGTGCGGGCCAACACGTCGGCCGACCAGACCGGGAACGCCGACGGGCCGCTCATGCGTCGGCGCGCGCGTCGGGCTCGAACGGCTTGAGCAGGTCGCCCTCGAGGATCTTGACCTGCTGCTGGACGTCCGCGAGGCTGTCGCGGCAGAAGCCGACCAGCCGGGCGCCTCGCCGGTACGCGTCGAGCGACTGCTCGAGCGTCAGCGTCCCGGCCTCCATCTTCTGCACCAGCGATTCGAGCTCGCCGAGCGCGGCCTCGAAGGAGGCGGGGGCATCGGCAGCAGCAGTCCGGGAGGTCGCCATCGTGTCGGGGTGGAGCGCGTTCGGTGGTCGGGGGTGGGCCGCTGCCGGGGGGTCGGGCCCGCCCCCCACACGGCATCGCAGGGCAGGACGGTCCGCCGGCACGGGCGAATCCCGATTTTACGCCAGCTCCGGGGGCCGGTCCGCCGCCGGCGCCTACCCGCGCCACGCCGGCGCGCCCGCCGCTCGGACGGGGCGTCGGACGGAACGTCGGACGCCGGGCAGAGCCACTTTCCCGGACTTGCGACCCCCGGGGCGGCGAACGGGGTATCCTTGCGGGCTTTTTTTGACACCGCCTTCGGGGGTGACCCTTCCACTGACGCAGACGGACCAGGAGGTCGGACCATGTCGGACATCGGGCGTCGGGATCATCTGCAGCGCTCTGCAGCCCAGCTTCCGGTTTCGGCGTATTTCGATCAGGCGCTGTACCAGCGCGAGATCGAGCTACTGTTCAGGAAAGGCCCCGGCTACATCGGCCACGAGCTGATGGTGCCGAACACGGGCGACTACTTCGCACTCCCGGCCGAGAAGGAGGGCCGGCTCCTCGTGCGGGGGGAACAGGGCCCCGAGCTCCTGTCGAACGTCTGTCGCCACCGCCAGGCGGTGATGCTCAACGGCCGCGGCAACACCGGCCAGATCGTCTGCCCGCTGCACCGCTGGACCTACGACCTGCAGGGCACGCTGCTCGGCGCACCGCACTTCGAGGAACAGCCCTGCCTGAACCTCGGGCGCAGCCCCATGCAGAACTGGAAAGGGCTGCTGTTCTCGGGCGGGCGCGACGTCGCGTCGGATCTCGCCCGGATGGGTGCGGGCAGCGAACTCGACTTCTCGGGCTACATGCTCGACCACGTCGAGGTGCACGAGTGCGCGTACAACTGGAAGACCTTCATCGAGGTCTACCTGGAGGACTACCACGTCGAGCCGTTCCACCCTGGCCTG
The DNA here is from genome assembly GCA_044342535.1 of Burkholderiaceae bacterium. Classification (GTDB taxonomy): domain Bacteria; phylum Pseudomonadota; class Gammaproteobacteria; order Burkholderiales; family Burkholderiaceae_E; genus UBA4615. Next base: position 5,914 of record JBIIPQ010000180.1, read on the forward strand.
GGCAAGTTCGTCGAGTGCGGCGATCTCAGCTGGGAGTTCGGCGACTGGTGGTCGGTGCAGACCGTGGGCGTGCATCGCGGCCTGGTCAAGCCGGGCAGCGAGGTCTACCGCCGCTGGCACGACGAGGTGCTGAAGTTCCGCAGCGGCGTGCCGCCCAAGCACGGCGCGATCTGGCTGACCTACTACCCGAACGTGATGGTCGAGTGGTACCCGCACGTGCTGGTCGTCTCGCATCTGGTCCCCCGGGGCCCGGGGCACACGACCAACATCGTCGAGTTCTACTATCCCGAGGAGATCGTGCTGTTCGAGCGCGAATTCGTCGAGGCCGAGCGTGCGGCGTACATGGAGACCTGCGTCGAGGACGACGAGATCGCGATCCGCATGGATGCGGGTCGGCGCATCCTGCTCGAGCGCGGCGAGAACCAGGTCGGGCCCTACCAGAGCCCGATGGAAGACGGCATGCAGCACTTCCACGAGTTCCTGCGGGCCCGGCTGGCGCTCGACTGAACGCGTGATGCCGGAACGGTCCCAGTGAGCGCCACCGCCCAGGCCGCCTGGGCGGTCGCCTCGGCGCTCGCGTTCGCAGCAATGAGCGCGGCGATCAAGCTCGGCTACGCCCGCTACGGGCTGTTCGAGCTGGTCTTCTGGCGCAATGCGCTCGGCGCGGTCGCGGTCGGAGCGTGGGCACTCTCCACCCGCCGCAGGCTCGCCACACCGCTGTGGCCGATGCACCTGCGCCGCTCGGCGGCCGGCGCCTCGTCGATGGTGCTGTGGTTCGCGGCGCTGGCCGCGCTGCCGCTGCCGACGGCCGCCACGCTGGGCAACACCTCGCCGCTGTTCGCGGCGCTGGCGATCGCCTGGGTGGCGCGGCGCAGCGGCGCGCCGCCCGACGCGCGGCGTCGCCTGCTCTATGCGGCGGCCGGCTGCGGCTTCGTCGGCGTACTGCTGGCGCTGCGTCCGACGTTGGACGGCGCGACACTGGGCGGCTTCGCTGCCGGCCTGGGCTCGGGGCTGCTGGCGACCTTCGTGTACTTCGAGATGCGCACGCTGGGGGCGGCCGGCGAGCCGCCGTGGCGGGTGGTGTTCTGGTTCTCGGTGGTGTCGACCGCGGTCGGGCTCGCCGGCATCGCGGCCAGCGGCGGCTTCTCGCCAGCCGGCTGGGCCGGCGTGCCGGTGCTGGTCGCGGTCGCCGGCTTCGCGCTCATCGGGCAGATCTGCATGACGCGCGCGTTCGCGGGCCCCGCGACCCTGCTGGCAGCGAACATGCAGTACACGAACATCGGCTTCGCGGCGGTGATCGGCGCCTTCCTGTTCGACGACACGCTGACGCCTCGCGAGGGCCTCGGGCTCGCGGTGATCGCGGCCAGCGGCGCGTGGGCGACCTGGATCGCGTCGCGCGGCGCACCCCCCGCCCCCCTTGCATCGGCGGCCGGCCCGAGCCCGGCCGCAACCCGGAGTCCGCCATGATCGCCCCCCTCCCCGCCGCACGCCCCCGCGTGCTCCTGACCGGCGCGTCCGGCGACGTCGGCACGCGACTGCGGCCGCTGCTGCTGCAGGCGTACGGCACGCTGCGGCTGTCTGACATCGTCGAGCCCCGCACGCCGCTGGCGCCCGGCGAGACCTTCATGCGTGCCGACCTGGCCGATCCCGCCCAGGTGGCCGGCATCGTCGAGGACATCGACGCGATCGTCCACCTCGGCGGCTTCTCGGTCGAGGGGCCGTGGGAGACCATCCTGCAGGCGAACATCATCGGGCTGCACGCCCTGTACGAGGCGGCGCTGCGGGCCGGGGTCCAGCGTGTCGTCTTCGCATCGTCGAACCACGCGGTCGGGTTCTACCGCCGCGACCGCCCGATCGACCATGCAGTGCCGCCGCGGCCTGACACCCGCTACGGCGTGTCGAAGGCCTTCGGCGAGGCGCTGGGTGCGCTGTACGCGGACAAGCACGGCCTGCGCGTGCTGAACATCCGGATCGGCAACGTGGCCGACGCGCCGATCGACCGGCGGCGCCTGTCGATCTGGATCACCCCCGCGGACCTGATGCAGCTGGTGCGCATCGGCATCGAGGATCCGGCGCTGCGTTACGAAATCGTCTACGGCATGTCGGACAACGCACGGGCCTGGTGGGACAATCGACGCGCCCACGAGCTGGGCTACCGTCCGACCGGGCGCGCCGAGGACCATGCGGCGGCCATCCTCGGTCGCGAGGAAGGGCCCGATCCGATCGGAGACCGCTTCCAGGGCGGCAGCTACTGCTCGCAGGCATTCGATCATCCCGAGCCCGACGCATCGGGCAGCGGCGGCGTCGCCTGAGTCCCGGGCGGCGCGGGCCGAAGAAGCCCCAGGAGGAGACGCCATGCCCCGCATCGCCCGCATCCGCGCGCACGTGCTCGAAGCGCCGCTGTCCGAGCCCTTCGCCTGGTCGTTCACCGAGACCTCGACGCGCGGCGCGTGTGTCGTCGAGGTCACCACCGAGGACGGCCTGTCGGGCTGGGGCGAGTGCATCGGCCCGGCCCGGCTCAACGCGGCGCTGATCCCGGCGTATGCGCAGATGCTGGTCGGGCAGGACGCGCTCGCGGTCGACCGCCACTGGCTCGCGATGTACAACGGCCTGCGCGACCAGGGCATGAAGGGCCTGGCGCTCACTGCGCTGTCGGGGGTGGACGTGGCGCTCTGGGACCTGCGCGGGCGCCACTGGGGCGAGCCGGTGTGGCGGCTGATGGGCGGGCGCTTCCGCGACCGGGTCGCGGCCTACGCCACCGGCACCTACCGGC
>JBIIPQ010000181.1:0-8684 GCA_044342535.1 Burkholderiaceae bacterium
ATGCCCGAGCGCCGTGCTCGGAATCGTCGTCGCCGCCGGAGCCGGGCCGGGCATGCTGCGGGCAGCGATGCGGCACCGATGCCGCAGTCGCGCCCTTACCCGGATGGAAGTCGAGAATGGCCAAGGTCGACGAAGTGCTCGCCCAGAAAGAACCCGCCCTGCATCACGTGACCCCGACGGATACCGTCCTCACGGCGTTGCAGATCATGCGCGAGCGCAAGATCCGCGCGGTCGTCGTGCTCGACGAGGGGCGGCTCGTGGGCATCGTCGCCGAGCGCGACTGTGCGCTGAAGGTGCTGCTGCCGGGGCTCGACGCGAAGACCACCTCGGTCGCCGACGTGATGACCCGCGACGTGATCACCGTCGCGCCCGCCGACCCGATCGAGCGCTGCATGGTCGAGATGACCGGCCGCAGCATCCGCCACCTGCCGGTGGTCAAGGACGCGCGGGTCATCGGGATGATCTCGGTCGGCGACGTCGTCAAGGAGACGATGCGCGAGCAGGCCCGCCACATCGGCTACCTCGAGAGCTACATCAAGGGGCACGGCGTCCCGTACCAGTGATCTGCCGGCGCCCGTGAGGCGCCGTCGGTCAGCTCGAGGCGCGCCCGGTGGCCGCCGCGCCGAGTGTCCCGAGCAGCCCGGCGACGGCGAGCACGTACCAGAGCGGCAGCGTGCTGCCGGTCGCCTCGCGCAGCGCCGACGCGGTCGCGACCAGGCCCGCCGCGGCGGCGAGCGCCAGCGCGAGCAGCGCGATCGAGACCGCGAACACGGGTGTGCGCAGCGCGGCCGGCCGTGCGCCGGTGGCGAGCAGCGCGAAGCCGCCGACGCAGAAGAGCGGGAACAGCACCCACAGCACCGGCCCGGCCGACAGCGTCGCGATCCCGAGCGGCACCGCGACCATCACGCCGCCGCACAGCAGTCCGAGTGCCAGCACCAACACGCCCGCCACCGACAGGATCATCGTCGACTCCTCGAGGGCGGCCGATCCGCCCACGATCCCGATGGTAGGGCCAGGCGGACGCCTGCGGGGGCCCCGTGCCGATGGACGGACAGGGTCGAAGCCGTTGGCGGCGGCGCGGCCCTCAGACGATCCGGCTGCCGCCGTGCCCGGCCCAGTACTTCTCGCGCAGCGGCTTCTTGTAGAGCTTGCCGGTGGGCAGCCGCGGCATCGCATCGATGAAGTCGACCGAGCGCGGGCACTTCATCGAGGCGAGCTGCTCGCGGCAGTACGCGATCAGTTCGGCCTCGAGCGCCGGACCGGCGGCCACGCCGGGCATGACCTGCACCACCGCCTTGACCTCCTCGCCGAGGTCCTCGTTCGGCACGCCGAAGACCGCGGCGTCGGCGACCGACGGATGCGTGATCAGCAGGTTCTCGCACTCCTGCGGATAGATGTTCACGCCGCCCGAGATGATCATGAACGTCGAGCGGTCGGTCAGGTACAGGAAGCCGTCGTCGTCGACGTAGCCGACGTCGCCCACGGTGCTCATCGTCCCGTCGGCCGAGCGCGACTGCTGCGTGCGCTCCGGGTCGTTGAAGTAGACGAAGGGCGATGCGGTCTTGAACCACAGCTCGCCCGGCTGCCCCTTGGGCACCGGCTGCATCGACTCGTCGAGCACGTGCAGGTCGCCGAGCAGCACGCGGCCGACGGTGCCGCGGTGCGCCAGCCACTCGGCCGAGTCGCAGGCGGTGAAGCCCAGGCCTTCGGTCGCCCCGTAGTACTCGTGGATGATCGGACCCCACCAGTCGATCATCTGGGCCTTGACCTGCGCGGGGCAGGGCGCCGCCGCATGCACGGCGATCTCGAGCGAGGACAGGTCGTAGCGGAGGCGCACCGCCTCGGGCAGCTTGAGCATCCGGCTGAACATCGTCGGCACCAGCTGGGTGTGCGACACCTTGTAGCGCTCGACGAGTGCGAGGTACTGCTCCGGATCGAAGTGCTCCATGATCACCACGGTGCCGCCGTTGCGGATCGTCAGCGACACCGCGGCCTGCGGCGCGGAGTGGTAGAGCGGCGCGGGCGACAGGTAGACCATGTCGGGCCGGTAGTGCCAGAGCTTGTCGAGGAACCTGAAGAGCGGCAGCGGCTCGGATGGCGGGTTCTCCGGCAGCGGCCGCAGGATGCCCTTGGGGCGGCCGGTGGTGCCCGACGAGTAGAGCATCGGGGTGCCGAGCGCCTCGTCGGCGATCGGCGTGTCGGGGAAGGCTGCGATCGCGCTCGCGTAGTCGGCGACCCGACAGTGCGCGGGCACGGCGGGCAGGCCCGGGAGGCCGTCGGTGCCGCCGACCACCAGGCACAGCGTCACCCGCGGGCACTGCGCGATCGCCCGGAGCGCGACCTCGAGCTTGCCGCGCGAGGTGACCAGCACCTGCGACTCGCTGTTGACGAGGATGTAGGCGAGCTCGTCGGGCGTCAGGTACGAGTTGACGCAGGTGCAGTAGAGGCCGGAGCGCTCACCGGCCCCGCAGGACTCGAGGTAGCGCTCGTTGTTCTCCATGAAGATCGCGTAGTGGTCGAGGCGCGCCAGGCCGTGTGCGCGCAGCAGGTGCGCGAGACGGTTGGTGCGGGCGTCGAACTCCGCGTAGCTCGTCTGCGCACCGGTGCTCGCCATGATGAAGGCGGGCCGATCGGGGTGCGTGCGGGCGTGCTGGCCAGCGTACATGGCACGGTCTCCTCGTCGTCGTGTGCGGCGACGATAGCACGACGTGCCGGGGCGTCCGCGCCCGGCGCGGCGGGGTCCGGAACCGGTGCCCGAGCGTGCGGCCGCTCAGCTCAGAACGCGCACCACAGGCCGGTGCACACGCCGAAGGCCCATTGCGCGAGCAGGTCGAGCACGGAGCCGACGACGAGCACCGGCACGGTCGCCCACGCGCCGATCGTCAGCACGCCGGCGGCGGTGAGCCGCGGCTCGGGGAGCGTGTGGCCGAGGATGGTCTCGGGGGGCTTGCGGAACACGTCGGGCCTCGCGGATCGATGGGGTGGGCGCGTCCGGCGCAGTGCCGGGCGGTACACTCGGCGCATGCGGGCGACCTGGAACGGACTCGAGCGCGACGCGTGGATGCGCCTGCATCGTACCGCGGCGGCGGCGCTGCAGCAGGACTGGGCCTACGGTGACGCGATGGGCGCGCTCGGCACCGAGTGCCTGCGCGTCTGGGTCCACGAGGGCCGTGAGGGCGTTGAGGGCGTTGAGGGCGGCGAGCCGGTGGCCGCCGCGCAGTTCCTGGTGCGGCGCATCGGCGGGCTGCTGCCGGTCGCGCTGTGCTCGCACGGTCCGGTGTGGGCGCCCGGCACGACACCCGAGCGCCAGGCCGCGGCGCTGCAGGCGATCAGGGCCTCGGCGCCGCTGCGCTGGCCGCGCGCGCTGCTCTACACGCCCGACGCGCCGCTCGCGGCCTGCACCGGCTTCGCGCGGCTGCGCCGCGTGATGACCGGCCACTCGACGGTGCGCCTCGACCTCGCCCTCGAGCCCGACGCGCTGCGCGCCGCGATGCACGGCAAGTGGCGCAACCGTCTCGCTGCGGCCGAGCGTTCGGCGCTGAAGGTCGAGCGGGTCGGGTCCAGGCCGGCGCAGTACCGATGGCTGCTGGATCACGAGCTGGCGCAGCGCAGGCGGCGCGGCTACATCGCGCTGCCCGACGGGTTCGTCGAGGCCTGGCAGGCGGCGGTGGGGAGGGGGTCGGTTAAGGCGAGCGAGGGCGCCCGGGCGGCGAAAGCCACGGCCGATCGCGGCGAGCCGGTGCTCACGCTGCGCGCCGACCTCGGGCGCGACGCAGCCGCCGGCATGATGTTCCTCGTCCACGGCGAGGCCGCCACCTATCAGATCGGCTGGGTCGGCGACGCCGGCCGCGAGCTCGGCGCGCACAACCTTCTGCTGTGGCACGCGATGCTCGAGCTGCGCGGGCGTGGCGTGCGCACGCTCGACCTCGGCGGCGTGGACACGGCGCGCGGCGCGGGGCTCGCGCGCTTCAAGCTCGGGACGGGAGGCGAGGTGCTCACGCTCGCCGGGTCGTACCTGGCGCGCTAGCGGGTGGGGGCGGGCGCCTGCGCGCCGAGCGTGCCGGTCGGCGCCTGGGCGCCCGGTGTGCCGGGTGGCGCTCAGGCCCCGCGGGTGTTCTGCAGCCGCAGCGCTTCGTCCCGATTGGCCACCGCGATCAGCTCGTCGAGGACCTTGTCGGCCATCGAGTGCTCGATCTGACAGGTGCCCGCCGCGAGGTGCCCACCGCCGCCGTGGCGCAGGCACAGCTCGCCGACGTCGGTCGCGCAGGTGCGCTCGAAGATCGACTTGCCGACCGCGAACACGGTGTTCTGCTTCTTCAGGCCCCACATCCGGTGGATCGACAGGTTGCACTGCGGATACAGCGCATAGACCATGAACCGGTTGGTCGCCCAGATCGGGTCCTGCTCGCGAAGGTCCACCACCACCACGTTGCCGTGCACCGTCGTCGCCGACAGCAGCTGGTCGACCGCGCGGGGCTCGTGCTGGAAGTACAGGTCGACGCGCTCGCGCACGTCGGGCAGCAGCAGGATCTCCTGGATCGTCAGCGTGCGGCACGCGTCGATCAGCGCCATCATCAGCTGGTAGTTGGAGATCCGGAAGTCGCGGAAGCGCCCGAGGCCGGTGCGCGCGTCCATGAGGAAGTTCAGCAGCGTCCAGCCCTTCGGATGCAGCACCTCCTCGAGCGAGTACTGCGCCGAGTCGGCCTGGTCGACCGCCCGCATCAGCGAGGCGTCGACTCTCGGGAACGCCGCCTCGCCGCCGAAGTGGCGCCAGACGACGCGGGCCGCGGACGGCGCGTCCGGGTCGATCACATGGTTGCCCACGTGCGCCGTGTTGCGCAGCATCTCGGAGCGGTGGTGGTCGAACGCCAGGTGCGCCGCCGCCACGTACGGCAGGTTCGTCGTGATGTCGCGCGGCCCGACGTCCACACGGCCGTCCTGCATGTCCTTGGGATGGACGAACAGGATGTCGTCGATCAGGTCGAGCTCCTTGAGGAGCACCGCACAGACAAGGCCATCGAAATCGGAGCGGGTGACGAGACGGTACCTGGGCTGCGACATGGAACGAATCTCCGGGTGAGTCGCGAGAATTGGCCGCGCTGCCCTCAGCGGCAACCTGCAGGCGGATGGGCGGTCGGGGGCGGGCGGCGGTCGGGAGCGCCGAGTCAGCGGCGGGCTTCGCGCTGGCGGCGCTCGGCCTCGTCGCGCTGCACGGTGGTCAGCAGCTCGCCGAAGACGCGGTCGGCGAGGTCGTGCCCGATCTGGCAGGTGCCCGCCCCCGCCACGCCGCCGCCGCCGTAGCGCCGGCACAGTGCGCCGACGTCGGTCGCGCAGGTGCGCTCGAAGATCGAGCGTCCGAGCGCGAACACCACGTTGCGGCCCTGGCGGCCCCACATCCGGTGGATCGACAGGTTGCACTGCGGGAACAGCGCGTAGACCATGAACCGGTTGGTCGCCCAGATCTTGTCCTGCTCGCGCAGGTCCACCACCACCGCGTTGCCGTGCTGGCTCGAGCACTGCAGCAGCTGGTCGACCGCGAACGGCGAGTGCCGCGCGTAGAGATCGACGCGCTCGGCGACGTCGGGCAGCGCGAGCAGCTCGTCGGCCGAGCGATCGCGGGCCTGCTCGGTCAGCGACAGCATCAGCGCGTAGTTCGAGCGTGTGAAGCGGCGGAAGCGCCCGAGCCCGGTGCGCGGATCGGTGACGAATCCGAGCAGCGTCCAGCCGGTCGGCTGCATCACCTCGTCGAGCGAGTGGCTCGCCGAGCTCGCCCGGTCGACGGCGTCGATCAGCGACGGGTCCATCGAGCGGAACGTGGCCGCGCCGCCATGGTGGTTCCAGATCACGCGCGCGGTCGACGCCGCGTCCGGGTCGACCACCTGGTTGCCCACGTGCTCGGTCCGGCGCAGGGTCTCGGCCGCATGGTGGGCGAACGACTGGTGGACCGCGGCGACGTAGGGCAGGCCGGCGGTGATGTCGCGCGCGCCGAGCTCGACGCGCCCGTCCTGCACGTCCTTCGGATGGACGAACACCACCTCGTCGACCCGGTCGCAGGCCTTGAGCAGGGCGGCGCACACGAGGCCGTCGAAGTCGGCCCGTGTGACGAGCCGGTATCGGGAGTGCAGCATGGGGGCTCCTTCGGAAGTGCGAGCATGCGGCGTGGCCGGTGCTCGAGTTGAGGGGCGCGCCGATGGGCGGCCGGTGCCGAGCGGCAGCCGGGGGGCGGGCGCCCGACGGATCCGGAACGTCGGGGCGCTCGCTGCGCCCGGCCGCGGCTACGATGCGGCATGACGCGCGGCCTGCTGATCGCCTTCCTGCTGTCCTTCGGCCCGACGGTGTCGAACTCGTTCGCCCGCTTCGCGTACGCGCTGGTGCTGCCGTCGATGCGCGCCGACCTCGCCCTCGACTGGTCGAGCGCCGGCTGGCTGAACACCGCGAACGCGATCGGCTACCTCGGCGGGGCGCTGCTCGCCCTGATGCTCGTGCGGCGCACCGGCAACCGGGCGCTGTTCGCCGCCGGCATGGTGATCACCGCGATCGCGCTGACCGCGACCGGCCTGGTGCGCGACGTCGGCGCGCTGACGCTCGCCCGGGCCCTGTCCGGGGTCGGCGGCGCGATGGTCTTCGTCTGCGGCGGCGCGCTGTCGGGCAACATCTTCCCGGGGCAGCCGGCACGTGCGACCACCACCATCGCGATCTTCTTCGCCGGCGGCGGCATCGGGCTGATGCTGTGCGGCGTCGCGGTGCCGCTGCTGCTCGAGGCCTGGGGCGATGCGTCCTGGCCGCTCGCCTGGCAGGCGATGGGGGTGGCGAGCCTCATGATGGCCGCCGCGAGCGTGTGGGCGGCGATGCGCATCGAGGAGCCGGGCGCCGCACCCGGCAGCGCCGACTGGCGGCTCGCGCCGTTCCTGCCGCAGTTCCTCGCCTACGTGTGTTTCGGGCTCGGCTACATCGGCTACATGACCTTCGTCATCGCCTGGATGCGCGTGAACGGCGCGAGCACCGGCATGGTCATCGCGGTCTGGACCGTGCTCGGCGCCGCGACCCTGGCGGCGCCTGCGGTCTGGGCCGGCCCGTGCGAGCGCTGGCGGGGCGGGCGGCCGCTGGCGGCGGTGATGGCGGTGCTGTCGGTCGGCGCGATGCTGCCGATGGCCTCGCTGCATCCGGCGGCGCTGCTCGCCTCGGCCGCGCTCTTCGGCGGCGCGATGTTCAGCGCACCGTCCGCGGTCAGCAGCCTCATCAAGCACCTGCTGCCCAAGCCCGCCTGGGGCTCGGCGATGGCCACCTTCACCGTCGCGTTCGCGGCCAGCCAGATCGTCGGACCGGTGGCCACCGGCTGGGTGGCCGACCGCTTCGGGTCGCTGCGCCCCGGGCTGACCGCGTCGGCCGCGGTGCTGGTGCTGGGGGCGCTGCTCGCGCTCGCTCAGCGGGATCCGCGGGGGGCGGCCGGCCGCTGAGCCGCGGCTGCCGTCAGCGCGGCCCGAACAGCCCGGCGTCGCGCATCGCGTCGACGCTGGTTCGGGCGAGCGCCCCGATCTGCACCGGCGCGTCGTCGGCGACCGGGCTGGTCGCACGCACCGACCACATCTCGCGGCCGCTGGCGGTGTCGAGCACGGTGCTGCCCATGCCGTAGGACGTCTGCGGGCGCACGCCGCCCAGTGGCACCGACATGCCGATGCCGCCGAAGCCGATGCCGCCGCGTCCGCCGCCGACCCCCCCGCCGAATCCGAAGCCCAGCGACGGGCCGAAGCTGGACTGCGTGACACCCGCGACGTTGACCGCCGAAGCGAGCGCGGCCGACGCACCGAGACCGCGCGCCGCCTTCGCCACCGCCTCGTGGCCGCCTGCGGCGTCCACCGGCACCGGCGCGACCAGCGGCTGGCCGCCGGCCTCGCGCACCGCGGCGGCGAGGCGCTCCTCGCACAGGCGCGCCAGCGTCGAGTCGGGCGCCCGGCAGCTCACCAGCACCTTCTGGTCGCGCAGAGAGCGCGTCGCGAACGCAGGGTCGGCCCATTGGCCGTCGATCCGCGGTGCCGCGCAGCCGGCGACGAGCAGGGCCGCGGCGGCGGCGAGGCAGGGACGGGCGATCGGGGTCATGGGCATGGGGCTCCTCGTGCTTCGCCGTACGGGCAGGGCGCGTGCCTGGGGCAGGGGTGACGGCAGGATACCGTCATGAGGCCGGGCGCCGCGACAGTGCGATGCCGAGCGCGGCCAGCAGCAGGCCCGCGACGATCATCACCGACTCGTGGCCGATCGCCGGTGCGAGGCGCGCCGCCAGCGCCACGCCGACCGACTGCCCGATGAAGATCGCGACCGCGAACAGCCCGATCGCGGTGGCGCGGGCTTCGGGCGCGAGCTGCGTGGCGAGCGTCTGCAGCGTGTTGTGCAGCATGTAGAAGCCGATCCCGGCCAGCCCGCAGCCGCCCATCGCGGCGGCGAAGGTGGCCAGGCCCGCCGGCGGGCGCGCGTACAGGGCGACCCCCGCGTAGCCGATCGCGATCAGCGTGCCGCCGAGCGCCAGCAGCCGCCGCTCGCCGAGCCGCGGGATCACCCGGTTCGCATTGGTCGAATACAGCAGCCCGCCGACGCCGAGCGCGGCGACCGCGCCGCCCGCGGCGGACAGCGTCATGCCGGTGCGGTCGTGCAGCCAGGTCGGCACGAAGGCGAGCGCGCCGAACATCAGC
>JBIIPQ010000182.1:0-8668 GCA_044342535.1 Burkholderiaceae bacterium
CTTCACCCGTCGGACACCTGCGCGAGACGGTGCGGCCCAGTCGGTGCGCGACGGCCTGAAGGGCAGCGGCGCCGAGAGACGGGGTGTGCATGCGCCGGGGTTCATGCGAAGGTCGGTTCGTTACCCCTCCCAGTCTTTTGGGTGAGAGGTTTCGCATGCCACCGCCTTCTCGCCCGTCGTCCCACTCAGCACCCAGCACTCAGCACGCCGAGCTTTCGCTCGGCAAGCCCTACTCCGAAACCTTCAGCACCAGCTTCCCGAAGTTCGCGCCGTCGAAGAGCCTGAGCAGCGCCTCGGGGAAGTGGTCAATGCCCTCGACCACGTCCTCGCGCGACTTGAAGCGGCCCTCGGCCATCCACTGCGCGATGTCGCGCACCGCCTCGGTGTACCGCGGCGCGTAGTCGAACACCACGATGCCCTCCATCCGGGCGCGGTTCACCAGCAGCGACAGGTAGTTCGACGGGCCCTTCACAGGGCCGGTGTTGTTGTACTGCGAGATCGCGCCGCAGATCACGATGCGGGCACGGCGGTTGATCCGAGCGAGCACCGTGTCGAGGATGTCGCCGCCGACGTTGTCGAAGTAGACGTCCACGCCTTTAGGGCAGTGCTGCTTCAGGCCGTCGCGAACACTGCCCGACTTGTAGTCGATGCAGGCGTCGAAGCCCAGCTCGCGCACGACGAAGTCGCACTTGTCGGCGCCCCCCGCGATACCGACCACGCGGCAGCCCTTGATCTTCGCCACCTGCCCCACCGTCTGGCCGACCGCGCCCGCGGCGCCCGAGACGACCACCGTCTCGCCCGCCTTCGGCTGGCCGACGTCGAGCAGCCCGAAGTAGGCGGTCATGCCCGGCATGCCCAGCGCGTTCAGCCACTTCGGCAGCGGCGCGAGCGAGGGATCGATCTTCGCGAGGCCCGCGCGGCGCAGGCCGGTCTCGTCGAACGCGCAGTACTGCTGCACGCCGAGGGAGCCGCTCACGTGGTCGCCGACCGCGAACGCCGCCGTGTTCGAGGCGATCACGCGGCCGACGCCGCCGGCGCGCATCACCTCGCCGATGCCCACCGGCTCGATGTAGCTCTTGCCCTCGTTCATCCAGCCGCGCATCGCCGGGTCGAGCGACAGCATCAGGGTCTGGACCAGCACGCCGCCGGGCGCGGGCTCGGGCAGCGGCGCGTCGACGATCGACCAGTCGGCGCGGGTCGGCATGCCCACGGGGCGCGCGGCGAGCAGGACCTGCCGGTTGACGGCGGAAGCGGATACGGTCATCGAGTGGGGCTCCTTGGACTCGGACACGAGACAGGGTGTGGGGGCATGGGGACTCGCAGACGGATCGGCGACTCGGCGGAGACGGGGCCCGCGGCACGGGCGCCCGCGCTCACCAGTTCGGGGATCGCTTGTCGAGAAACGCCTGCACGCCCTCGAGCGCGCTGGCGTCCATCATGTTGCAGGCCATGGTCTGGCCCGCGAGCTGGTAGGCCGCTTCCGTGCCCATCTCCAGCTGGCGGTAGAACAGGCCCTTGCCAGCCGTGATCGCCTCGCGCGGCTTGGCGACGATCTTGGCGAGCAGCGCCTCGATCGTGTCGTCGAGGGCGGCGAGCGGCACCGCCTCGTTGACCAGCCCCTGCTCGAGCGCCTCGTGCGCGTCGATGAAGTCACCGGTCAGCAGCATGCGCATCGCGGCCTTGCGCGACAGGTTGCGCGACAGCGCGACCGAGGGCGTGGAGCAGAACAGGCCGAGGTTCACACCGGACACCGCGAAGCGCGCGTCGTCGGCCGAGACGGCGAGGTCGCAGGCGGCCACGAGCTGGCAACCGGCCGCGGTGGCGATGCCGTGCACGCGGGCGATCACCGGCTGCGGCATCTTCTGGATCGCGGCCATCGTCCGGCTGCAGCGAGCGAACAGGTCGCGGTAGTAGTCGAGCGACGGCTCGGCGCGCATCTCGCGCAGGTCGTGGCCCGCGCAGAACGCCGGGCCGCGGCCGCCGATGACCACCGCGCGCACCGAAGGGTCGGCGGCGATCTCGTCGAGGGCACGTCCGAGCGCCTCGAGCAGCGACTCGGACAGCGCGTTGTACGCGCGGGGCCGGTTCAGCCACAGCCAGGCGACCGGCCCGCGGTCGATGCGCTCGAGCGCGGGCGCGGGCGCGGCAGTCACGGCGGACGGATCGGCGGCGGTGTCGGGGGCTCGGGCGGCCATCGGTGTCTCCTCGGGAGGGTGGCGCCGGCGCCGCGGTTGCGCGGTGCAGACGCCTGCTGGTGCGATGCGCGCCGGCCGTCGGCCGACGGCCGGGCGGCCAGGAGCCATAGATTACACTCGACCGGCACAACGCGAAGGGCCTCATGCTCGAACGAATCCAGGCCGTCGCCGCGCAGGTAGGAAGCGTGGTGGTCGGCAAGCAGCCGCAGATCCGGATGGCCCTAGCCTGCCTGCTGGCACGCGGCCATCTGCTGATCGAAGACGTGCCCGGCGTGGGCAAGACCACGCTCGCCCACGCGCTGTCCATCTCGCTCGGCCTGCAGTTCAAGCGGGTCCAGTTCACCAACGACCTGCTGCCGGCGGACATCGTCGGCATCTCGATCTTCGAGCGCGACAACAACCGCTTCGTCTTCCATCCCGGGCCCGTGTTCTCGCAGGTGCTGCTCGCCGACGAGATCAACCGCGCGTCGCCCAAGACCCAGAGCGCGCTGCTCGAGGCGATGGAGGAGAGGCAGGTCTCGGTCGACGGCGAGCCGCGCCGCCTGCCCGAGCCGTTCTTCGTCATCGCGACGCAGAACCCGCAGGACCAGATCGGCACCTTCCCGCTGCCCGAGTCCCAGCTCGATCGCTTCCTGATGTGCATCGAGCTGGGCTATCCGGACCCGAAGTCCGAGCGCGCGCTGCTCGAAGGTGCCGACCGCCGCGACATGGTCGCGCGACTCGAGCCGCGGATGACGCCGGCCGATCTGGTCGAGGCGCAGCGCTCGCTCAGGGCGATCCGCACCTCGCCGGCCCTGCTCGACTACATCCAGAACCTGCTGACCCACAGCCGGCGCGCCGCGATCTTCTCCGAGGGGCTCTCGCCGCGCGCGGGCCTCGCGCTGCTGCAGGCCGCACGCGCCTGGGCGATGCTCGATGGCCGCAACCACGTGCTGCCGGACGACGTGCAGGCCGTGCTGGTCGCGGTCGCCGGCCACCGGCTGCGCCCGGCCAAGGGCAGCGCCACGAGCCATCGGGCGCGCGCCGAGCTCGTCGCGGAGCTCTCGAAGGCCGTCGCGATTCCCTGACCGGAGCGCGGACCCGGATGCAGGCGCAGGTCATGGGATGGGTGGAGCGGATCGGGCGGATCGCGCCGTCGGTCCGGCTCGCGCTCGGACCGCATGGCGGCGACCTGCGCCTCGACCGCCGCCGCGTCTACATCCTGCCGTCGCGCGCCGGGCGCTTGTTCGGCGTAGCGCTGCTGACGATGCTGCTGACCGCGGTCAACTATGCGCTCGCGCTCGGCTACGGACTCACCTTCATGCTGGCCGGCGTCGGCCTGGTGAGCATGCTGCACACATGGCGCAACCTGGTCGGGCTGACGCTGCGCGCCGGGCGTGCCGAGCCGGTGCACGCCGGAGAGCTCGCCGAACTGAGCCTGATCGTCCAGAACCCGCGCGGCCCCGAGCGCTTCGCGATCGAGCTGACCGTGCCCGGCACCGCGCAGCCGACCCGCATCGACGTGTCGCCGGCCACCGAGCAGCTGGTGACGGTGGCACTGCCCACCGAGCGGCGCGGCTGGCAGACCCTGCCTCGGATGCGGCTGTCGAGCACCTTCCCGCTCGGACTGTGGCGCGCCTGGGCCTGGTGGCATCCGCAGTCACGCATCCTCGTGCTGCCGCGCCTGGAGACCCCGGCGGCCCCGATGCCCGAGTCCGGTGCGGCCGGCACCGAGCGCGCCGGCGTCGGCGAGGAGGACTTCGCGGCGATCCGCCCGTTCCGCGAGGGCGATTCGCCGCGGCGCCTCGCCTGGAAGGCGATGGCGCGCAGCGGCGGCGACACGCTGCTGGTCCGTGAGTTCGAGGGCGGCAGCGGCGGCCAGCTCCTGCTCGACTGGCAGATGCTGCCGCCGGGGCTCGATTCGGAGCTGCGCCTGTCCCGGCTGGCCCGATGGATCGTGGACGCCGAAGCCGCCGGCCTGTGCTACGGGCTTCGGCTGCCGGGCGTCGACCTCGCGCTGGACGCCGGCCCCGTGCACTGCAGCGCCTGCCTCGAGGCGCTCGCGGTGGCGCAGGTCTGAGACCCGCCATGGCACGTATCCAAGGCTGGTCCTTCTCGTTGCGCGCCCTGAGCGGGACGCTCGGCGGCGAGTGGGAGCGGGAACGCCGCGACACGCTGTTCCTGATGGGCGCGATCGCGCTCGCGGTGCTGCCGCATGTCGCTGAGCTGCCGATCTGGTGCAGCGCAGGCTTCGGCCTGCTGTTTTCGTGGCGGCTCGGGCTGATCTTCGCCGGGGCACGGCTGCCCGGAGCGCCGGTGCGCCTGGCCGCAGCGGTGGCCTGCACCGTCGCGGTGCTCGTGCAGTACGACACCTTGCTCGGCCGCGAGGCAGGGGTGGCGCTGCTGGTGCTGTTCCTGGGACTGAAGCTGATGGAGATGCGGGCCCGGCGCGACCTGTTCGTCGTGATCTTCCTGTGCTTCTTCCTGCTGCTGACCGGCTTCTTCCACTCGCAGTCGTTCCTGGTGGCGATCGTCACAGCGGCCGCGGTCGTCGCGCTGCTCGCGGCCATGCTCACGATGCAGTTCGGCCAGCGCGAGGCCGGCATCGGGCGGCGCTTCCGGATCGTCGGGCTGCTTCTGCTGCAGGCGGCGCCGATCGCCGCCGTGCTGTTCGTGCTGTTCCCGCGGATCAGCGGCCCGCTGTGGGGCCTGCCCGAAGACGCGCACACCGGCCGCACCGGGCTGTCGGACACGATGTCGCCCGGCCAGATCTCCAAGCTCGCCCTGGACGACGATGTGGCGTTCCGGGTCCAGTTCGCCGATCGGGTGCCGGAGCCCGGCCGCCTGTACTGGCGGGGACCCACGCTCGGCCACTTCGACGGCCGCACCTGGCGGCCGGTGCGCCGCGAGCTCGCCGACCCGCCGACGCCGACGGTGGCCGTGCCGCCCGACTCGCGGGTGCTGCGCTACCGCACCACGCTCGAGCCGCATTCGCGTCGGTGGCTCTTCGCGCTGGACGTGCCGGCGGAGATGGCCCAGGCACCGGGCCTGGCGGTCAGCATCGCGCCGGACTTCACCATGCTGTCGATCGACCCGGTCGTGGCGCGGCTGCGCTACGACGGCGCGGCCCGGCTCGACGCCTCGATCGGCCTGAACGAGAACCGGCTGTCGCTGCAGGACTGGATCCAGCTGCCTCCAGGCCAGGCACGGCGCACGCTCGAGATGGCCGCGCGCTGGCGCACCGAGGAGCAGGACGAGGGCAAGCTCGTCGAGCGGGCGCTTGCGATGTTCCGCGACAACGCATTCCGCTACACGCTCGACCCGCCGCTGCTGGTCGACGACCCGGTCGACCGGTTCCTCTTCGAGACCCGCGCGGGCTTCTGCGAGCACTACTCGAGCGCCTTCGTGGTGCTGATGCGCGCGCTCGACATCCCCGCCCGCGTGGTCACCGGCTACCAGGGCGCCGAGCCCAACCCGGGCGACGACTACTGGATCGTCCGGCAGGCCGACGCCCACGCCTGGGCCGAGGTCTGGCTGCCCGGACGCGGCTGGGTCCGCGTCGACCCGACTGCGGCGGTGGCGCCGGAACGCATCGAGCGCGGCTCGGCGGGCGTGCAGGGTCGACGTTCGGCGATCGGCGCGCCGGGCCTCATCGGCGGGCTCGAGATCGTGCAGCGCTGGCGGATGTCCCTCGACTCGCTGACGAACGGCTGGAACCAGTGGGTGCTGAACTACGACCGCAGCCGCCAGCAGGTGCTGCTCTCGAAGCTCGGCCTGGATGCGACCGATCCACGCGAGCTGGCCGGTGCGCTCGCCGGCATGCTGGCGCTCGCGCTCGGCGCGGTCGCGCTGGTCACCCTGCGGCCGCGCCACCCGCGCGATCCGGTCGAGCGCGCGTACACGCGCTTCTGCGCACGGCTCGCCGCGCTGGGCGCGCCGCGCGCCCGTGACGAGACCGCGAGCCGTTACCTCCACCGCATCGACCGACTGCTCGAGCCGTCCGAGGCGGCGCTCGCGCGGGACATCGTCGCGAGCTACAACCGGCTGCGCTACGATCCCGCCACCGCCACGCCCGACCGCATCCGCCACCTGCGGCGCCTGGTCGACGCCTTCAAGCCACGATGACGCGAGCCTCCCGCCCCTTCCCGCTGCGCCGATCGGCCGTCACGACGCTGCTGCTGGCCGCCGCGCTCGCCGGCCTGCCGGGCCTCGCACCGGCGGTGGCGGCCGAGCCCGGGACGGCCAGGACGTCCGGCGCACGACCCGCGTCGACGCCGGCCGCGAAACCGGCAACGACGCCGGATGCCAAGCCAGCGGCGGCACGCCCGAAGCCGGCCGGTCCGGCCACGGTGGCGGCCGACTACCCCGGCCGCGCCGAGGTGCGCGGGTTCATCCGCGAGATGGTCGAGCGGCACGGCTTCGACGAGGCGGCGCTGCTCGCCACCTTCGGGCGCACCCGCAGCTCCGAGGTCGCGATCCGGCTGATGCAGCCGGCCCCCCCCGGCTTCAAGCGCTCCTGGATCGCCTACCGCTCACGCTTCGTCGAGCCGGTGCGCATCCGCGAGGGCCTGCGGTTCTGGGCCTCGAACGCCGACGCCGTGCGGCGCGCGGCGCAGCGCTTCGGCGTCCCGGAAGAGATCCTGGTCTCGATCATCGGTGTGGAGACGATCTACGGCCGCAACACCGGCGACTTCCGCGTGATGGATGCGCTGACGACGCTGAGCTTCGACTACCCGCGCCGCGCCGCGTACTTCCGCGAGGAACTCGAGCAGTACCTGCTGCTCGCGCGCGACGCCGGGTTCGATCCGCTCGACTGGCGCGGCTCCTTCGCCGGGGCGATCGGTCTGCCACAGTTCATGCCCGCGAGCATCCGGCGGCATGCGGTCGACTTCGACGGCGACGGCCGGATCGACCTGCGCGGCAGCTCCGCCGATGCGATCGGAAGCGTCGCGAGCTTCCTCGCCAACCACGGCTGGCAGACCGGCGGACCGACGCACTTCTCCGCGACCGTGGAGGACGAGATCCGTGCGAAGCCGGCGATCGAGGCCGGCATCCCGCCGAAGCTCGGCACCCTGGAGCTGGCGGAGCTCGGCGTGACCAGCCCGCAGGAGATCCCGGTCGGCGAGAAGCTGTCGCTGATCGACCTGCCCAACGGCGACGACACCACGCACTACGTGCTCGGCGCCACCAACTTCTGGGTCGTGACCCGCTACAACCGCTCGTACTTCTACGCGATGGCGGTGATCGACCTCGCCCGCGCGCTGCGCGAGGCGATGCCGCCCGTGCAGGCCCGGGCGCGCGACTAGTTCCGGCGCCACAGCGCCATCGCCACGCCGGTGGCGACGATCAGCGCCATGCCTGCGAGCGCCGGGCCATCGGGGAAGGTGCCGAACACCAGCCAGCCGGTGCACAGTGCCGCGACGGTGTGCATGTACGTGTACGGCGCGAGCGTCGACGCATTGGCGCGTTCGTAGGCCCGGACCAGCAGCAGGTGGCCGCCCGCGCCGACCAGCCCCGCGAACACCAGCAGCAGCACGTGCCACCACGACACCGGCGGCATCCAGTAGATCGGCACCAGCCCGGAGAGCAGCACCGTCGCGACCAGCCCGCCGATGAACAGCGTCGAGACGCCGTCGTCGACGCCGGCGAGCCGTCGGGTGAGCAGCGAGTAGCCGGCCGCGAACACCGCGGCCAGCAGCGGCAGCAGCGCCGAGATCCCGAACAGCGAGGACCCCGGGCGGATGATCAGCAGCACGCCCGCGAAGCTCGCGGCGAGCGCGACCCAGGTGCCGCGCGGGGCGCGTTCCCCGAACCAGCGCACCGCGACGACGGTCACCAGGATCGGCGAGGTCGCGATCAGCGCGGTCGCCTCGGCCTGCGGCATCGTCGCCAGCGCGCCGAAGAAGGTGATCGACGACATGCCGAGGAACACGCCGCGCGCCACCTGCAGCGCGGGCCGGCGGGTCGACAGCAGCGACAGGCCGCGTCGGGGCGCGAGCAGCAGCGCCATCAGCGCGACGTGGAACGCGTAGCGCCCCCAGGCCACCAGCGGCGAAGGATAGGTCTGCGTCAGGTACTTGACCGTCGAGTCGAGGACTGCGAAAGACACGCTGGCGGCGACCGCCAGGCCGATGCCGGCGAGCACGCGGCGACGGGCGTCTGCCGTCGCGTCGCCGCTGCTCACGCGTGGAACACGCCGGTCGACAGGTAGCGGTCGCCGCGATCGCAGACGATGAAGACGATGGTCGCGCCTTCGACCTCTTCGGCGATGCGCAGCGCGATGCAGCAGGCGCCGGCCGCCGACGGGCCGCAGAAGATCCCCTCCTCGACCGCGAGCCGCCGGGCCATCGCCTCGGCGTCGGCCTGCGTGACCTCCTCGGTGCGGTCGATGATGGCGTGTCGGCGGATACCCGGCACGTAGGCCTCGGGCCACTTTCGGATGCCGGGGATCGAGGAGCCGTCGGTGGGCTGCGCGCCGATGATCACCACGTCCT
>JBIIPQ010000183.1:0-8646 GCA_044342535.1 Burkholderiaceae bacterium
CGCACCGCCCGCCTTCGTTCTCGCGCGGCCCGGCCGGCCCGGGCACATCGTGCTGCTGGCGACGGTGCACGCCGGCCTCTCCCGCTTCTATCCGCTGCCCGAGCCGATCGAGCGGGCCTTCGACGAAGCGACCCGCCTGATCGTCGAGATCGACACCGATGGCCGGTCGGCCGAGATCAGGGCGGCCGCCACCGCGCGCGCGCTGCTGCCCGACGGCGCGACCCTGGACACCGTGCTGCGGCCCGACACGCTGCGGGCGCTGCGCCGTACGCTCCACCAGCAGCCCTGGACGCTGCGCGCGCTGAGGCGGCTGCAGCCCTGGGCGCTGGCGCTGCTGCTGCCCGACCCCGACGACGAGCGCTTCGGCGCCGACCCGCGCGACGGCGTCGAGCTGCACCTGATCCGCCGGGCGCGGGCGCGCGGGCTGCCGATCGTCGAGATGGAAACGGCCGAGGCCCAGGTCGCGGCCTTCGCGGGCGGGCCGCTCGACGAGCAGGACGCAGCGCTCGCGCTGCGGCTCGCGCATCGGGAAGCGCAGTCGCGCACCTACGTGCGGATCGTCGACGCCTGGCGGCGCGGGGATCTCGAGGCGCTGGCCGCGCTCAAGGAATTCGCCTATCCGACGCAGGCGCCGCTGGCAGCGCTGCGCCGGCGGCTCTTCGCCGATCGCGACGAGGCGATGGCCGATACGCTCGCCGCAGCGCTCGCCGAGCCGGGCCGAGCGCTGGCCTTGGTCGGCGCGCTGCACCTCGCCGGGCCCGACGCGCTGCAGCATGCGCTCGAGCGTCGCGGTGTCGTGCCGAAGCGGTTCGGCTCGACGGCCCGTCCGGGCTGAGGGGCTCCGACCCGGCGGACACACCACCCAGCGCCCCGCGCCGTCCGCCGGGTGCCGCCGTGAGATGCGTCACTCCGGGAACGCCGCGGCAGGCCGATGCTCAGGGGGACACATTTGATGGACCCCTCGCCCATGGCCGCCCTACCCGAGCTCGCCGTCGACTCCCTGCAGGCGCCCTGGCAGCCCCGGCTCGAAATGCTCAGCCTGCGCGCCCGCGAGCCCGCACGCGCACCGATCCTGATGGTGCACGGCGCCTACACGCACGCCGGCAGCTGGATGCGGACGTTCATGCCCTTCTTCGCCGCCCGCGGACACGACGTGCACGCACTGTCGCTGCGCGGGCATGGCGGCAGCGACGGCGGCCCGATGCTCGACGCCTTCGGACTCGACGACTACGGCAGCGACGTGGTCCGCGCGCTCGACGCGATCGGCCGCCCGGCCGTCGTCTTCGGCTCCTCGATGGGCGGCCTGGTGCTGCAGCGCCTGCTGGCCAAGGGCACGCGCCCGCGGGCCGCGGTGCTGCTCTCGAGCGTGCCGCCGGGCGGGCTGATGGCCGCGGTGTCGCGGATGGCGCTGCGACGCCCGCAGGCGCTCGGCAGCCTGATGCAGGTGGCGCTCGGCTCGCGGAACGGCCGCGCGCTGCTCGACCTCCTGGCCCACGACCCGATGCCCGCGGATGGCGGCGAGGACGGCGCGGGCGCGCTCGCGCGGCTGCTCGGGCGCGAGTCGGGTCGCGCGCTGTGGGAGATGACCTGGGCGCCGATGGGGCACGCCAGCGGCCGCGCCGACGGCGTGCCGATGCTCGCCCTGCACGGCGAGCAGGACGGCATGATCCCGCCGACCGCGCTCGACGAGCTCGTCGCGCGCTGGGGCGCCGAGCCTATCCGCATCTCGGGCGTAGGCCACGTGCCGATGCTCGAGCGACGCTGGCGCACGGTCGCGGGCACCATCGCCCGCTGGCTCGATCGCATCGGCTGAGACGCCGCGCGACCGGCTTCGGCAGCGCAGCGCCGCGTGTCCCGTAGAATCGGGCCGAGGAGGATGTGATGACGAAGACTTACGAAGCGGTCACCCCGCACGAGGTGGCGTTCCTGGGCATGGGCGTGATGGGCTACCCGATGGCGGGCCATCTGGCGCGGGCCGGGCACCATGTGACCGTCTACAACCGCAGCGCCGCGAAGGCGCAGGCCTGGGTCGCCGAGTACGGCGGCAAGGCTGCGGCCACGCCGCGCGAGGCGGCCGCCGGCGCGCAGATCGTGTTCGCCTGCGTGGGCAACGACGACGACCTGCGCAGCGTGGTGCTCGGCGCCGACGGCGCCTTCGCCGGCATGGCGAAGGGCGCGCTCTTGGTCGACCACACGACCGCATCGGCCGAGGTCGCACGCGAGCTGTACGCCACCGCCAAGGCGGCCGGACTCGACTTCGTCGACGCCCCGGTCTCGGGCGGGCAGGCGGGTGCGGTCAACGGCCTGCTCACCGTGATGTGCGGCGGCGAGTCCGCGGCCTTCGAGCGCGCCAAGCCGGTCGGCATGGCCTTCTCGCGCGCCTTCACGCTGATCGGCGCGCCGGGCGCCGGACAGCTCGCCAAGATGGTCAACCAGATCTGCATCGCGAGTCTGGTCCAGGGCCTGTCGGAGGGCGTGAGCTTCGGGATGGCCGCCGGCCTCGACATGAAGCTGGTGCTCGACGTGATCGGCAAGGGCGCCGCGCAGTCCTGGCAGATGGACAACCGCGGCAAGACCATGGTCGACGACAAATTCGACTTCGGCTTCGCGGTCGACTGGATGCGCAAGGACCTCGGCCTGTGCCTGGACGAGGCCAAGCGCAACGGAGCGCCGCTGCCGGCGACCGCGCTGGTCGACCAGTTCTACGGCGACGTCCAGCGCATGGGCGGCGGCCGCTGGGACACCTCCAGCCTGATCCGCCGGCTGCGGAAGGCCGGATGATCTTCGCGCGGCGCCCAGGGCGGCTCACCGGGCGCCGCCTCGCGCTCGGTGCGCTGGTGATCGTGGCGGCGGGGCCGCTCGCGGCCTGCGGCGGGCTGCTGTCCGGCACGCGACCGGCGCAGCGCGGGCCGGTCGACGGCCGGCTGCGTCCGGTGCGCGAGGACCTGTCCAACGCGGTGTCCAGCTTCGCGACCACCGAATACCACCGCATCGCGCCAATCGCCGCCGGGCCCGACCCGAAGGCCGCGTTCGCGCGGCTGCGCGGCGTGGTCGCCGCGATGCCGGGCGCGGCCGTCGTCGACGAGCGCCCGGGCTACCTGTACGCCGAGTTCACGACGCGCTGGCTGGGCTTCATCGACGACGTCGAGTTCCTGCTCGACGAGCCCGCGGCGGTGGTCCACGTGCGGTCGGCCTCCCGGCTCGGGCGCCGCGACTTCGGCGTGAACCGCGAGCGCATCGAGGCGATCCGGACGCGGATGGCCGGCTGAGCGGGCTCCCGCCGCACGGACCCGCAGCGACCTAGAGCGTGGTGCGCCAGTCCGCGCCGCGCGCGAGCGCGGCCATCAGCGCGGCCCGGTCGCCGGCGACCAGCGCCTGCTCGATCCGGTCCAGCTCCACCCGGAAGGCTGCAGCGGCCGCCAGCGACGCCTCCCGGTTGTCGAGCAGGATGCCCGCCCACAGGTCCGGCGGGGATCCGCCCACCCGCGTGGTGTCGCGCAGCCCGGCACCATGGAAGCGCCGTGCGTCGTCGGCGAGCGGGCCGCAGCCGACCGAAGCCGACAGCGCGAAGGCCACCGCGTGCGGCCAGTGCGAGACCTCCGCGAACAGCCGGTCGTGATGCGCCGCGTCCATCCGCGCGACCCGGCCGCCGAGGGCCGCCCAGGTCGACTCGACGGCGGCGAGCGCATCGGCGTCGCAGTCATCGGTCGGGCAGACGATCACGTGCGCGCCGGCGATCAGGTCGGCACGCGCCGCCGCCGGGCCGGCGCGGTCGGAGCCTGCGATCGGGTGCGAGGCGACGAAGCGCCCGAGCCGCGCGCCCAGTCCGTCGCGGGCAGCGGCCACCACGCTCGACTTCGTGCTCGAGACGTCGGTGAGCACGGCCCGGGGCTCGAGCGCCTCGCGC
This sequence comes from Burkholderiaceae bacterium, assembly GCA_044342535.1. Lineage (GTDB taxonomy): Bacteria > Pseudomonadota > Gammaproteobacteria > Burkholderiales > Burkholderiaceae_E > UBA4615. The sequence goes on from JBIIPQ010000183.1 coordinate 3,908, forward strand.
AGCGCACCGTCGGCCAGCAGCGCGCGGTTCACCGGCACCGGGGCCGCGAGCACCACGAGTGCGGCACCGTCGAGCGCCTCGGCGAGGCTGGCCGCGACCCGATCGATCGCGCCCGCCGCACGGGCCGCCTCGGCGTTCGCCGGATCGAGGCCCCAGACCTCGGTGGCGAGTCCGCGGGCCCGCAGGCCGCCGCCGACCGACGCGCCGACCGCGCCGGTGCCGATGAGGGCGACCTTCTGGAACGGCGTCACGCGCGGCCGAGCGCGGCGCGCAGCGCCACCAGGAAGGCCTCGTTCTCGGCGGGCAGGCCGACGCTGATGCGCAGCCACTCCGGCAGCCCGTAGTTGCCCACCGGCCGCACGATGACCCCGGCCCGCAGCAGCGCCTGGTTGATGCCGGCCGCATCACCGACCTTCACCAGCACGAAGTTGCCGAAGGACTTCACGTACGGCAGGCCGAGCGCGTCGAAGGCCGACTGCAGGCGCGCCACGCCCTCGGCGTTCAGTACGCGGCTGCGCTCGAGGAAGGCGGCGTCGCCGAGCGCCGCGACCGCCGCCGCCTGCGCGAGCGAGTTGACGTTGAACGGCTGGCGCACGCGGTTGAGCAGGTCGGTCATCGCCGGCTGCGCGACCGCGTAGCCCACGCGCAGGCCCGCCAGGCCGTAGGCCTTCGAGAACGTGCGCGACAGCACGAGGTTCGGGAAGCGCCGGACCCAGGCCACCGCATCGACACGCAGCGTCGGCTCGAGGTACTCGTTGTACGCCTCGTCGAGCACCACCACGACCTGCGGCGGCACCGACGCGAGGAAGGCCTCGACCTCGGCCGCGGGCAGGAAGGTGCCGGTCGGGTTGTTGGGGTTCGCGATGAACACGATCCGCGTGTCGGGGGCGATCGCGGCGCGCATCGCGGCGAGGTCATGGCCGTGGTCACGCGCCGGTACGACGATCGCGCGCGCGCCGGTCTCCTGCGTGGCCAGGGCGTACACCGCGAACGAGTACTGCGAATAGACCGCCGAGGTGCCCGACTGCAGCAGCGCGTGCGCGACCAGCTCGAGGATGTCGTTCGAGCCGTTGCCCAGCGTCAGCCAGTCCTGTGGCACCTCGAGGCGCTTCGACAGCGCGGCCTTGAGCTCGAAGCCGTTCGCGTCCGGGTAGCGGCCGAGCTCGGCCGCGACGGCCATCATCGCGGCGCGCGCCGACTCGGGCATGCCGAGCGGGTTCTCGTTCGACGCGAGCTTGACGATCTTCGCCTCGTCGAGCCCGTATTCGCGCGCGACCTCGGAGATCGGCTTGCCCGCCTGGTAGGGGGCGATCGCGCGGACGTGGGCGGGGGCGAGTTCGGCGGGAGCGGACGGGCTCATGGATGGGCTGCTCGTGGCGTGGGAAGGTGCGTCGTGCGCCCAGGCCCGCGCCGCGGTGCGCGACAGCGCGACCTCGCGCGGGTAGGAGCCCAGCGACTTGAAGAACGCGGCGTGCGCACGGATCTCGGCCAGCGCGGCGGCGAGCTGCGGGTCCTGCTCGTGGCCGAGCAGGTCGATGTAGAAGTAGTACTGCCAGCCGCCCTGACGGGCCGGGCGCGACTCGAAGCGCTTCATCGACACGCCGTGGCGGGCGAGCGGCTCGATCAGCGCGTGGACGGCGCCGGCCCGGTCGGCCACCGACAGGATCAGCGAGGTCTGGTCCTCGCCCGAGACACCGCAGACATGCTGGCCGACGACCGCGAAGCGGGTGCGGTTCAGCGGGTCGTCCTGGATCGCCTCGGCGACGACACGCACCTCGTAGCGGCCGAGCACGCCGTCGCCGGCGATGCTCGCGGTGTGCGGCTCGAGGGCGGCGAGCCGCGCGCCCTCGGCGTTGCTCGACACCGGCACCCGCTCGAGCGACGGATGGTTGCGGTTCAGCCATCCCGTGCACTGCGCGAGCGCCTGCGCATGCGCGCAGATCCGGGTCACGCCGTCCATCGACCCCGATGCGGTGAGCAGGTTGTGCTTGATCGGTATCGAGACCTCGCCGCAGACCCGCAGCGGCGACTGCAGGAACAGGTCGAGGCTGCGGTTGACCGCGCCCTCGGTCGAGTTCTCGACCGGCACCACGCCGAAGTCGACCGTGCCGGCCTCGGCCGCGCGGAACACCTCGTCGATGCTCGCGCACGGCACCGCGTCGACCCCATGGCCGAACTGCGCGAACACCGCCTGCTCGGAGAACGTGCCCACCGGGCCGAGGTAGCCGACACGAAGGCGTCGCTCCAGCTCGCGACAGGCCGAGATCACCTCGCGCCAGATCGCGGCAATCGCGCCTGCAGCGAGCGGTCCGGGATTGTTCGCGGCCAGTCGGCGCAGGATCTGCGCCTCGCGCTCGGGCCGCAGCACCGGCGCGTTCTCGGCATGCTTGAGCTCGCCGACCTCGAGCACCAGGCGGCCGCGCTCGCCGAGCAGCGCCAGCAGCCGGTGATCGACGTCGTCGATCAGGGTCCTCAGCTCGCTCAGTCGGTCGCTCATGGATGCGTCGTGAAAGGGTCGTCGGGGGGCGCGCCACCCGGGCGCGACCGAACCGCGATGCTACCCGCGATCGGCGCGCGCCGGGCCGCGCTCAGCCGTGACGGCGTTCGAAATCCTGCATGTAGCCGACCAGCGCGCGCACGCCCTCCACGGGCATCGCGTTGTAGATCGAGGCACGCATCCCGCCCACCGAGCGGTGCCCCTTGAGCTGCTCGAGACCCGCGTCCTTCGCACCCGCGAGGAAGGCGTCGTTCAGCCGCTCGTCCTTCAGGAAGAAGGGCACGTTCATCCGCGAACGCCAGCGCCGCTCGACGCGGTTCTCGTAGAGGCCGCTCGCATCGATCGCGCCGTACAGCAGCGTCGCCTTCTCGACGTTGCGCAGCTCGATGCCGGCCACGCCGCCCTGCGCGCGGAGCCACTGGAAGACCAGGCCGGCCAGGTAGATCGCGTAGGTGGGCGGGGTGTTGTACATCGAGTCGTTGTCGGCGACGAGCTTGTAGTCGAAGACGCTCGGCGTCATCGGATGCGCGTGGCCGAGCAGGTCCTCGCGAATGATCACCAGCGTCAGGCCCGCCGGCCCGATGTTCTTCTGCGCGCCACCGAACAGGCAGCCGTAGCGGCTCACGTCGATCGCGCGCGACAGGATGTGCGAGGACACGTCGGCGACGATCGGCACGCCCACGGGCACCTCGCCCGGGCCGTTGCCCTGCGCGGGCGGGCCGTCGAACTCGACGCCGTCGATGGTCTCGTTCGTGCACACATGCAGATAGGACGCGTCCTTCGAGAGCGCCCACTCGGACTGCGGCGGCACGAAGGTGTAGCCGCGGCCGGCGCGGGCCGCGTCGGCCACCACGTTGACGCGGCCATAGCGCGCCGCCTCCTTCGCCGACTTCGCAGACCACTGGCCGGTCACGACGATGTCCGCCAGGCCCTTGGGGCCCATCAGGTTCATCGGCACGATCGCGTTCTCGCCGAGCCCGCCGCCCTGCAGGAACAGCACCTTGTACTCGGGCGGGATCGCCATCAGCGCGCGCAGGTCGGCCAGAGCACGCGCATGGATCGACATGAACTCGCTGCCGCGATGGCTCATCTCCATCACGGACATGCCGGTGCCCTGCCAGTCGAGCATCTCCTCGGCGGCCTGGCGCAGCACCAGTTCCGGCAGCACCGCCGGTCCGGCCGAGAAATTGAAGACCCGGCGGGTCACGAGGCCTCCCCGTCCGCCGGTGCCTCCCCGGACGCCGGTGCCGGCCCGTCCGCCGGGCCTTCGGCCGCGGTGCCGGTCGGCGGCTCGCCGGCCTCGGCCGCGGGCAGCTCGTCGGTCGCGTCGGACTCCACCACGCGCTGCACGCCGGTCAGCGTCGTGCCCTCGCCCACCGCCATCAGCGTGACGCCCTGCGTGGCACGCCCCATCTCGCGGATCTCGGAGACGCGGGTACGCACCAGCACGCCGCCGGTGGTGATCAGCATGATCTCGTCGCGCGGCTCGACCAGCACCGCGGCGACCACCCGGCCGTTGCGCTCGCTGGTCTGGATCGCGATCATGCCCTTCGTGCCGCGGCCGTGACGGGTGTACTCGGTGATCGGCGTGCGCTTGCCGAAGCCGTTCTCGGTCGCCGTCAGCACCGACTGCGTCTCGCTCTCGGCGACCAGCATCGAGATCACCGCCTGGCCCTCCTCGAGGGTCATGCCGCGCACGCCGCGCGCATCGCGCCCGATCGGGCGCACGTCGTTCTCGTCGAAGCGCACGGCCTTGCCGCCGTCGGAGAACAGCATCACGTCGTGCTGGCCGTCGGTGACCGCCGCGCCGATCAGGTAGTCGCCGTCGTCGAGCTTGACCGCGATGATGCCGCGCTTCATCGGGCGCGAGAACTCGGTGAGCGGCGTCTTCTTGACCGTGCCCAGCGAGGTCGCCATGAACACGAAATGCTCCTCGTCGAACGCCTTGACCGGCAGGATGACGGTGATCTTCTCGTTGTCGACCAGCGGGAACATGTTGACGATCGGCTTGCCGCGCGCGTTGCGCGAGCCCTGCGGCACCTCCCAGACCTTGAGCCAGTAGACCCGGCCGCGATCGGAGAAGCACAGGATGAAGTCGTGCGTGTTCGCGATGAAGAGCTGGGCGATCCAGTCGTCCTCCTTCATCTGCGTGGCCTGCTTGCCGCGCCCGCCGCGCTTCTGCGCGCGGTACTCCGAGACCGGCTGGCTCTTGATGTAGCCGGTGTTCGACAGCGTGACCACC
>JBIIPQ010000559.1:0-2564 GCA_044342535.1 Burkholderiaceae bacterium
GGCGACGCACCGGTGCATCGCGATCGACCTGCCCGGACACGGCGACACGCCCCCCTCCGCCGAGGCGAGCATCGCCGCGCTCGGTGCGTCGGTGAACGCGACGCTCGACGCGCTCGGCGCCCAGGAAGTGGTGCTGGTCGGTCACAGCATGGGCTGCCGGGTGGTGTCCGAGGCCTGCAACCGCGCCCCCGCCCGGGTGCGCGGCCTGGTGTATGTCGACGGCAGCTTCATCGAGGGCGATCCTGCCGCGATCGTCGCCGCGACCGAGGCGAAGATCGACACGCTGGGCATCGAGCCTTTCCTCGCCGGCCTGTATCGCGAGTTCCACGTCGCCGCCACGCCGAGGGCGGTGCGCGATGCCGTCGACGCCCACCTCGGACACATCGACCGCGCGTTCGCGCGCCGGCTCGTCGTCGACATGGTCCGGTGGGACTCGACGCGGGCGCGGGCGGTGCTGCGCACGATCGGCCGGCCGGTGCTGGCGATCCAGTCGACGCTCTTCGACACCGAGCTGAACCGCGTGCCGGTGCGCGCGGGCGAGCTCACGCCGTTCTCGCGCGCCCTGCTCGAGTGCGTGCCGGGCGCGCGCATCGAGACCATCGCCTGCGGGCACTTCACGATGCTGGAGGCGCCAGACGAGACGAACGCGCTGATCGAGCGGTTCGTCGCCCTGGGGTTGGTGGGCCCCCCGGGGGTCGAACCCGGCACCAACGGATTATGAGTCCGCTGCTCTGACCACCATGAGCTAGAGGCCCGCGCCCGCGATGATACGCGCGGGTCGACGGGCCGCGCGCCGGCGGGCTCGGAGCCGCGCGATAGAATCCGCCATACAGGGCGGGGCACCATGCGGGGAGCGAGCATGCGCTGGGAAGACGGACGGCAGAGCGACAACGTCGAAGATCGCCGAGGCATGCGGATGCCCGGCGGGCGCACCGGCGGCGTGGGCATCGGCACGCTGGTCATCGCGCTGCTCGGCAGCTGGCTGTTCGGCATCAACCCGATGGTGGTGCTCGGCCTGATGGAAGGCGCGAGCCAGCTCGGCGGGGGCGCCACCCAGCAGCAGCCGCAGGTCCAGGGCCAGCGCGGCCCGGTGCAGGACGAGGGCGGGCGCTTCACCTCGGTGATCCTTGCCAGCACCGAGGACGTCTGGCAGCAGGTCTTCCGCCAGGGCGGCGCGCAGTACCGGCCGCCCAAGCTCGTGATGTTCGACGGCGCGACGCCGACCGCCTGCGGCACCGGCCAGACCGCCACCGGCCCGTTCTACTGCCCGAACGACCAGACGGTCTACATCGACCTCAGCTTCTACCGGATGCTGGCGCAGAAGTTCCAGGCGCCGGGCGAGTTCGCCAATGCCTACGTCGTCGCCCACGAGGTCGGCCACCACATCCAGAACCTGCTGGGCACGATGAAGCAGGTGCAGGCCGCGCAGCAGCGCGTCGGCGAGCGCCAGGCCAACCAGCTGTCGGTGCGGCTCGAGCTGCAGGCCGACTGCTATGCGGGCGTGTGGGCGCATCACTCGCAGAAGGCCCGCAGCTGGCTCGATCGCGGCGACATCGAGGCCGGCCTGAACGCGGCGGCACAGATCGGCGACGACAAGATGATGCGGCGCGCCTCGGGCACGGTGGTGCCCGACGCGTTCACCCACGGTTCGGGCGCGCAGCGCGCCCACTGGTTCGGTCAGGGAATGAAGACCGGCTCGCTCGAGGCCTGCGACACGTTCCGGCAGACCACGCCCTGAGCGCCGCCGCCCGCAACGCCGCGGTCGCAGGCGGCGCGCTCCCGTACCTGGCGGCGGCGGGCTTCGCCAGCATGGCATCGATCCGGATCGCCGACCCGATGCTCCCGGCCCTCGCCGCGGAGTTCGGCGGCGAGCCGGCGCAGGCGGCCCCGGTGATCATGTCGTTCACCATCGCCTACGGCGTCATGCAGCTGGTCTGGGGCCCGCTGGGCGACCGGCTGGGCAAGCTGCGCGTGCTCGCGTGGGCGGCGCTCGCGGCCACGCTCGGCTCGCTGGCCTGCGCGCTCGCCCCGAGCCTGGACGGGCTGACGGCGGCGCGGCTGCTGACCGGCGCCTGCTGCGCGGCGATCATCCCGCTGGCGATCGCCCACGTGGGCGACACCGTCGCCTACGAGATCCGGCAGGCGACGCTCGCGCGGCTCGCCACCGGCACGCTCACCGGGATGATCGCCGGCCAGGTGCTCGGCGGCCTCGCGGCCGACACCGTCGGCTGGCGCGTCGCGTTCGGCGTGCTGGCCGTGGTGTTCCTGGCGACCGGCACGGCGGCGCTGCTTCTGGCGGCGCGCCATGCGGACACGCCACGCCCGGCGGCGGTGCCGGCGCTGCGCGGCATGGCGACGGTGCTGCGCCGCGGCTCGGCCCGCGTGCTGCTGGGCGCCGCATTCGCCGAGGGCGCGCTGATGTTCGGCGCGCTCGCCTACGTGCCGACCTGGCTGCACGACCGCACCGGCATGACGCTGTCCGCCGCGGGCGGCGCGGTCGCCGCGCTCGGCGTCGGCGGGCTGCTGTATTCGACCAATGCGAACCGGGTGATCCCGCGGCTCGG
>JBIIPQ010000560.1:0-2557 GCA_044342535.1 Burkholderiaceae bacterium
GCGCCATGCGCAGGTCCACGCGCACGCCGCCCGCCTCGAAGTCGCCGAGCTTCGGAAAGCGGAACTCCCAATGCGGCGCGAACCAGTCGAGCTCGAACGCATAGCCGTGTGCGCGCAGGTCCTCGACCACCTCGCGCAGGTCCTCGCGGACGTGCGAGGGCAGCATGAAGCGGTCGTGCAGCGCGGTGCCCCAGCGCGGCAGCCGCGCGACCTCGAGCGGCGCGCGCCAGAAGCGTGCGACCAGCGCGCGCAGCAGCAGCATCTGCACGAGGCTCATCCGCGCGTGCGGCGGCATCTCGAAGCCGCGCAGCTCGAGCAGGCCGAGGCGCCCGCTCGTCGAGTCCGGCGAGTAGAGCTTGTCGATGCAGAACTCGGCGCGATGGGTGTTGCCGGTCACGTCGACCAGCAGGTTGCGCAGCACGCGGTCGAGCAGCCACGGCGGACAGGCCTGCGGCCCCAGGGCCTGCAGCCGCGCGATCTCGGAGAACGCGATCTCGAGCTCGCGGACCGAGTCGTGGCGGGCCTCGTCGATCCGCGGCGCCTGGCTGGTCGGGCCGATGAAGAGCCCCGAGAACAGGTAGGACAGCGACGGATGCGCGAGCCACCAAGCGATCAGGCTGGCCAGCAGGTCGGGGCGGCGCAGGAACGGCGAGTCGGCGGGCGTGTCGCCGCCGAGCACGACATGGTTGCCCCCGCCGGTACCGATGTGGCGGCCGTCGAGCATGAACTTCTCGGTCGACAGGCGGGTGAGGTGCGCGGCGTCGTAGAGCGCGGTCGTGCGCGAGGCGAGCTCGTCCCAGCTCGAGGCCGGCGCGACGTTGACCTCGATCACGCCCGGGTCGGGCGTGATGCGCAGCACCGCGAGGCGCGGATCGCGCGGCGGCTCGTAGCCCTCGAAGACGACGCGCTGGCCGCTCGCCTTGGCGCTCGCCTCGACCGCGGCGACGAGCTGAAGATACTCGTCGAGGTTGGCCGCCGGCGGCATGAACACGTAGAGCCGGCCGTCGCGCGGCTCGATGCACAAGGCAGTGCGGGCGATGCCGGCATAGGCGGCGCCGGCGGCGCTGCCCTGGCCGTCGGCGGCATCGCGCCCGATCGGCTGCGCCGCGGCCGCCGCACCGCGCGTGCGCGCCGACACGACGGCGCGGGCGCCCGGCAGCGGCGAAGCCATCGTCGGATCGACCGGCTTCATGCCGCCGTCGCGCGATGGGATCGGCCAGATCCCTCCGGCCGGCAGCAGGGCCGCGTGCAGCGGCAGCAGCGCCTCGGGCTGCATCGGATCGGCCTGATTGATCCACGGGTAGTCGTTCGGCGCCACCCACGGCAACGAGGAGAGCGGCAGCCTGTAGCCGATCGCCGAGTCGCCCGGTGCGAGGTAGCAACGGGGCGTGCGCAGCGGCCAGTGGGTGGCCTGCCACAGCTGCTGGGGCTGCACGACGGACGGGCCGCGGCGCGCGGCCGGGTTCGGGGTCATCGGCAGGATCCAGCCCACCGGCGCGCCGAGCCCGCGCTCGAACACCCTCGCGAGCCGCTCGCGCTCCATCGGATCCTCGAGCTTGGAATCGGACGGATCGACGTTGACCGGCAGCTCCTGCTCGCGCCGCGAGAAGTGCCAGGGGTCCTCGTAGGCCTCGAACGCGAGCCGCGCATCGAGGCCGAGCCGCGATGCGATGCCGGCGACCAGCGCACGCGCTTCGTCGATGCCGGCCGCGTCGACCACGTCGAGCGACGCACCGAAGGCGCCGCCGTCCGCCTCGGACGCGAGGATCGACGGATCGGCGACGATCGGCTGGCCGTCCTTGCGCCAGAACCAGTTCAGCGACCAGCGCGGCAGCTGCTCGCCCGGGTACCACTTGCCCTGGCCGAAGTGCGGCAGCCCGTGGGTGCCGTGCTGCGCCGCCATGCGCTCGAGCAGCTCGCCCGAGAGACGGCGCTTGTCCGGCCCCATCGCCTCGGTGTTCCACTCGGCGCCGTCGCGGTCGTCGATCGACACGAAGGTCGGCTCGCCGCCCTGCGTCAGGCGCACGTCGCCGGCGACCAGGTCGGCGTCGACACGGCGGCCGAGCGCGTCGATCGCCGCCCACTGCGCGTCGTCGTAAGGCTTGGTGACACGCGGCGCCTCGAATGCGCGCCGCACGGTCATCGTGTGGGTGAACGTGCATTCGGCGGGTTCGACCAGGCCGCTGACCGGTGCCGCCGACGAGGGCTCGGGCGTGCAGGCGACCGGCACGTGGCCCTCGCCGGCGAGCAGGCCCGAGGTCGGGTCCAGGCCGACCCAGCCGGCGCCCGGCAGGTAGACCTCGCACCAGGCGTGCAGGTCGGTGAAGTCGCGGTCGGCGCCCGAGGGGCCGTCGAGCGACTTCACGTCGGGCACGAGCTGGATGAGGTAGCCCGACACGAAGCGTGCGGCCAGCCCGAGGTGGCGCAGCAGCTGCACCAGCAGCCAGGCCGAGTCGCGGCACGAGCCCGAGCGGTTGACCAGCGTCTGCTCGGGCGTCTGCACGCCCGGCTCCATGCGGATCAGGTAGGCGATCTCCTGCTGCAGGCGCTGGTTCAG
>JBIIPQ010000040.1:0-19713 GCA_044342535.1 Burkholderiaceae bacterium
TTGACGACGAGCTCCTCGAGGCGGGACAGCACGTGGGCGAGGTCGTCGGGCTTGCGGCACTGCCAGGTGGGCACGTTCTTCAGGATCGGCTCCTCGCCGAGGTAGAAGCGCACCATGTCCGGCACGTACGGGTAGATCGACTTGTCGTCGGCCACGCCGGTGCCCACGGCATTGCAGATCACGACGTTGCCGAGCCGGTAGGCGGCGAGCAGGCCGGGCACGCCGAGCATCGAGTCCGGCCGGAACGCGAGCGGATCGAGGAAGTCGGCGTCGAGGCGGCGGTAGATCACGTCGACGCGCTTCGGGCCGTCGGTGGTCCGCATGAAGACGCACGCGTCCTTCACGAAGAGGTCCTGACCCTCGACCAGTTCGACGCCCATCTGCTGCGCGAGGAACGCATGCTCGAAGTAGGCGCTGTTGAAGCGGCCGGGCGTCAGCAGCACGACGGTGGGCGAGTCGATCTCCGCGGCCGCGCGCAGGGTCTGGAGCAGCAGCGCCGGATAGTGCTCGACCGGGCGAACGTGATACCGGCGGAACAGGTCGGGGAACAGCCGCATCATCATCTTGCGGTTGCTCAGCATGTACGACACGCCGGAGGGCACCCGCAGGTTGTCCTCGAGCACGTAGTAGCTGCCGTCGCCATGACGCACGATGTCGACGCCGACGATGTGCGCATAGATGTCGCGCGGCACCTTGGTGCCGATCATCGCGACCGCGAACTGATCGTTCGCGACGATCTGGTCCTCGGGGATCAGCCCGGCCTTGAGGATCTCCTGGCCGTGGTAGATGTCGGCGAGGAAGCGGTTGATCGCGGTGACCCGCTGGATCAGACCCTTCTCCAGCTGTTCCCACTCGTCGGCCGAGATGATCCGCGGCACGACATCGGAGGGAATCAGCCGCTCGGTGCCACCTTCCTCGCCGTAGACAGAGAAGGTGATGCCGATCCGCCTGAAGATCAGATCGGCCTCGGCGCGCTTGCCCGCCATCTGTTCGGGCGTCATGGACGCGAGCCAATCGGCGTAGGCGGCGTAGTGGGCACGCGGCACGAGCCCCGCGCCCAGCATCTCGTCGAACACGCCCGGAGGCGGCGGCAGGGGGGTCAGGGCGGAGGCACTCATACAGGCACCTTAGCAATAACCATGCCGCTCGAACAGTCGGCGGCGGCAGTCAGGCGCTCACCCGCGGTGCGGGCAATCGGTCTTCGTGCAGTTCGCGTAGAGCGAGAGCGCGTGGTCCTGCAGCGCGAAACCGCGCTCCTCGGCGACCAGGTGCTGGCGGCGCTCGATCTCGGCATCGAAGAACTCCTCGACATGGCCGCACTGCAGGCAGACGAGGTGGTCGTGATGGTGCCCTTCGTCGAGCTCGTAGACCGCCTTGCCGGACTCGAAGTTGCTGCGCTTGAGGATGCCCGCCTGCTCGAACTGGGTGAGCACGCGGTACACCGTGGCCAGCCCGATGTCCTGGTGCTCTGCGAGCAGCTCGCGGTAGACGTCCTCGGCGCTCATGTGCCGAGGCTGGCGCCGGGCCTGGAAGATCTCGAGGATCTTGAGCCTGGGCAGCGTGGCCTTCAGGCCCATGCTCTTGAGTTCGTTCGGCGTCGGCACCGCGATGCTCCGGAAACGTCGCGCGGAAGGATGGGCGCACGCGGCGGATGGAGCCGGGTGAGCGCGTATCATAGCGACTTTGCCGGAACCGCCGCTGCGCCCGCCTATGCCCCATCCGCGGCCTTTGCGCCTTGCTTCGATTCTCCTCGCCTCCGCCTCGCTCGCCGCGGCGACGGTCGGCTGCGCATCGTCAGACCGCAACACCAGCGGCATCTTCGCGCCCTACCGGATCGACGTGCCGCAGGGCAACTACGTCGACCAGACGATGTTCGGCCAGGTCAAGGAAGGCATGTCGCGCGAGCAGGTGCGCTTCGCACTCGGCACGCCGCTGCTGATCGATCCGTTCCGGCCGGACCGCTGGGACTACGTGTTCCGCTTCCAGCATCCGAACGGCACCGCCGACCTGCGCCGTGCCACCGTGTTCTTCGCGGAGGGTCGCGTCGCGCGGGTCGAGTCCGATGCGCTGCCCGCCTCGGACGAAGGCTCGGATCCGGCCCTGCCCGGCTACCGCCGCAAGCAGGGGCGCTTCCGTTGAGCCTGCGCATCGCGATCGCGGGGGCCTCGGGCCGGATGGGCCGGATGCTGGTCGAGACGGTGCTCGACGCGCCCGAGACCGAGCTGGTCGGTGCGCTCGACGTCCCGGGTTCGCCGGGCATCGGCCGCGATGCGGGCGAATCGCTGGGCCGGCCTACCGGCGTCGCGGTCTCGGCGGATTTCGACGAGGCCCTCGGCCGCGCCGACGTGCTGATCGACTTCACCCGGCCCGAGGGCACGCAGCGCCATCTGCACGAATGCGCGGCGCGCGGCGTGCGGATGGTGATCGGCACCACCGGCTTCGACGAGGCAGGTCGCCGCGAGATCGAGGCCGCCGCCGCCCGCATCGGCATCGTGTTCGCGCCGAACATGAGCGTGGGCGTGAACGTGACCTTCCGCCTGCTCGAGGTGGCCGCCATGCTGCTGCGCGACGGCTACGACATCGAGGTCATCGAGGCCCACCACCGCCACAAGGTCGACGCCCCCTCGGGGACCGCGCTGGGCATGGGCCGGGCGATCGCGGGCGCCCTGGGACGCGACCTCGACGAGCTCGCCACCTGGACGCGCCACGGCGTCACCGGCGAGCGCGCGCCCGGCTCGATCGGCTTCTCGGTGGTCCGCGGCGGCGACATCGTCGGCGACCACACCGTGCTGTTCGCCGGCACCGGCGAACGCATCGAGATCACCCACCGCTCGGGCAGCCGCGCCACCTATGCGCAGGGCAGCCTGCGGGCCTGCCGATTCATCGTGCAGCGCGACACCGGCCTGTTCGACATGCAGGACGTGCTCGGCCTGCGAGGCGGCCCGGCCGCCTGAGCGCCGGAACCCGGCCTGCGGCCCCGGGATCCTCCGAGATGCACGACCGCTTCGCCCCTGTTTAGGATGCGACCGCTCGTGCGAGTGCATCGACCGCCGGTCCTTTGGCGCAGTGCGCTTATCGGCGTTCGCTCGCCCACCGATCGTTGCCCCGATACAACGTCGCTCCATCACCACACCGAGTCCCGGCCCTGGCCGATGCGGACGACAGGAACGGATGCGACTCGACGGAACACTGCGGGCGGCCCTGAAGGCCGGGGCGCTGGGCCTGAGCCTGGCGACGGCGGCTGCCGCGGCCCATGCCGGCGACGCGTCCGAGGAGGCGCTCCGTGAGAAGGCGGACCTGCTGCTGAACGGCGTCCGCCAGCAGGTGGCGGACTGCGAGGGGCGGCCCCGCGTCCTGGCCAGCGCCGGCACCGACTCGGGCGCCCTGGCGACGCAACGGCCGCCGCTGCGCTGGAACCCTCAGCTCGGCGAAGCCGCTACGCGGCACGGCGACGCCATGGCCCGTACCCGGGTCTTCGATCACGTGGGCACCGACGGCTCCACGGTGCGCGAGCGCGTCGACGCGACGGGCTACCGCTGGCAGGTGATCGGCGAGAACCTGGCGGCGGGCCATCCCCGACTGGAGGATGCCGTGGCGGGATGGCTTCGCAGCAGCAGCCACTGCGCTGCCCTCATCGATCCGCGCTTCACCGAGTTCGGACTCTCCCGGACCGACTCCACGAGCCCGAACGACGCCTTCGGGACGTACTGGACGCTGGTGCTCGGCCGGCCTCGCTGACGCCGCACCGCGCCGCGACGACGCGTCGCGAGCCGGAACCGCACCGTTCCGGCGCAGCATGCGCCATGCGGGGGCGCACCGCCCGTGCCGAGCGGGCTCGGGAGCGCCGACTATAATCGGACGATGGATCTGCGCCGTGTCACCGCTGCGGTCGGCGCGGTGGGCATCAACGCATTGGTCGCACTCGCGATGGTCGCCCTGTCCGGAAACGACCCGCCCTCGCGTCCGGTGCGCGTCGAGCCGGTGATCGCCCGGCTCGTCGAATCCCCGTCGCCCGAGCCCCTGAAGCCTGTCGCCGCGCCGCCTCGGCCGCCGGCCGAGCCCGTGCAGGCGCGACGCGCGGAGCGGCCGGCGGCGCGCGAGGCCGACCCGCGTCCATCGGCGCCGCCCGAGCAGATTCCGCGCGAGCGCCCGGCGCCGCAGGCGAAGGCCGAACCGGAACCCGTGCGGGACGTCGCTGCGGGCGACGCACGGCCGGCACCCGCCGCGGCGCCGGCGGCCATTCCCGTCACCCCGGCGCCGTCCGCGCCGGCGCAGAGTGCGCCCGCCGCGCCGGCGCAGGCCGCAGCGGCGTCGGCGGCCTCCGCCGGCCCGGTCGCCTCGGCCGCGCCCGCGCCCGCGTCGGAGGCGGCGCGGCGCGTCGGCCCGCGAGTCGATGCCAGTTGGGCCGGCAACGCGCCGCCGCCGTATCCTGCGGCAGCGAAGCGAATGGGCGAGCAGGGCGAGGTCCGGCTCGACGTGCACGTGGGCGCCGACGGTTCGGTCATCGACGTGCAGGTGCGTGCATCGAGCGGCTCTCCCGCGCTCGACCGCAGCGCGATGGATGCCGTCAGGCGCTGGCGCTTTCGCCCGGCCACAGTCGACGGGCAGGCGGTGTCCGAGTGGTATCGCGACTGGAAGTGGGTCTTCAGGCTCGAAGGATAGGCATGGACAATCGTCCGCTCGGTTTGATGCATTTCTGGCAGGCAGGCGACGCGGTGACGCACTCGGTCGCCTGGCTGCTGCTCGCGATGTCGGTCGCGAGCTGGTACTTCATCCTCTCCAAGGCCTGGTCGGCCTGGCGGATGCGGCGCAGCGCCCGCGCGGCGCTCGAGCGCTTCTGGTCGGCGCGCACGCTCGACGAGGCGGTCGACGCACTCGAGCGCGACGACTCCGAGCGCGTCTTCGCCCCGATGGCCGACAAGGCACGGCGCGCGGTGCGGATGCAGGACAAGGCGACGCTCGCCGGCTCGGTCGATCGCGCCGAGCTGGTGACCCGCGTGCTGCGCCAGCAGATGACGCAGACCTCGTCGCGGCTCGAGTCGGGGCTGACCTTCCTGGCCTCGGTGGGCAGCACCGCGCCGTTCGTGGGCCTGTTCGGCACGGTCTGGGGCATCTATCACGCGCTGCTCGGCATCGCCGGCAACGGACAGGTGCTGATCGACCAGGTGGCCGGCCCGGTCGGCGAGGCCCTGGTGATGACCGCCGCCGGACTGGCGGTCGCGATCCCCGCGGTGCTCGCCTACAACGCGTTCACCCGGATCAACCGCGTCGTGCTGGCCGAGCTCGACGGCTTCGCGCACGACCTGCTCGCGCTGGTCACGCACGGTCGCCGGATCGACCGCAGCGACGGCGACGGCGACGCGCTGCGCGCCGCCGTACCCGCGGCCGAGCCGATGCAGGCCGTCGGCCGCTGAACCGGAGGACGAGCCCATGGCATTCGGCGGATTCGATTCCCAGGGCGGCCCGATGCGGCCGATGGCGGAGATCAACACCACGCCACTGGTGGACGTGATGCTGGTGCTGCTGGTGATCTTCATCATCACCGCGCCGCTGCTCACGCATGCGATCCGGCTCGACCTGCCGAGCGCGCAGGCGCCGGTCTCGACCGAGACGCCCGAGACGGTCACGGTGTCGATCGATGCGAAGGAGCAGATCTTCTGGAACGACGCGCCGCTGGCCGACGCGCAGGCGCTGCGCGAGCGGCTCGCCGGGATCGCGCAGCGCACGCCGCAGCCGGAGCTGCACCTGCGTGCCGACCAGCAGGTGCGCTACCAGCGGATCGCCGAGGTGATGTCCGCCGCGCAGTCGGCCGGCGTCACGAAGATCGGCTTCGTGACCGATCCCAAGCCCGCGCCACGCTGAGCGGCCGGGGCCGCGGCCCTTCGGCGTGCGCCCGGCTACAGCGCGAAGCGCAGCGCCGACACCAGCGCCGACGGCGCCTCCAGGCCGCCGGTCGCCCGGCTGTCCCAGGTGTCGGTCGAGGGCATGCGCAGCGGCGTGTCGCCGAGCGCCTCGAGCGACGCGCCGAGGATCCGGTGCACCACGTCGTCGAAGCGCATCGCCTCGATCGGGCCGACGGGCTCGCCGTCCTCGACCCACAGGCTCGCGAAGCGCGTCATGCCGGTGACGCGCCCGGCGGCCCGGTCGGACCAGTTCAGGTACCAGAGGTTGGAGACCGACACACCGGTGCCGAGCCGCGCGAGCGCCTCGTCGGCTCGCAGCGCGCCCGGCGCGACGCGCATCGACTCGGGTGATTCGTGATCGGCAGCGGCGTTCGACACCAGGCCGAATTCGCGCGCGGTCCGCGGCGACACCAGAGTGTCGACCAGCCGGCCGCCCTCGATCAGCGGCACGCGCCGCGGCCGCGGATAGCCGTCGGACTGGAAGGCCGGCGCGAAGCCGGCATCGAGGTCCTCGACGATCGACAGCATCGGCGACATCGAGACCTCGCCGCGGGCGAGCCGGCCCAGAGGCGACTGACCCGTGCGCTGCGAGCGGGCCGAGAAGCCGCCCCAGCCGAACATCTCGAGCAGGTCGCCGAGCGCACGCGGCGCGAGCAGCACGCGATAGTCGCCCGGCGAAAGACGGCGAACCGGCCGCGCGAGCACCGACGCATCGGCACGCGAACGGGCGATCGCCGTGGCGATCGCGCTGACGTCCAGCGCGCTGCCCGACCAGCTCGCCTTCACGGCACGCCGCGTGCCGGCGTCGTCCGGCAGGTGGATCGACCAGTCGAAGGCGACGCTGCTGCGCCGGTACCACTGTCGGCTGCCCGCGGAGCTGCAGAAGCCTCGGGCGACCGGCCCGGCCGCGCAGAAGCCGACCAGGTCCGCATCGCCCGCGGCCTGCGCGACCGCATCGACGAAGGCGGCCCGGTCGAACGGCGCATCCGGTGCGTCGTCATCGGAGACCACGGGTGCTTGATTGACATCGAGGAGCGGATCGGGCTCGGAGTCGGCCACCGCGGCGCGCAGCGCCAGCACCGCGTCCGCGATCGCCGCGGCCACGGCATCGCGCCCGGCCCCGAGGCCGGGCAGCGTCACGGCACAGCTCGCCTGGCGGTCGCCATCGACCAGGCGCAGGCGCGCGACCGCGCGCTCGAGGCGACCCGCCTGCCGCACCCGCGCATGGTTCAGCCTCACGAATTCCGAGGCCTCGGCCTCGAGCGTCGCGACCAGGAGCTCGCCCCGGCCCGCCTGCGCATCGAGGGCCTCGGCGAGAATGTCGAAGAGCGTGCGCACCCTCAGCCCGCCCCGCCGAACACGTCGATGCCGCGGAACAGGCAGGGCGGCGACGCATGGCCGACCCGAACCACCTGTCCGGGCTCGCCCTTGCCGCAGAACGGTGTGCCGTGCACCTCGACGCTCGCCGCATCGCCGACCGCCGCGAGGCTGCGCCAGAAGGTCGCCGACACGCCGCGATAGCCCGGGTTGCGCACCACCGTCGTCAGCCGGCCGTCTTCGATCAGCTGGCCCCATTCGCAGCCGAACTGGAACTTGTTGCGCGCATCGTCGATCGACCAGGACACGTTGGTACGCATCAGCACCCCGCGCTCGACCGACGCGACCATCGCGGCGAACGGCGTGCCGCCCGGCTCGACGTTGAGGTTCGCCATGCGGTCGATCGCAGGGCGGTGCCAGCCGACCGCGCGCGCATTCGCGGTGCCTTCGAGCGGCATGCCGAGCGCGGCCGCGCGGGCCCGCGACAGCGCGCCGCCCAGCGGGCGCTGCAGCACCCCGCCCCGGATCAGCCAGACCTTGCGCGCGGCCTCGCCTTCGTCGTCGCTCGCATAGCCGGCGAGCTCGCCGGGCACGCCGGGGTCGAAGCTCACGTCGAGCAGCGGGGAGCCGTAGGCATAGCGGCCGAACATGTCGAGCGACACGAAACTGCCGCCCGCAAAATTGCGCTCGTCGCCGAGGATGCGGTCGAGCTCCAGCGGATGGCCGATCGACTCGTGGATCTGCAGCATCATCTGGTCGGGCATCAGCAGCAGGTCGCGCACGCCGCTCGGACACTCGGGCGCATCCAGCAGCGCCAGCGCCTCGCGCGCGACACGCAGCCCGCCGCCGACCAGGCCGCTCGCGCGGATCACCTCGAAGCCGCCCTGCCGACAGAAGCCGTTGTACTGACCGCCGAGCGAGCGCGTCTGCGAGACCGCGCCCTCGGCCGCGGTGGCCTCGAGGTTGGGCTCGACGATCTGCACCGACTCGTGCGAGCGGGGGGTGGCGTCGACCCACAGCGACTGCTGCCGCCGCACGAGCCTCAGCTGCGCGGTCCAGGACACGATCCGCGGGTCGATGCGCATCGCTTCGGACTCGGCGCGCAGCAGTGCGATCAGCACGCCGCGCTCGGGCATCGGCTCGGCGCGGGCCGCCGTCGCGACCGGCAGCGGCGCGGCCTCCGGCAGCGTGCGCAGATCGAGCCCGTCGAAGACACCGTGGCGCTCGACGGTCTGCGCCCAACGGTCGGCGACCGCAGCGGCTTGCGCGAGACCGTCCGCGGACAGGTCGGCGCTCGCGCAGTAACCCATGCCACCCCTGCGCCAGACGGTCACCATCGCGCCGCGGTCGCGGGCGAGCTCGACGGGCGCGATGATGGAACGGCGGACCGTCAGCCGTTCGGACGTCTCCTCGACGATCCGGACCGTCACCCGGGAACCGGGCGACGGCGACGCGGGCAGCACCGGCCCGGAAGACACAGGCTGCACGCGGGTCAGGGCGGGTCTCAGCGGATGCTCAGTGGGTGTTCAGCCAGCCGAGCAGCGACTGCCAGGTCGCACGGTCCTGCTTGACCGTGCTGGCCGGGACGTCGAAGAGCGACAGCCCGTGCGCGGCGAGGTGAACGTAGTTCTGCGTGTCGCGCAGGTAGCCGGCCACCGGCACGCCGATCTGCGTGACGAAGCGTCCGAGCTCCTCGGCCGCGCGGGTGCGGGGATCGATCCGCATCCCGACGATCGCGACCTTGTTCGCGAGCTTGCCGCCCTTTCCGTACTCGGCCTGGAGTTCCTGGAGGAAATCGCGCGTCGCGAGGATGTCGAACATCGACGGCTGCAGCGGCACCAGCACCTTGTCGGCGATGCGCACGACCTCGGCGAGCCGCTTGCGATCGATCTGCGCGGGCGTGTCGAGCACGACGTGCGTGACGCCACGCGGTGGGCGCGCGACGCTGCCGTCGATGTCCCAGTTGCGGATCCGGGCAGCGGCATCGGGCCGCAGGTCGAGCCACGCGCGCGCCGACGCCTGGCGATCGACGTCGCCGAGCATCACCGGCGTGCTGTCGGTGGCGTAGTAGCCGGCGATGTTGGTGGCGAGCGTCGTCTTGCCGACACCGCCCTTGGGATTCACGACTGCGATCACAGGCATCTTCGAGGAGGCTCCGTAAGCGTGCGGCGACCGCACGTAAGCACGACGTTGGAGATCAGCCCGCGATTGTAGCGATGAAGCGGTCGCGCGTCGTGACGCGTGATCGGCATCTCGTCGTCGACACGCACGTCCGGGCGGGTGCGGGAGCGCGCATCCCGTTGCCGGACCGGCGGGCCGACGCCTCCCCGACGGGGCTCCGGACTAAGTCGAGCGAGCGCGTCGCGCCGCGGCGCAGGCCGCCCAGCGCTACCGGATCGCGTCGAGCACGACCGCCGTGGTGAGCAGCTCCGGCAGCACGCGGGGCCGGGCGTCACCGGGCCGCAGCACGAGGTACAGCGGCACGCCGTTGCGGCCGTGGCGCGCGAGCGCGGCCGTGATCGCCGGATCGCGCTGCGTCCAGTCGGCCCGCAGTGCGACGACGCGCTGCTCGCGCATCGCCGAGGTCACGGCCTCGCGCTCGAGCACGAGCTTCTTGTTCGCCTGGCAGCTCACGCACCAGGCGGCGGTGAAGTCGACGAACACGGTCCGGCCGTCGGCGAGCGCCGCCGAGACCGCCGCATCGGACCACGCGGCCCACTCGAGCGAGCCCTGCGAGCCGGCCGCCGCACGCGGCGCGGCGATCGTGGCCGCAGGCGGGAGCGCGTCGTCGAGCAGCGGTTCGGTCAGCGCGACCGTGGCGAGCGCGGCGAGCCCGACCAGCGCCCATGCGAGGGCCGGCCGGCGCGGCGTGCCGTTCATCCAGCGGCCCCAGGCCCAGGCGCCCACCGCGACCGCGACCGACGCGAACAGCAGCCGCAGCATCGCGTCCGCCCCCGCCTGCTGGACGAGCACCCAGGCGAGCCATGCCGCGGTCGCGTACATCGGGAACGCCAGCACCTCGCGCAGCGTCTGCATCCAGCGCCCGGGGCGAGGCAGCTTGCGGACCCAGCCGGGCACGAGGCCGAGGACGACGTAGGGTGCCGCCATGCCGAGGCCGATCGCGGTGAAGACCGCCATCGTGAACGCTGCCGACTGGGCGAGCGTGAAGCCGAGTGCCGAGCCCATGAAGGGCGCGGTGCACGGGGTGGCCACCAGCACCGCCAGCACGCCCGCGCCGAACGACCCGGCGGTCGAGCTGCCGCCCATGCCGCCCAGCCGCGTGAGCGCCATGCCGAACTCGAACACGCCCGAGAAGTTCAGCCCGACCGCGACGAAGAGCAGCGCCATCGCGGCGACGAACACGGGCGACTGCAGCTGGAAGCCCCAGCCGACCGACTCGCCGGCGGCCCGTAGCCCGAGCATCAGCGCGGCGAGCAGCCAGAACGACACGAGCACGCCAGCGGCGAACGCGAACGCGCCGTGGCGCATCGCACGCCGCGCGCCGCGCGCATCGCCCGAGGCCTGGGCAAAGCCGATGACCTTGAGGCCGACCACCGGGAACACGCAGGGCATCAGGTTCAGGATGGCGCCGCCGAGCACGCCGAAGAGCAGCGCGAGCCACAGGCTGGCGTCTGCCGCGCCGGCGCCGAGCGCGTCGGTGCCATCCAACGCCGCCGGACCGGGCGCACCCAGCGGGGCCTGCAAGCCGCCGAGCAGCGAGCCACCCGCCTTAGAGAGCCCCGCGGGCTGTGCGGCGACCGACACCGGCGTGCCCGTCGGCGTCGGCCCCGCGTCGACCGGCGCCTGCAGTTCGAGCGGACGGCCGTCGACCATCAGCAGGCCGTCGATCGATGCGGGCAGCGTGGCCCCGTCGGCGAGTTCGAGGTCGAGCCGCCAGCCGGCAGCGGTCTTCGACAAGGCCTGCGGCGCGGGTGCCGAGACGACGCCCTCGGCATAGGGGAAGAACTCGGCGCGCGCGATCGCGGCGCCCCCGGGCGGCGACGGGAACGCGATCGCGAGCCGCGGCCCGTCGCGATGGGCGCCGCCGCCCAAGGGCAGCGCGGCATCCGGCGTGCGTGCGGCCATCGCGTCGAAGAGCGGTGCGTGGGACGACCGAGCCGGCTGCGCCGCGGCATCGGCCGCGACCGGCAGATCGATCGCCAGCCGGGCCTCGCCCGGGATGCAGACGTCCTTGCAGACCAGCCACTGCGCCGCCGCCTCGATGCGCATGCGCGCGCCGGTCAGGCCGCGCGGCACCTCGGCCTCGAACGGCAGCACGATCTCGTCCTCGTAGCCGTAGTTGGCGAGCGGACCGACCCACAGCCGTACCGGCGCAGGCCACCTGACCGCGCCGAAGCGGGTGCCGGAGGGACCGGAGGGCTCGATCTGAGTCGCGAGACCTGAGTCGCCGGGATTGCGCCAGTAGGTGTGCCAATGCGGCTCGTGGCGGATCCGAAGGCCCAGCAGCACGCGCTCGCCCGGGCGCACCGCGGCGCGCTCGGCGACCAGCTCGACCTCCACCGCATCGACCCGCTGAGCCCCGGTCTGCGCCTGCGGCGCGGGCGCCTGCGGCGCGGGGGCCTGCGCAGACGCGAGGCCGGCCGCCGCGAGCATCATCAGCCCGACCGCAAGCGTGGCAGCCCGACGGACCGCCCGGCCGAGCGGCCCGAGCCGTTCGTTGCGGCGCAACACGCTCGTGTCCATGCGCCGATGCTACCCGATCCGTCCACGCCACCCGTCGCGCCCTGGAGCTCGGCCGTCGGCTTGACCCTGTGTGGGCGAATCCCTACCATCGACTGCATGGAAGAAGAACTGCAGGCGCTGCAGGAGCGCATCGAGCGCCTGCTCCAGGGGTCCCGCCGCCTCGCCGACGAGAACCACCGGCTCCAGGCCGAGCTGGTCGAATCGCGCGAGGTGCGGCTGCGCCTCGAGCGCAGGATGGGCGAGGCGCGCAGCCGCGTCGAAGCCGCCCTGTCCCGCCTGCCTGCCTTCGCGGACGACCTCCACGACGGCCACCACGTCCGTGACGCCGCCCACTGACATGGAGCAGATCGACGTCCGCATCCTCGACCGCGACTACCGGCTCGCGGTGCCCGCCGAGGAGAAGGATCGGCTGCTCGACGCGGTGCGGGTGGTCGACGAGAAGATGCGCTCGATCCGCGACGCCGGACGCGTCGCCGGGCTCGACCGCATCGCCGTCATGGCCGCGCTCCAGCTCGCCCACGACCTGCTCGGTTCGCGCGAGGCGGCCGAGACCGAAGCGGTGCCCGCCGCGGACGCCACGCGCCGCATCCGCCGGATGACCGAGGAGCTCGACGCCGAACTGCGTCGGCAGGACTCGCTGTTCTGACCGACGCGCTGCGCGCCCTCGCTCCTTCGACATAGGTCTTCGGCGCCACGTGATCGGCCGATCGTCGGCCGCGCTTTGAACCGCCGGCGGGGCGACGTACAATCGGCCCACCCTGCGGTGTTCGCTTAGGCCATACATTCCTTGTTCAATGCGAAAGCACCCAGGCCGCGGGTCCAGTAGCGCGTCACTGTTGCGATCGTCCCTCGTCGGACGAACCTGATGTGATGCCACTCGCGGCCGCCCTGAACTTCATTGTTCAGGATGCTGGTCGACCGGCACAGGCGGGGTCCTCATTCACGGCGCGCGCTCCTCGGGGCGCGCGTTCCTTTTGGCGGGCCCGCTCGGGCACGCCGGCGCCCACCCGATGACCGCTCTCCCCGACCGGCGCTACTGGCTGATGAAGTCCGAGCCGCAGGCGTGCTCGATCGACGACGCGCTCGCCGCGCCGGCGTCGACCGTACCCTGGGTGGGCGTGCGCAACTACCAGGCGCGCAACTTCATGCGCGACGCGATGCGCCCCGGCGACGGCGTGCTGTTCTGGCATTCCGGCTGCGAGCCGCCGGGTATCGCCGGGCTCGCCGAGGTGGCCTCGGCCCCGTATCCCGATCCCACGCAGTTCGAGCCCGGCTCGCCTTACCACGACGCGGCCGCGCGCCCCGATGCCCCGCGCTGGATGCTGGTAGACGTGCGCGCGCTGCGGCGCACGCCCTACCTCACGCCGGCGGCGCTGCGCGCGCATCCCGAGCTCGCCGGGCTGCAGGTCCTGCGCCGCGGCAACCGGCTGTCCATCACGCCGGTGACGCCGCAGGAGTGGACGTTCCTGGTCGGGCTGCTGCGCTGAGTCGGACGCGCCCGCCCCCATGACCCTTTCGCTGATCGCCGCGCTCCTGGTGCTGGGTGCGTTCACGGGCTTTGCCGCCGGACTGCTCGGCATCGGCGGCGGCATGCTGATGGTACCGTTCATGTCGATGGTGCTGGATGCGGTCGGCGTGCCGCACGACGAGGTGGTCAAGGTCGCGATCGCCACCTCGCTCACCACCATCGTCTTCACCTCTGCCTCGAGCGTGCGGGCGCACCAGCAGCGCGGCGCGGTCCGCTGGGACATCGTGCGCGCGTTCGCGCCGGGCATCCTCGTCGGCTCGCTGCTCGCCGCCCAGCTCGCGCATGCGGTGCCGGGCAGGCTGCTCGCGGCGGGCTTCGGCCTGTTCATCGGCTGGTCGGCGCTGCGCATGCTGTCGAGCCGACCGCCGTCGCCCGATCGCGAGCTGCCGGGCCCGGCAGGCATGCTCGGCGCGGGCGGCGTGATCGGCGCGCTGTCCGCGCTGCTCGGTGCGGGGGGCGCCTTCATGACCGTGCCCTACCTGGTGCGCCGCAACGTCCCGATGATCGGCGCGGTCGCGAGCAGCGCGGCCTGCGGGTTCCCGATCGCCTTGGCGGGCGCGGCGGGCTACGCCTGGGCCGGGCGCCACATCGCGCTGCCGGGCGGCACGCTCGGGTATGTCTACCTGCCTGCCCTCGCCTGCGTGTCGGCGGCGAGCGTCCTGACCGCACCGATGGGCGCGCGCTTCGCGCACCGCCTGCCGGTGCGCACGCTGCGGCGGATCTTCGCGGCCCTGCTGTCGGGGCTCGCGGCCTACATGCTGTGGCGGGCCGCGCGTGGCGCCTGAGTGCTGTGACGGGCCACGCGTGGCGCCCGAGACCGATCAGGTGGCCGCGTAGCGCTTGCGCAGCTCGTTCTTCTGGACCTTGCCCATCGCGTTGCGCGGCAGCTCGTCGACGACGTGCACGCGCTTGGGCACCTTGAAGCCGGCGATCCGGGTCTTGAGCGAGGCTACGATGGCCTCCTCGTCGAGCACCGCGCCGGGCTTGCGCACGACCACCGCGGTCACCGCCTCGCCGAAGTCGCGATGCGGCACGCCGATGACGGCCGACTCGGCCACGCCGTCCATGTCGTCGAGGTAGGACTCGATCTCCTTCGGGTACACGTTGTAGCCGCCGGTGATGATCAGGTCCTTGCTGCGGCCGACGATCGTCAGGTAGCCGTTGGCGTCCCAGCGCCCGACGTCGCCGGTGCGGAACCAGCCGTCGGCGGTGAACTCCTCCTTCGTCTTCTCGGGCATGCGCCAGTAGCCCGAGAACACGTTCGGCCCCCTGACTTCGACCCCGCCGATCTCGGGCGCGGCGAGTGCGCGGCCGGCGTCGTCGACGATACGCACCGACACCCCCGGCAGCGGCAGCCCGACCGTGCCGCCGACCCGATTGCCGTCGTACGGATTCGAGGTGAGCATCACGGTCTCGCTCATGCCGTAGCGCTCCAGGATCCGCTGGCCGGTACGCGCCTCGAACTGCCTGAAGGTGTCGGTCAGCAGCGGCGCCGAACCGGACACGAAGAGGCGCATGCCGCGTGCCGCCTCCGCGGTGAACGCGGGCTCGTCGAGCAGACGCACGTACATCGTCGGCACGCCCATGAAGACCGTGGCGCGCGGCAGGTGGCGCACCACCTCCTTCGGATCGAACCTGGGCAGCCAGATCATCTTGCTGCCCGACAGCAGCGCGCCGTGCGAGGCGACGAACAGTCCGTGAACGTGGAAGATCGGCAGCGCATGCAGCAGCACGTCGCCGCGGCGCCAGCGCCAGTAGTGGTCCAGCACCTGCGCGTTCGACGCCAGGTTGGCGTGCGACAGCATCGCGCCCTTGCTGCGGCCGGTGGTGCCGGAGGTGTAGAGGATCGCGGCGAGGTCCGCGGCCTTGCGCGCGACGGTGCGGAAGGCGTCGCGATGCGGCGCGGCCGCCTCGATCAGCGTGCCGCGGCCGTCGTCGGCCAGCGTGTAGACGTGGCTGGAGCCACGCGCCCGCGCGATCGGCTCGATCCAGGCGCGGTTGCCCGGCGTGCAGACGACGACCGCGGGCTCGGCGTTCTCGACGAAGTAGTCGATCTCGGCCTGCTGGTAGGCGGAGTTCAGCGGCAGGAAGACGTGACCGGCCCGCAGCGTCGCGAGGTACAGGCACAGCGCCTCGACCGACTTGTCGACCTGGACCGCGATGCGCGAGCCGGCGGGCAGCTTCAGCGAGGCGAGCAGGTTGGCGATGCGCGCGGTCGCGCGGTCGAGGTCGCGCCAGGTCCAGTAACGCGCGTCGTGGGTCTCGACCGCACAGGCGTCGAGGTCTGCGGGAAAGCGCGCAGCGATGAGGGCGTAGAGGTTCTCGTTCATGGGGCGCGTGGGGAGCGTGCGTCGGGGCGTGCGTCGAAGGCGCGGGAGGGCGATCAGTCCAGCTTGGCGCCTGAGTCCTTGACGGCCTTCGCCCACTTGGCGATCTCGGCGGTGACGAACTGCTGCATCACCTCGGGCGGCTGGCCGCCGGCCTCCGCGCCGAGCGCGTTCCAGGTGTCCTTGAGCTCGCTGCCGGCGAGCGCACGCGCGACTTCCTGCTGCATGCGCACGACGATGTCGCGCGGCGTGCCGGCGGGCGCCCAGATCGCGTACCAGGTGCGTGCGTCGTACCCCTTCACCCCGGACTCGGACAGCGTGGGCACGTCGGGGAGCGCGAACGAGCGCTTGTCGCTGGTGACCGCGAGCGGCACGATCTTGCCGGCCTTGATGTGCGGCATCGAGCTGCCGAGGCCGTCGAACATCAGGTCGACCTGGCCGGCGAGCAGGTCCTGCAGCGCGGGCCCCGCGCCGCGGTACGGGATGTGCGTGACGAAGGTCCGGGTCAGCGTCTTGTAGAGCTCGACCGTCAGATGGTGCGAGGTGCCGTTGCCGGCCGATCCGTAGTTGAGCTTGCCCGGATTCGCCTTGAGGTACTTGAAGAACTCGTCGTAGCTCTTGAGCGGCAGCCGCTGCGGATTGACCACCAGCACGTTCGGCACGTACGACAGCACCGTCACCGGGACCAGGTCCTTCTGCAGGTCGTAGCCGAGCTTGGGATACATGCTCGGAGCGATCGCATGGTGGATGGCGCCGATCAGGAAGGTGTAGCCGTCGGGCGCCGACTTCGCCGCGAGTTCGGCGCCGAGCGTGCCGCCTGCGCCGCCGCGGTTGTCGATGAGGATCGGCTGGCCGAGCTGCTGCGTGAGCACCTTGGACAGCGGCCGCGCGAACGCGTCGGTGCCGCCGCCCGGCGGAAACGGCACGATCATGCGGATCGGCTTGTTGGGCCAGCCTGACTGCGCGAAGGCGCCGGCGGGCGACAGCGAGGCGGCGGCGGCCGCGCAGGCGATCAGCCCGCGCCGCCGTGCGGGGCGAAAGAGGTGGGTCATCGCTCGTCTCCGGTGTCGTTCACATCAGGGCGGTGACCGCGCGTGCAGCCGCGACCTCGCCGTGCATGAACTTCTCATGGTTGATCTCGATCTCGTCGAGATCGTACAGGTAGTTCACCATCATGCCGAACGCCTGCTTGAGCCCCTTGCGGGACAGGTCGCCGGCCGGGTTGATGCGCTGCAGACGCGCGCCGTTGTTGAGGTGGAAGCGTCCGACCGGATCGGCTTCGGGGGCGTCGGTCGCGGTCCGGTGCACGAGGTAGTGGGCACAGAGCGCGGAGAGCGCCGCCCGATCGGCGACATCGTTCGCGGGCGCGAGCGGTGCCGCAGTACCCGGCTGCGGCAGCAGGCCGGACAGGTCGGCACCGTGGCGCGAGCGCAGCCCGGCGAGCGCCTCCTGCAGCGCGCGACGATTCGCCGCGCGCATCCGCGGGGCCCCCAGGGATTCGGCGTCGACCCGGGTCAGCCAACTGGCGAAACCCGGGATCGGCGACAGCGTGCAGAACGTGCGCAGCTTCGGGAACTCGGCCTGCAGCCGCTCGGCGACCTGCTTGATCAGGAAGTTGCCGAGGTTGATGCCGCGCAGCCCGGGCTGGCAGTTGGAGATCGAGTAGAACACCGCCACCTTGAAGCCACCGGGATCGGACGCGGCGGACACGCTGCGGTCGAGCAGCGGCGCGATCGCACCGGGCATGGCGGGCAGCAGCGCGATCTCGACGAAGATCAGCGGCTCTTCCGGCAGCACCGGATGGAAGAACGCGAAGCAGCGGCGATCGGGCTCGAGGCGCCGGCGCAGGTCGTTCCAGCCATCGATCTCGTGGACGGCCTCGTGGTGGATGATCCGCTCGAGCAGCGCCGCGGGCGAGCTCCAGTCGACCTGCACGAGCTTGAGGAAGCCGGGGTTGAACCACGACGACAGCAGATGCTGGAAATCGGCGTCGACCGCCTTGAGCGACCGGTCCTGCCGCAGCCGGTCGAGCAGGCGCGAGCGCATCTGCACGATGCTCGCCGTGCCGCCCTCGGCCCGGTTGAGCCGGCGCAGCAGCTCCTGCCGCGGCGGCTCGGCGGCGCGCGCGAGCTTCACGAGATTGTCCGGCGAGCGGGTCACCGCGTAGTTCTCGGCGAGCCTGAGCACCTCGCCCGGATCCGGATCGAAATCGGCGGCGAGCGCCTTGAAGAAGCGGTGCATGCCGTCGGCGTCGAGCCGGCGCCAGCGCTCGATGACCGCCGCGGCGAGCGCGCGGCTGTTCGATTCGCCGCGCTCGCTCAGCAGCTGCTTGCAGGCCTGGGCGATGCGCCAGACGTCGTCGCGCTCGGCGCCTTCGCGTCTCAGGTTCCGGATCACGTCGAGCATCGTCGCCTCGTTCCAGGAAAGTGCGTGGACTCGGGCGCCGTGGCGGCGCCGGGTCAGGCGAGGATCAGCCCACCGTCGACCGGCAGCGTCTGACCGACCACGTAGGCCGACAGCGGCGACGCGAGGAACAGGGCGACGCCCGCCATGTCCTGCGGCGTGCCGAGCCGGCCGAGCGGGATGCGCTGCAGCGCCCCGGCCAGCCGCTTCGGGTCTTTCGTGGTGACCTCGGTCATCTTGGTCGCGACGAAACCGGGCGCGATGCCGTTGACGCGTACGCCGTCCGCGGCCCAGGCGTCGCCCAGCGTGCGCACGAGCCCCACGGCACCGGCCTTCGAGGCGGCGTAGGCCGGGTTGCCGCGGGTGGCATGGAAGGCCGCGGTCGAGCTGACGACGATCACGCTGCCGCGCGACGCCGCGAGCCGGTCGTGGAAGGCCGTGCAGCAGGCCATCACGCTGACGAGATTCACGTCGAGCACGGTCCGGAAACCGGGCATCGCGTACTCGCCGCGCCGGTACTGGACGATGCCCTGGGAGAGCACCAGGACGTCGAGCTCGGCAACGAGCCCGGCGGCCCGCGCGACCGCCGCATCGTCGGCGACGTCGACGCGGGTGTAGTCGAGCCCGGAGAGCTCCGAGCCGGGCTCGTCGGCATAGTCGGCGGCCGACGCCCGGGTACCCCAGACGGCGACCCGTGCGCCGCGCGCGGCGAAGGCGCGCGCGATGCCGTTGCCGATGCCGGACGAGCCGCCGACGACCAGCACCCGGCGGCCGGAAAAGTCGAGGGGGTCGAGCGCTTCGGTCATCGTGTCGGACTCGTCGGGCTGGCGGAGGTGGCGGGAAGCGGGGCCACGTGCGGCGGCTGCGCCGGCCGCAGCAGCAGCCACAGGCCGCCCGCGACCATCGGCAGCGACAGCAGCTGGCCCATCGACAGCCCGCCGGCGAGCAGCCCGAGGAAGGCGTCCGGCTCGCGCGCGAACTCGGCGAGGAAGCGCAGCGTGCCGTAGCCGAGCAGGAAAAGCCCCGACACGCGCCCGACCGGCCGCGGCCTCGACGAGAACCACCAGAGCAGGGCGAAGAGCAGCAGGCCCTCGCCAGCGAACTGGTAGAGCTGCGACGGGTGGCGCGGCACCGGGGAGCCCGATTGAGGGAACACCATCGCCCAGGGCAGGTCGGTCGCCCGGCCCCAGAGCTCGCCGTTGATGAAGTTGCCCAGCCGCCCGGTGGCCAGGCCGATCGGCACCAGCGGCGCGACGAAATCCATCAGCACGAGGAACGGCAGGCCGCGGCGGCGGGCGAACCAGGCGCACGCGACCAGCACGCCCACCAGGCCGCCATGGAAGGCCATGCCGCCCTGCCAGACCGCGAACACCTCGAGCGGATGCTGCAGGTAGTACGCGGGCTTGTAGAACAGCACGTAACCCAGGCGCCCGCCGAGCACCACGCCGAGCACGCCGTGGAACAGCAGGTCCTCGACATCCGAGGGCTTGAGCCCGGTCGCCGGACCGTGGTGGGTGCGGGTCACTCGCCA
>JBIIPQ010000368.1:0-4603 GCA_044342535.1 Burkholderiaceae bacterium
CAAGTAGAACGCCGCGAAGGCCAGCAGGTACATGAGCCCGTACCAGCGGATGGCCAGCGGGCCGAGCTGCAGCGCGACCGGATCGAATTCGGGATGGATCAGCATCGACGGTGGGGCGGGCCGGGCGTGCCCGGTGCAGGGGCACGGATCGGCGGCATTGTCACACGACTGGTGGCGCCCCGAGGCCCTCCGGCGGCGACGCCCCTCAGGCGCCGGCCGGCTGGTCTTGGCGCAGCACGCCGGGCGAGCCACCCAGCGCATCGATCACCCGCGCCACGTCGAGCGGCTTGACCCAGTAGTCGTCGAAGCCGAGCGCACGCGCACGCGCGATGCTCTCGGCGTTGGCGTCGGCGGACACCAGCACGATCCTGAGGCCCGCCCAGCGCGGATCCTGCTTCAGGCGGCGCTGCACCTCCAGCCCGTCGATGCCCGGCAGGTCGTAGTCCAGGAGCAGCAGGTCGGGATCGAACGCGCCGATCGTCTCGAGCGCCTCCTCGCCGCTCTCGACGACCTGCATGTCCACGCCAACCACCTGGCGTGCGATCTGCGTCATCAGCAGGCCGTTGAGCCGGTTGTCCTCGACATACATCACGCGCTGTGGCGGCTCGGTCGGCGGCTCGGCCACGGGCAGGCGCGCCGCGCCTTCCGTCGCGAGCACCGGCGCCGCCGGCAGGTGCACGACGAAGCGGGTGCCGCGCCCGGGATCGCTGTCGACCACGATCGAGCCGCCCATCGCCTGGGCCAGGCCCTGCGCGATCGACAGCCCCAGCCCCAGCCCCTCGGTATGGTCCCCGTCCGGGCGGGACAGCCGCTCGAAGGGTAGGAAGACACGCGAGATCTCGTCGTGGGTCAGCCCGGGGCCGGTGTCGACCACGGCGATCTGCGCGAAGCCGTCGCCGCGGTCGCCTTCGGCGTTCAGCCGCACGCGACCCTGCGGCCGGTTGTACTTGACCGCGTTGGACGCGAGGTTCAGCAGAATCTGCCGCAGCCGGGTCTGATCGGCCATCACCCGCAGCCCCTCGGGGATGCGTCCGCACTCGAGCGCGATGCCGTGCCCCGCCGCCTGCGGAGCGATCATCCGGAGGCAGTCGCGCACGACGGCCGCGACCGGCACCGGCTCCCTGCGGATCGTCAGGCGGCCGGTCTCGACCTGCGACATGTCGAGCAGATCATCGAGCAGCGCCGCGAGGTGCTCGCTCGCGGTGACCACATGACCCGTCATGCTCTGACGCGAGGACACGCCCTGCCCCGCCTCGCGCTGCATGACCTGCGCGAGGCCGCGGATCGCGTTGAGCGGCGTTCGCAGCTCATGGCCCACGCGCGACAGGAACTCGGACTTCGAGCGGTTGGCGAGGTCGGCGGCGGTCTTGAGCCGCGCCGCCTCCTCGGCCCGCCGGATCTCGGTCACGTCGCGGCGCACCGCGACCAGCCGCCGCGGCCGATCGAGCGTGGCGGCCTCCAGCGCGACCACGAGCGCGACGCGATGCGCGGTGCCGGCGATCAGCACGCCGAACTCGTCGTGAAGCACGTCCAGACGCCCGTCCCAGACCGCCCGCAAGCCCACCCGGAGCCGCTCGCGGTCCGCGTCCGCCACCCGCAGCAGCCAGGCGTCCAGGCTGCCCGGGGCCGCCCGGCCGGGCTCGCCAGGCTGCACCTCGCCGACACTGAGCACCGACCCCGAATCGAGATCGGCCTCCCAGATCGTGAGTCCGGCCGCGGACAGCGCGAGCGTCAGGCGCCGAGCGCTGTCGAGGGCGGCGCGGTGTTCGGCGCGGATCGCGGTGACGTCCTGGCCCGCCGTCACGCAGCTGCCGTCCGACAGCACCACGTCGCGCAGCAGGAAGTCGCGCCCGCCCCGCCGCACCTCGATCGGCCCCGGGCGCAGACCGCGCAGCGTGGTCCGCTCCGCCAGCCACTCGGCCTCGCGGCCGCGCGCGGTCTCGATCAGGCCGAGCTCGAGGTGCTGCAGCACGAGATCGTGCCAGTTCTGCGGCAGCTGCAAGCCTTCTGTCCTGTTGAGCTCGCGCCAGCGGGCGTTGGTCAGCACGATCCCGCCAGCCGGATCGGTCATCACGAAGGGTTCCTCGATCGCCTCGATCGCCTCGGTCAGGCGGCGATCGGCGACCGCGGCCATCCGGGCCGACGCATGCGCGGCGGTGACGTCGCGCGACACGCCGCGATAGCCGACGAATCGGCCGGCGGCATCGAGCACCGGCACGCCGCTCTTGACGACCACGCGCGGCCCGTCGGCAGCGTCGCGCCTGACGTACAGGTCGCGGAACGGCCCGTGGGCCCGGATCGCGGCCAGCGCCGAGGCATTGCGCTCGCGTGCCTCGGGGTCGTCGAGCAGCCCCTCGATCACCAGGTGGCCCTGGTAGGCGGCGGGCGTCACACCGAGGACCCGGGTGATGTTGTCGGAGACCCAGTTGACCCGCAGCCCTGCGGTCTCCCACAGCCAGTCTCCGGAGGAGACCAGGAAGTCGGCGAGGCGGGCGCGGGCGAGCCCGACGGTGGCCGCGTCCCGGTGCCGCAGCAGCTGCGCGGCGCCCAGGCCGGCGATCCGCTCGAGCGCCGAGCGCTCCCGGTCCGACAGCGTGCGCGCCTGCCGGTCGATCACGCAGAGCGTCCCGACCGAGCGGCCCTCCACGCGCATCGGCACGCCGGCGTAGAAGCGGATGAACGGATCGCCCTTGACCAGGGGGTTGCCCGCGAATCGCGGGTCGGCCCAGGCGTCCGCGACGAGAAACAGCCCCTCCTGGGCGATCGCATGCGCGCAGAACGCGTCGCAGCGACGGGTCTGGGTCACGGCCAGGCCGACCCGGGACTTGAACCACTGCCGGTCTTCGTCGACCAGGCTGACCAGCGCGATCGGCGTGCCGAGGACGTCGGCGGCGAGTCGGGTCAGCTCGTCGAGCGTCGGGTCCGGCGGAGTGTCCAGAATGCCCAGCCCCCGCAGCACGGCGAGGCGTTCGGCTTCATCGGAAGGGATCGGCGGGAGCACGGAGCGGGCGGAAACCGGGACCGGAAGGGATCACGCTGACTGCAGCGGTTGCGAAACGGTCAAACTGGCGAATCGACTGTGGCACGACCGTAACGCAGTGGGAACCTTCTCGACAAACAGTTTGTGGGCATTTGGCCCATTTCTCCGGGTTTCCCGGGGGAGGGCACCCGGCCTGCCCGGGGCAGCCTGCCGCCTGCGACCCCTCGTCGGACAGCCCTGAGCACGGGGTCAGCCCGCATCGGCCCAATGGGCAACGAAGCGCGCCAGCGCGGGCGAAGCGTCGTCCGAACGCCAGGACAGGCCGACCTCGATCCGGGCCGGCCGACCGGCCGGCTCGCGGTACACCACGCCCTTGCGCTGCAGGTTGCGCAGGCTGGCGGGGACCACCGCCATCCCCAGACCGGCGGCCACCAGACTGACGATGGTCTGCATCTGGATCGCCTCCTGGCCGATCGCGGGCGTCAGGCCGGCCCGCGCGAACAGCCCCAGGATCTCGTCGTGCAGCGCCGGGGCCTTCTCGCGCGGGAACAGCAGCAGCGGCAGGTCGGCGACGCTCGCCAGCCGCAGCGGGCGCCCGGGCGCGGCCCGCGCGCCCGGGTGGGCGGCCGGCAGCGCCAGCAGCAGTGGCTCGCGCAGCACCTGCCGCCACGCCAGGCCGCGGTGCGGCACCGGAGGCATCGCGAAGCCCGCGTCGAGCTCGCCGTCGCGCAGCGCATCGAACTGGGCGTCGCTGGTCATCTCGCTCAAGACCAGCCCGATGCCCGGATGGCGCAGCCGGAACTCGCGCACGCCCGCAGGCAGGAAGCTGTACTCGGCCGGGGTGACGAATCCGATCCGCAGCGCGCCGACCTCGCCGCGGGCGGTCGCGCGCACCCGTCCGAGCATGTCCGCGAAGCGCGGGAAGAACGCGTCGAGCTCGCGCGCCAGCGCCTCACCCGCCGCGGTGGGCGCGACACCGTCGCGGCGGCGCTCGAGCAGCGTCACCCCGAGCCGGGTCTCGAGCCCTCGCACCGAGACCGAAAGCGGCGGCTGCGACATCGACAGCCGCTGCGCGGCCCGCCCGAAGTGGCCCTCGGCGACGACGACGCGGAAATAGGCTAGCGCGCGCAGGTCGATGCCCTGCAGATCGGGCGGCAACTGGGGCAGCGATACTCTTTTCATATCGGAGCAGCCTCTTCCGAATATTTTACCTTGGCGGCGGGTCGACGTACCATCCGGTTCCGCCGCGCCCGAGAGGCGCCCAGACCCACCGAACCGGAGACCCGCGATGACCGCGAACCGCCGCTCCAGCAACATCACCGAGGGCGTCGCCCGCGCGCCCAACCGCTCGATGTACTACGCGATGGGCTACCAGAAGTCCGACTTCGCGAATCCGATGATCGGCATCGCCAACGGGCATTCGACCATCACGCCCTGCAACTCGGGCCTGCAGCCCCTGGCCGACGCGGCGGTCGCGGCGATCAAGGCGGCCGGCGGCAACCCGCAGATCTTCGGCACGCCGACGATCTCCGACGGCATGTCGATGGGCACCGAGGGCATGAAGTACTCGCTGATCTCTCGCGAGGTCATCGCCGACTGCGTCGAGACCGTCGTGCAGGGCCA
>JBIIPQ010000561.1:0-2545 GCA_044342535.1 Burkholderiaceae bacterium
CGCCGACCGGCTGAGTAACCGCGACCGGCCACTCAATCGTTGGGACCGTCTCTGCGCAGGATCGTCTCCTCGTTGCGGATCCGGCTGTACAGCGCCCGGCCGAGCCGGCCCGCAGGACGCATCTCGGTGCCCTGCAGCAGGTCGATGCGGTGGTTCACGCCCTTGACCGTGCCGACATAGACGCGCTCGTCGACGTGCACGTGCACCACCCGCGCCATCACCCAGGCGCTGCTGCCGAGCTCGACGATCGAATGCACGACGCACTCGTAGGCGACCGGCGCGCCGGCCACGCGCGGCGGCTTGACCGCCGTCGACGCCGCCTGGGGCAGCTTCGCGAAATCGAACTCGCTCTCGCCCGGGGGGAGGTTGGCCGAGGTCTCGACCATCGGCAGCATCATCGACTCGGGCACGACGTTGATCACCATCTCGCCGTTGGCGCGGACGTTGACCATCGTGTCCTTGTAGGTCGGCTGGCCGCGCGCGTCGCGGCCGGACTTCATCGCCGAGAAGCCCAGGATCGGCGGCTCCGACGAGCAGACGCTGAAGAAGCTGTACGGCGCGAGGTTGCTGCGCCCGTCGGTGCCGATCGTCGACACCCAGGCGATCGGGCGCGGCATCACCGAGTCGCGCAGCAGCAGGTACATCTCGTTGGCGGTCAGTGCGCTGGGCTGCAGCTCGCGGGTCGGCGGGGGATGGTCCATGGTGGATTCCGGCAGGCGGGGCCTAGGGGTCGAGGGATCGGCGACGGTAGCAGAAGGCGCGTGCCGCCGCCCGCGGGCGGGCACGCGAATGGCCTGCAACATGCCTTGTGACCGCGGGCCGTGTAACCGCGGTCACAGACCGGTCGGCACCCCGTGCGCTGCAATGGGCGCTCGAACACACCAGCGAGGCAACACACCATGAAAGCGAACGTCGGCGGCATCGACCGCATCCTGCGCATCGTCGCGGGCCTCATCCTGATCGCGCTCGCCGCGCTCGGCACCGTCGGACTGTGGGGCTACGTGGTCGGGGGCATCGTGCTCGCGACCGGCGTGTTCCGGTTCTGCGGCGCGTACGCGCTGCTGGGCATGAACACCTGCCCGCTGCAGCGCTCGGGACGCCCGGGCTGACACGGCCTCGGCGGCGGGCCGGCCCCGAGCCGCCGTCGCCGAGGCCCTGCGGTCCGCTTGACCTCGATCAATCCGGCCCGCTGCGTTGCGTCCTACGATGGTTCAACACGCAGCCGAGGCACCTCATGGATCCGCTCGACACCGCCCGCATCCGCCAGACCATCGAACACAGGCTCGACGTCCTCCGCGGCGAGATCACCGACAAGCTCGGCGATGCCGCGATGGTCACCGCAGGCCTGGACCGCAATGCGGACGCCGGTGACCTCTCGGTCGCCGACGACACCGTCACCGCCGACTTCGCCGACGCCCGCCGCGACATCGACGAGTACCAGGCCGGGCGCACCGCACTCGCCCGCCTCGAGGCGGGCGGCTACGGCACCTGCACCGACTGCGGACAGGCCATCGCGCCCGCGCGGCTGCAGGCGCAGTCGTTCGCGGTCCGCTGCATCGCCTGCCAGACACACCACGAGCGCGCCGCGGGCACGCACCGCTCCACCCTGTAGCCGAAGCGGGCCGTCCGAGCCCGCCCCGCGTTCCGGTCGTCTCCTCCGGCAGCGCCTCCCCTCCGCCCTCGATGCCTCACCCATCCCACCGAGAGACCTTCCCATGTCCCACGTCCATGCCGTCGTCTGGCTCGATCACCGAGACGCCCGGGTCGTCGACTTCTCCGTCGACGAAACCCATGCCGTCACCGTCCACCATGCGGGCGGCCACCGGCAGGTGCACCACCGCGCTGGCGCCACCGGCTCCGGCCACACGAACGACGACAGGCACTTCTTCGACGAGGTCGTGACCGCGCTCGGCGATGCGCGCGAAGTGCTGGTCACCGGCCCGGGCACCGCCAAGATCGCCTTCAGCGACCACGTGACGAAGCACCATGCCGCGCTCGCCAAGCGGATCGTCGGCGTCGAGACCCTCGACCATCCGAGCGAGGGCGAGCTGCTGGCCCACGCGCGCAAGGTCTTCAAGCGCATCGACGCGATGCTCGGCGACCGCTGAACCGGCGGAACGCGGGCCGGCGGATCGCCGCGCGCCGGCCGCGCCATGACCTCCGAGGTCATTGCCGTGCGCACGGTCGCCCCGCCAGAATGGGCCGTCATCCACGCTCCCGCCGGAGACGGCCGTGAAGAAGGTCATGCTGCTCGTCCTCGTCATCGCCGCCTTCGGCGCGCTGCGCGAGCACCGCGCAGGCACCGGCGCACTCGCCCGCGGGGTCCGCTGATGGACGCGCCCGCTGCGAGCGTCGGCGGCTCGCTGCGCCGCTGGCGCACCCGGCGCGGGCTCACGCAGGCCGCCTTCGCCGAGGCCTGCGCCATCTCGCAGCGGCATGCGAGCTACGTCGAGTCCGGCCGCTCCTATCCCAGCCGCGAGCTGGTGCTGCGGGCCGCCGGCGTGCTCGACGTGCCGCTCGCCGAACGCAACGAGCTGCTGCGCCT
>JBIIPQ010000184.1:0-8485 GCA_044342535.1 Burkholderiaceae bacterium
GTGCCGCTCCGGACGGTCGAACTGCGCAATGTGTCCGAATCGTCACGATGTGTGGGGCGGGTGCGCCGGGCCCGGGCGACGCACATCGGCGCGCACCGGCGCGCACCGGCGGGCCCCGGGCCGCGCGGCTGATAGGCTTGCCGTCCGGATCCGACCTCCGGGCTGGGCCTGCCCCCGCCCGCCCCGCCCGCCTCGCCCGCCTCGCCCGATCACCCCGAGTCCGCCGAAGGAGCCCCTGCCATGGACGTCACCGACCGCATCGCCGCCGAACCGGTGGCGCGTCCGCGCCGCGTCGAGCGGCTCGAGCTCGGCCAGCCGACCTCGGACGGCGCCGGCGTGAAGCTGCTGCGCGTGCTCACCCAGCCGCTGCAGCGCCGCCTCGATCCGTTCCTGATGCTCGACAACTTCCGCAGCGACGACCCCGACGACTGGATCGCGGGGTTCCCCGACCATCCGCATCGCGGCTTCGAGACCGTCACCTACATGATCGCCGGCCGCATGCGGCATCGCGACAGCGCCGGCAACGAGGGGCTGCTCGAGGGCGGTGGCGTGCAGTGGATGACCGCCGGGCGCGGCGTGATCCACTCGGAGCTGCCCGAGCAGTCCGAGGGCCTGATGGAGGGCTTCCAGCTCTGGCTGAACCTCCCGGCGCGCGACAAGATGCGTGCGCCCTGGTATCGCGACTTCAAGGCCGACGAGCTGCCCGCCTTCACCGCGCCCGGCGGCGTGCGCGTGGTCGCCATCGCCGGCCGCAGCCACGGCATCGAAGGCGCTGTCACGCGCGAGGGCACCGAGCCGCTGTACCTCGACCTCGCGCTGCCCGAGGGCGCGCGCTTCGAGCAGGCGATGCCGCCCGGCCACAACGCCTTCGTCTACGTGTACCGCGGCGAGCTCGACATCGAGGGTACGCGTGTCGGCTCGGGTCGGATGGCGGTGCTCTCGAACGCGCCGGGCAGCGACGGCGTGGCGCTGCGGGCGACGGGCCCGGCTCGCGCGCTGCTGATCGCCGGACGCCCGCTCGGCGAGCCGATCGCGCAGTACGGCCCCTTCGTGATGAACACCGTCGAGGAGCTGCACCAGGCGGTGGCGGACTTCCAGGCCGGCCGCC
Source organism: Burkholderiaceae bacterium (assembly GCA_044342535.1). GTDB lineage: Bacteria > Pseudomonadota > Gammaproteobacteria > Burkholderiales > Burkholderiaceae_E > UBA4615. Next base: position 1,109 of record JBIIPQ010000184.1, read on the forward strand.
TGGCCTGAGCCGGCGCCCTGCGGGCAGGCGCGCGGCGCGCCTGGCGCCGCTCACTGCCCGATGCCGCTCACTGCCCGATGCCGAACGCGGCGCGCATGCCGCGCACCGCCTCCTGGTGCGGCGACCACATGCGCCCGCCGATCACGCCGCCGTCCACGACGAGGTCGTGCCCGTTGACGAAGCCCGACTCGTCGCTGGCGAGGAACACCGCGGCCATCGCGATGTCGTCGACGAGGCCGGAACGCGGGATCGGCTGCATCTTCGCGAGACCCGCCTTCACCGCTTCGGCGCTCGCCTCGGCCCGCTCCGCCGACAGCCCCAGGGCCTTGCCGAAGATGCCGGTCGCGATGCCGCCGGGCGAGATGGTGTTGACCCGCACGTTGCGCTCGCCGAGCTGCATCGCCGCGCAGCGGGTCAGGTGGATCACCGCCGCCTTCGCGGCCGAGTAGATCATCGAGGTCGAGTAGCCGGCGCGGCTCCCCGCGATCGAGCCGTTGTTGACGATGCTGCCCGAACCCTGCGCGATCATGATCGGCGCGACATGCTTCATGCCGAGCATCACCGAGCGCAGCAGCGTCGCCATCGCCGCGTCGAACCCCTCGACCGGGATGGTCTCGATGCCGCCGACCGGCGCGGGTCCGCCGGCGTTGTTGAACAGGCAGTCGATGCGGCCGTGGCGGGCCATCGTGAAGGCGATGAGCGCCTCGACCTGGGCCTCGTCGGTGACGTCGGTGCGCACGAACGCGCAGCGCGTACCGATCGCGGCCTCGACGGCACGGCCTTCGGCCTCGCGCCGTCCGGCGACGATCACGTGCGCGCCCTCTGCGGCGAACACCTCGGCGGTGCGCCGGCCGATGCCGCTGGTGGCGCCGGTGACGATGCAGACCTTGTCCTGAAGGCGGGGCATGGCGGTGTCTCCTCGTGTGGGGATGGCTTCGTGGAGCGGCGATGATAGGCGTCGTCGCGGCCGGCGCACGTTCCGGTTCCGGACCCGCGGCTGCGGGCCGGCCCTGGGCGTTCCGGGCGAAGAGGATAATCCGCCGATGCCCATGAATTCCCGTGCGGTCGGCATCGCGGCCGCGGTGGCCACGATCGCGATCTGGACCGCCTTCATCGTCGTCGCCCGTGCGATGGCCCTCAAGTCCCTCTGTCCCTGGGACATCCTGTTCTGCCGGATCCTCGGCGCCTCGGTGGTGCTCGTGCCCTGGGGCTGGTGGATCGTGCGGCGCCGGCGTGCCGCGGGCGGCGCCGCGCCTTCCTGGCTCGGCATCTCGCCGCTCGGCGCCCGCGTCACCATCGTCTGCGGGCTGTTCGGCGGTATCGGCTACGGCGTGTTCGCCTATGCCGGCTTCGTGCATGCGCCGGCCGCGCACGGCTCGGTGCTGCTGCCCGGCATGCTGCCGCTGTGGACCGCGCTGCTGTCGGTGGTGCTGCTGCACGAGCGCCTGGCGCCGGGCCGCGTGCTGGCGCTCGCGATGATCCTGGGTGGCGGCGCGCTGGTGGGCGGCGCCTCGCTGCTGCGGGCCTTCGACGGCGGCGACGTCTGGAAGGGCGACCTGATGTTCCTCGTCGCCTCGGCGTGCTGGTCGACCTACACCGTGCTGATGCGACGCGAGCGGCTCGATCCGGTCGAGGCGACCATCGCGATCACCGTGTTCGCGCTGATCGCCTACGTGCCGGTCTACGCGGGGCTCGCGCTCGCCGGCGTGGTCGACAGCCGGCTCGCCTCGGCGCCGGCCGGCGAGATCCTGTTCCAGGCGCTCTGGCAGGGCATCGGTTCGGTGGTGATCTCGGGCATCACCTTCGCGACCATGGTGCGCAGCTTCGGACCGGTGCGCACCACCATGCTGACCGCGCTCGTGCCGGGGCTGTCGGCGCTGACGGCGGTCGCCGTGCTCGGCGAGCCGCTCGGCCTCGCCCTGATCGGCGGGCTGGCGCTGGTGACCGCGGGCATCCTGGTCGGGGTGCGGGCCGCGCGCGTGGCGGCACCGGCGGTCCCGCGCTGAGCGGGCGCCACGAGCGGGCCGCCGCGTGCCGGACGGCCCGCGGGTGAGCGGCGATCCTGCACGAACGGCCGAGCCGGCCTACAGTAAGGCCCTCATCGACGATCCGGAGACACCGCGATGGCCGCCACGCCCCGAGAGACCGTGCCGATCGACCTCGCACGGCGCTACGAGCACATCCGCCCGACGCCGCGCCTGCCCGACTTCGCCGCCTGGGTCGACGGGGTCGACCTGACGCGGCCGCTGCCCGATCCGGTGCGCGCCGAGCTGCGCCGCGCGCTCGCCGACTTCGAGGTGCTGTTCTTCCGGCCGCAGGTGCTGACCCCCGCGCAGCATGTCGCGCTCGCCGAGGTCTTCGGGCCGATCTCCGGCGGCTCCTTCTTCGATCGCCACGAGTCGGTGCCCGAGATGGAGATGATCGTCACCGACCGCGAGCGCCCGCCCTCGATCGACCAGTGGCACACCGACCTCACCTGGCAGGCCCGCCCGCCGATGGGCACGGTGATCCAGATCACCGAGACGCCGCCCCACGGCGGCAACACCTGCTGGCTGAGCACCAGCAAGGCCTTCGAGGCGCTGTCGCCCGGCATGCAGGCCTACCTCGAGGGCCTCACCGCGACCCACACCTGGGAGGTCAGCGGGTTCCGTGATGCACTCGGGCGGCGCGGCGACGAGGCCCTGATCAACGCGATCCGCCACTACAAGCCGGTCTCGCATCCGGTCGTGCTGGTGCATCCCGACTCCGGGCGCCGCTGCCTGTACGTCAACGACTCGTTCACGAAGCACATCGACGGCATCGACCGCCGCGAGAGCCAGGCGATGCTGGCCTTCCTGTCGAGCTGGATCCGGCGCCCCGAGTTCACCGTGCAGCACGAGTGGCAGCCCCACGGCCTCGCGGTCTGGGACAACCGCTCGACGCAGCACTACGCGAACGCCGACTACTGGCCGCATCGGCGCGTGAACCACCGCGTGACCTTCGACGTGCCGGGCACCGCGCAGCCGCATGCGAACGTCAACCGCACCGTGCTCCGGGGCGGCCCGCTGCAGGACTGATCACCTCACAAGGAGACCCCCGCATGACCTCCAGGCGCCACGTGCTTCGAGCCGGTTCCGCCGCGCTCGCTCTCGCCGCTCTGACCCCCGCCCGCGCGCAGTCGCCCGAGGGGCGCTGGCCGTCGCGGGCGGTCCGCTTCGTCGTGCCGTTTCCGCCCGGCGGCGGCAACGACATCCTCGCGCGCATGCTCGGCCCGAAGCTCGCCGACGCGCTCGGCCAGCCGGTGGTGATCGACAACCGGCCCGGCGCGGGCGGCAACCTCGGCACCGACCAGGCGGCGCGCGCCGCGGCCGACGGCTACACGATCGTCATCGCGTCGAACCAGGTGACGATCAACCCCGGCCTCGGCCAGAAGCTGCCCTTCGACATCGAACGCGACTTCGCGCCGATCGCGCTGGTCGCCTCGGTGCCCATGCTGCTGGTCGTGCATCCGTCGGTGCCCGCCAAGAGCACCGCCGAGTTCGTCGCGCTCGCCAGGTCCCAGCCCGGCAAGCTGAACTACGGCACGCCGGGCAGCGGCACTCCGCAGCACCTCGCCTTCGAGCTGTTCGACAAGCTGGCCGGCACGCAGGTGACCCATGTGCCCTACAAGGGCACGGGCCCGGCGATCGCCGACCTGCTCGGCGGCCAGATCCAGACCGCGTTCGCGACACTGGCCTCGGTCGCGCCGCACGTGCAGGCCGGCAAGCTGCGCGCGCTCGCGGTCGCCACCGGCCGGCGCTCGCCGCTGCTGCCCGAGGTGCCGACGGTCGCCGAAGCGGGCGTGCCGGGCTACGACGTGCCGCTCTGGTACTCGATCCTCGCGCCGGCGGCCACGCCGCGCGAGATCACCGCGCGGATCGCCGCCGAGCTGCGCCGCGTGACCGAGTCGGCCGAGGTCCGCGAGCGGATGGTCTCGCAGGGCTTCGAGCCCTCGTTCCTCGGGCCCGAAGAGCTGCAGGGGCTGATCCAGCGCGACGTCGCCCGCTGGCAGCGGATCGGCCGCGAGACCGGCATCCGGATCGAGTGACGTCATGGGACTCGGTACGGCGCTCGAGGGCCTGAAGGTCCTCGACTTCTCGCAGATCGGGGCGGGCCCGACGATCGGCATGCTGCTCGGCGACATGGGCGCGGAGGTCGTGAAGATCGAGTCGCCCGGCGGCGACCTCGGCCGCGCCCTCGGGCCGCCCTGGCTCGACGGCGATTCGGTGGTCGCGATGAGCTTCAACCGCAACAAGCGCGGCCTGTCGCTCGACCTCAAGCAGCCGGCCGCGGTCGCCGCGGTGCGCCGGATGGCGGCACATGCCGACATCGTGGTCGAGAGCTTCCGGCCGGGCGTGATGGCGAAGCTCGGCGTGGGCTACGACGCGCTCGCCGCGATCAATCCGCGGCTGGTCTGGGTCGCGGTCACCGCATTCGGACAGGACGGCCCCTGGGCCGACCGGCCGGGGGTCGACGGCGTCGTGCAGGCGCTCTCCGGGCTGATGAGCCAGATCGGCGTCGAGGGCGCCGAGCCCTGCAAGGTCCAGGTGCCGGCGGTGGACCTGACCACCGGCTTCCTGGGAGCGATGGCGGTGCTGGCCGCCCTGCGCGAGCGCGACCGCACGGGGCGCGGCCAGTACCTCGACGTGAACATGTACAACGCGAGCCTGATGCTGCAGGCCAGCGGCCTCGCGTCGTACATGGCGAGCGGCGAGGTGCCGAAGCGGATCGGCAGTGCCGCGCCGTACGCGGCGCCCAACGAGGCCTACCGGACAGCCGACGGCTGGATGATGGTCGCGGCCTACCAGCCGCCGCGCTGGAAGGCGCTGTGCGGGCTGCTCGGGCTGGAGGCGCTCGTCGAGGATCCGCGCTTCGCGGGCAACGATGCGCGCGTGCGCAACCGGGCCGCGCTTCGAGACGCGCTGGAGGCGCGGCTCGCCGCCCGCGCCACCGCCGACTGGCTGCCCGAGCTGGAGCGGCTCGACATCATGTGCGCGCCGGTCGCCGACTATGCGCAGGTCGTGGCCTCCGAGCAGTTCGCGCATGCGCGTGCCGCGGTCGAGGTGCCGCACCGGACCGGCCCGGTCCGGCTCGCCGGCTTCCTGGTCGGCGACCGCGACACGCAGGCGCGGGTGCGGCATGCGCCGCCCGCGCTCGGCGAGCACACCCGCGAGGTCCTCGCGGACTACGGATTCGATGCGACCGAGATCGACGCGCTGCTCGCCACGCGCGCCGCGATCGGGCCGCAGGAGGCAGGGCGATGAAGCACAGGGCGATCCGGACCTTCCGCGACGACGCGGGTGCGCGTTTCAGCCGCTGGGTCGAGGTCGGCGCCGACGAGGTCGGTGCGGGCGAGGTGCTGATCCGCAGCCGCTTCGCCGCGATCAACTACAAGGACGCGCGCGCCGTCAGCGGTGCCGGCAACGTGATCAAGCGCTTCCCCTGCATCCCCGGCATCGAGGTGTCGGGCGTGGTCGAGTCCTCTGCCGATGCGCGCTTTCGGGCCGGCGACGAGGTCACCGTGCAGGGCGGCCAGGAATTCGGCATCCGTCACGACGGTGCCTTCTCCGAGGTGGTCCGCGTGCCCGCCGACTGGGTGCACCGGATCCCGGAGGGCTTCGACGCGTTCTCGGTCGTCGCGCTCGGCATCGGCGCCTACACCTCGGCGGTCGCCGTCGAGACGCTCGAGCGCCACGGCGTCGTGCCCGGCGACGGCGAGGTGATCGTCACCGGCGCCACCGGCGGCTGCTCGAGCTTCGCCATCGACATGCTCGCCGGCCTCGGCCACCGCGTCGTCGCGATGACCGGCAAGGCCTCCGAGCACGCGTACCTGAAGACCATCGGCGCGGCGCGTGTCGTCGGCCGCGAGATCCAGCAGCAGCATGTGAAGCCGCTCGACGAGCAGCTCTGGTCGGGGGCCATCGACGCGGTGGGCGGCGCGCCGCTCGACTTCGTGCTGCGCACGATGCGAAAGGGGGGCGTCGTCGCGCCCTTCGGCAACGCCGCCGGCGAGACCTTCGCCACGTCCATCTACCCGTTCATCCTGCGCAGCGTCGTGCTCGCCGGGGTCAACGCCAACCATCCGCTCGACCGCCGTACCGGCGCGTGGAGGCGCATGACCACCGACCTCAGGCCGCGCGCGCTCGAGACGATCGTGCACCGCGTGCCGTTCGCGCGGCTCGTCGAGCACTGCCAGGCGCTGATCGCCGGCGGCGTGCGCGGCCGCGGCGTCGTCGTGTTCGACTGACCGGAGGCCGTCCGATGCCGCTGCCCGACCGCTACGAGACCCTTCGCCTGTCGAAGCCCGAGCCGCATCTGCTGCTCGTCGAGCTCGACCGCCCGGAGGCGATGAACGCACTGAACACCCGCATGGGGCGCGACCTGCTCGAGCTCTGGACACGGCTCACCGAGGACCCCGAGGACCTGCGCTGCGTGGTGCTCACCGGCAGCGGCGAGCGTGCGTTCTGCGCCGGCGGCGACCTCAAGGAGCGCAACGGCATGACCGACGACCAGTGGCGTCGCCAGCACGAGGTCTTCGAGCGCCAGCACTGGACGCTCGCCGACCTGCCGCTGCCGGTGATCGCCGCGGTCAACGGGCATGCCTACGGCGGCGGCTTCGAGATGGTGCTGTCCTGCGACTTCGTCTACGCGGCGCGCCATGCACGCTTCGCGCTGCCGGAGGTGGGCCTCGGCATCATGCCCGGCGCCGGCGGCACGCAGAACCTGCCGCGCGCGGTCGGCGAGCGCCGCGCCAAGGAGATCGTGCTGACCGGCCGGCCCTTCTCCGCGCAGCAGGCGGCCGACTGGGGCCTCGTCAGCGCGCTCGCCGACGATGTCGCTGCGCTGCGCGCGCTGGCTCTGGACACCGCGCGCACGATCGCCGGCAACGCGCCGCTGTCGGTGCGGCAGGCCAAGAAGTCGATCCGCTACGGGATGCAGATGGAGCTGCGCACCGCCTTCCGCTTCGAGGTCGAGGCCTACAACGCGCTCGTCGGCACCGCCGACCGGCACGAGGGCGTGCGCGCGTTCAACGAGAAGCGGCGGCCCCGGTTCGAGGGGCGCTGAGCCGCGCCGAGTCGTGCGTCGCGGGCACGCGCTCGCACGCGTACCCACCGACCGGGCTCAGGCGGCGTCGTACCCGTCGTGGCGCGTGCCGCCGGGCTGACGGGTGATCCGGATCCGCCAGACCTCGGGCCCGCCCTCGAGCACCTCCCAGCCGAACTTGCCGGGCAGCGCGAGCTGGAACGACTGGTGCAGCGGGTCGGTGTCGAGGTCGTTGAGCAGTTCCATCGACGCGCCCGGCGCGAGGGCGACGAAGGTCGAGAAGACCAGCGGATGCCGATCGCGCGGCGCGAGCCT
>JBIIPQ010000562.1:0-2538 GCA_044342535.1 Burkholderiaceae bacterium
GCTGATCGGCGAATCGGGCTCGGGCAAGAGCGTCACGCTGCGCGCGCTGCTGCGGCTGCACGCGCCGCGCACGACGCGCATCGAGGGCTCGGTCCGGGTCGCCGGTCACGACGTGCTGTCGCTCGGGACGCGCGCGCTCGCGGACTACCGGGGCAAGGTCGCCTCGATGATCTTCCAGGAGCCGCTGCTGGCCCTCGACCCGGTCTACACGCTCGGTGCGCAGATCATCGAATCGATCCGCCGGCACGAGTCGGTCTCCGAGGGCGACGCCCGCCGGCGTGCGCTCGAGCTGTTCGAGCGGGTGCGCATCCCGAGCCCCGAACGGCGCCTCGACGCCTACCCGCACGAGATGAGCGGCGGCATGCGCCAGCGCGCGATGATCGCGCTCGCGCTGGCCTGCCGCCCGCAGCTGCTGCTCGCCGACGAGCCGACGACCGCGCTCGACGCGACGGTCCAGATCCAGATCCTGCTGCTGCTGCGCGAGCTGCAGCGCGAGCTCGGGCTGGGCATCGTGTTCGTCACGCACGACATCGGCGCGGCGGTCGAGGTCGCGGACCGCTTCGCGGTGATGTACGCGGGCCGCATCGTCGAGGAGGGCCCGGTGCGGACCGTCGTGCGCACGCCGCGCCATCCGTACACGCTCGCGCTGCTGCGCGGGCGGGCGGGCGGCCAGACCATGGCGCGCGGCACGCGGCTGCTGACGATCGCGGGCTCGCCGCCCGACCTGGCCAACCTGCCCGCGGGCTGTGCGTTCGCCGAGCGCTGCAGCTTCGCGCAGGACGCCTGTCGCGTCGCTCCGCCCGAGCCGGTCACCGTCGCGGCCGACCATGTCGTGCGCTGCCTGCGCACCGACGCCACCGCCCATGCCGCCTGACGCGCCGGCCCCCGGACACCGCCCATGCTCCTCGCCCACGACCCCGCGCGGGCCTTCGTCCCGTACCCGGCGGTACCGGTGCCCTGTGCCGGAACCGGACCGCTGTCGGGGCTGAGCTTCGCGGCCAAGGACCTGTTCGACGTCGCCGGCTATCCCACCGGGGGCGGCAATCCGCTGGTGCTCGCGATGTCGGGCATCAAGACAGCGAATGCACCAGCCGTGCAGCGCCTGCTCGACGCCGGCGCGCGCTTCGTGGGCAAGACGCATACCGACGAGTTCGCGTTCAGCATGAACGGGCGCAACGCACACTTCGGCACGCCGATCAACGGGGCCGCACCCGACCGGATCCCTGGCGGCTCCTCGAGCGGCTCGGCCTCGGCGGTGAGCAACCGTCTGTGCGACCTCGCGCTCGGCACCGACACCGGCGGCTCGGTCCGCGCGCCGGCGAGCCACTGCGGCCTGTACGGCATCCGCCCGACCCACGGTCGCGTGTCGCTGCAGCGTGCGCTCGACCTGTCGCCGAGCTTCGATACCTGCGGGTTCTTCGCCCGCGATGCGCGCACCTTCGGCCGCGTGGCCGACGTGATGCTCGGTGCGGACACCGCGCCCCTGCCGGCCCGGGTGCGGGTGCTGCGCCCGGACGACGCCTGGGCGCTGATCGCGGCCGAGCCTGCCGAGGCACTCGCCGAGGCCGTCGCACGGGTCGAGGCGGTGGCGGGCGGCGCTGCCCGCTGCACGCTCGCCCTCGATTCGATCGACACGATGTACATGGCCTACCGCCACGCGCAGGGCCGTGAGGCCTGGATGGTGGACGGACCGATCATCGAGCGCTTCGGCGCGCCGCTCGGGCCGGGCGTCGCCGAGCGCTTCGCCTGGTCGAGCCGGCTGACGGATGCGGAGGTCGCTGCGGCGGACGTCTTCCGGGCGCGCTTCCGGGCCCATCTTGCGGCGCTGCTCGGTGACGATGGGGTCCTGGTGCTGCCGACGATGCCCGACGTGGCGCCGCTGCTGTCGGCGGACGAGTCGGCGCTGGAGGCCTATCGTGCGACTGCCATCCGGCTGCTGTGTACCGCCGGACTGGCCGGCGTGCCGCAGGTCTCGATGCCGCTCGCGCGGCGCCTCGGCGTGCCGCTCGGGCTGTCGCTGATCGGTCCGGTGGGCTCGGACCGCTCGCTGGTCGTGCTGGCGGAGGCGATCGGCGCCTGAACGGAGAAGGCGGCTCCCCCGAGTTCGACAGATATTCGCGTAAGTGATTGATATGTCGATGATCAGCTCGACGGTTTTGGCACTACAAGGCGTTTCTGACAGGTACAGGCAGATCGACGGCGTCGAACAGTTCGCGCTGTTGGTCGCTGAGCGTAGTGAGCCCGGCGGCGCTGTGGCGCTGGTTGAGAGTGACCTGATGCATCTGGATTCGGCGGGCGATCTCGAGTGCGCGCTCCGGCGAGTATTGGCCGCCATGAGCCCGCAGCCGCATGCGCAGCACGCGGTAGAGCACGAGCGCCAGGAAGCAGATCAGCGCGTGCGCGCGGATGCGCTGCGGCAGCCGGTGGAACACCGGCGCGATCTCGATCTCGCTCTTGAGCACCCGGAAGCCGCGCTCGATGTCGGCGAGCGCCTTGTAGCGCGCGACGACTTCTTGCGGCGTGTGGTCGGGCATATTC
>JBIIPQ010000185.1:0-8483 GCA_044342535.1 Burkholderiaceae bacterium
CGGCAGATCTCCTTGTTCGGCAGCCCGCGCACCAGCATGCGCAGCACCTGCATCTGACGCGGCGTCATGGCCGACAAGGCCTCGTGCACGAGGTCGTCGTCGCGCGGGCGCCGCCCGGGCTGCGCCCGCTCGAGCTCGCCGGGCGTCGCCGCGATGCCGAGCAGGTCCTTGAGCGACTCGAGCAGCGCGATCCGGTCGGTCGACTTCGGCACGAACGCGACCGCCCCGGCGCTCAGCACGCGTTCGACGGTATCGCGGTCCTCGGTCGCCGACAGCACGGCCACCTTCGCGTCGGGGGCGTGGGCTCGAACGCGGGTGAGCGCATCGATTCCCCGGGCATCGGGCAACCCGAGGTCGAGCACCACCAGGTCCCAGGCCACCGGTTCCTCGAGGCGGTCGAGCGCCTGGTGCGCGGTGGCAGCGACGCCGATCTCGCAGTCGGGCACGATGGCGCGCAGGCAGACGGCGATCGCATCGCGGATGACCGGATGGTCATCACAGAGCAGCACACGCGGCATCGTCAGGCAGCCAGCAGCGTCCAGGCGAAGGCGCCCGTGTAGCCCGCCGCGGTCAAGCCGCGGGCGGTCGCGGCGCGCGCGCCGCCCTGACGCGCGACCGCACGCGCAGCGAGCGCGCCGGCGGCGAACAGCGCGGCGCTCGCGGCGGCGAGGCCGACGAAGAAGGCCGGGCCGCTGCCTTCGGTGGCATGCAGCCAGCCGTGCGGCAGCGCGACCGCCAGCGCCACCGCCGCGAGGCCGCCGGCACCGAGCCGCTCGGCCTGCAGCAGCGCGAGCGCCACCGCGAGCAGCCCGAGCGCGGCGGCCGGCTCCACGACCCCGGCGCCGAGGGGCGGCAGACCGGGCAGCGTGCCGGCGAGCATCGCCCACAGCGCGCCCGCGAGCAGCCCCAGCACTCCGGCCACGCCGATGCGCGACGGCACCGACGCACCGCCCGCCGTGCGCCCGCGCACCGAGGCCGCGACGCCCGCGAGCAGGCCGATGCCGAGCGTCGCGAGCAGGTGGTCGGCGCCGCCGAGCGGATGCGCGAGGCCGGCCAGGAGGCCGTCGTGCAGAGGGCCCTCGTGGGCGGCGGCGGGCAGGCTGACGGTCGCCAGCGCCGCGGCGCCGAGGAGGGAGACGAAGGGAGCGCGCATGGAGGAAGCCTTTCGGATCGGGCGGGCGTGGACGGTCAGGCGAACAGGCCGCGGTGCTCGATGAACGACACGATGTCGTCGAGCCCCGTGCCGACCTTGAGGTTGGAGAACACGAACGGACGCTCGCCGCGCATGGCCCGCGCATCGCGGTCCATCACCTCGAGCGAGGCGCCCACGTAGGGCGCCAGATCGATCTTGTTGATCACCAGCAGGTCGGACTTCATGATGCCGGGCCCGCCCTTGCGCGGGATCTTCTCGCCTGCGGCCACGTCGATCACGTAGATCGTCAGGTCGGACAGCTCGGGCGAGAAGGTCGCCGCGAGGTTGTCGCCGCCGGATTCGACGAAGACGATCTGCAGCCCCGGGAAGGCGCGGGCGAGCCGGTCGACCGCCTCGAGGTTGATCGAGGCGTCCTCGCGGATCGCGGTGTGCGGGCAGCCGCCGGTCTCGACGCCGAGGATCCGCTCCTTGGGCAGCGCATCGTTCTTGACGAGGAACTCGGCGTCCTCGCGCGTGTAGATGTCGTTGGTGACCGCGGCGATGTCGTACTTGTCGCGCAGCCGCTGGCACAGCGCCAGCGTCAGCGCGGTCTTGCCGGAGCCGACCGGCCCGCCGATGCCCACCCTCAGGGGTCCGTGTGCACTCATGTCCGTCTACGACCTGAACAGTCTGGAATACTGCGTTTCGTGGCGGGCCGACGCGATCGCCAGCCCGGGTGCGGCGCTCGACCAGTCGTCGCGCTCGAGTGCGAGCGCGCGGTCGACGGCGGCGACGAGGTCCGGCGTCAGCGCGCGCAGCAGCCGCTGCGCGGCGACCTGGCCCATCGGCACTGCCTTCATCAGCACCATCGCCTGGTTCTCGGAGAAGGTCCAGAACAGCCCGAGCAGCGCGTCGCGCTCGGAGAGCCCGAGCCGGGTCGCGGCGATCGCCCAGGCGACCGGCAGCGACAGCGGCGCGAGCCGCTCGGCGATCGCGGCATCCCCCTCGGCGTCCGGGCAGACCGCGGCCAGCCAGCGGCCGAGCGAGAAGCCCATCTGGTCGGACTCCAGGCGCAGTTCGGCGGTCTCGCGCGCGGCGCGCGCGTCGGCGTTCAGCGCGGCCAGCGTCTCGAGTGCCGCCGCCTCGGGCAGGGCACGTGCCGCACGCATCGCGTCGCGCATCAGCGGCCCCTCGAACGACGCCAGCGTGAGCGCCAGCGCATCGGCGATCCACTCGCGGGCGGCGGGCTCGGTGCGCACCGCACCGCTGTCGATGCCCCACTCCAGCCCGCTCGAGTAGCTGTAGCCGCCGATCGGCAGCGCCGGGCTCGCGAGCTGCAGCAGCGCGATCATGCCTGCGCTCATGGGCGCGGGCGCTTCGGCATCGCGACGACGACCGGCGCGGGCTCGCGTGCGTGATCGTGGCCGCAGCCCGGGCCGTGGACGTGGGGAGCCGCAGGGTCGTGCGCGTGGCCGTGGTCGTGCGCGTGGCTGTGGTCGTGCGAATGCCCGTGGTCGTGCGCATGCCCGTGCGACGCGTCCTGCCCAGGCGGGTGCGCCGCGTCGTGCCGCGGATCGAACACATGGATCCGACCGCCGTGCCCCTGGTCGTCATGCTGGTGGTGGACGTGGCTGTGGCCGTAGGCGCCCGACTCGGGCTGGAACCCCTCCTCCACCGCATGCACATGCCCGCCGAGGCGCTCGATCATCGCCTGCAGCACATGGTCGGGCAGCAGCCGGATCCAGCCCTCGCCGAGCTGCAGCGGCACGTGCCGGTTGCCCACGTGATAGGCGATGCGCGCCAGGCCGATCGCATCGCGCGCATGCACCTCGATCAGCCGCTCGGGCGCGGCTTCGACCGCCACCACCCGGCCGTCGTCCAGCCGGACGCGGTCACCCTGGCGCAGCAGCGTGCCCGGCGGCAGGTCGATGCCGATCTCCTCGCCCGACAGCAGGCGGGCGCGAAAGCGCGACCGCTCGCGCTGCTCGAACGCCAGTTCGATCACCTCGTCGGCACGCTCGTGCGCGCCGGCCAGGCGGGTGGCCACCACGATTGCCATGCGCCGTTCGCCTCGTCAGAACAGGAAGTAGCGCTGCGCCATCGGCAGGCTGGTCGCCGGTTCGCAGGTCAGCAGCATGCCGTCGGCGCGGACCTCGTAGGTCTCCGGATCCACCGACATCTCGGGCGTGTAGCCGTTCAGCACCATGTCGGCCTTGCTGAGGCTGCGGATGCCCTTGACCGCTTCCAGCGTCTTGGCCAGCCCCAGGCGCGTGCCGATGCCGGCCGCGAGGGCCGCCTGCGACACGAAGGTGAGCGAGCCGGCGGCGATCGCGCCGCCGAAGCCGCCGAACATCGGCCGGTAGTGCACCGGCTGCGGCGTCGGGATGGAGGCGTTCGGGTCGCCCATCAGCGCCATCGCGATCGTGCCGCCCTTGAGCACGATCGAGGGCTTGACGCCGAAGAAGGCCGGCCGCCACAGCACCAGGTCCGCCCACTTGCCGACCTCGACCGAGCCGACCGCGTGCGACACGCCGTGGGTGATCGCCGGGTTGATGGTGTACTTCGCGATGTAGCGCTTGATGCGCCAGTTGTCGTTGCGCTCGCCGTCGGCGCGCGATTCGTCGATCTTCAGCGCGCCGCGCTGCTGCTTCATCTTGTGCGCGGTCTGCCAGGTGCGCAGGATGACCTCGCCCGGCCGGCCCATCGCCTGGCTGTCGGACGACATCATCGAGATGGCGCCCAGGTCGTGCAGGATGTCCTCGGCGGCGATGGTCTCGCGCCGGATCCGGCTCTCGGCGAATGCGAGGTCCTCGGCGATCGACGGGTCCAGGTGGTGGCACACCATCAGCATGTCGAGGTGCTCGTCGAGCGTGTTCACCGTGTACGGCCGCGTCGGGTTCGTCGACGAGGGCAGCACGTTGGACTCGCCGACCACCTTGATGATGTCGGGCGCATGGCCGCCGCCCGCGCCTTCCGTGTGGTACGTGTGGATGACGCGGCCCTTCATCGCGGCGATCGAGGCCTCGACGAAGCCCGATTCGTTGAGCGTGTCGGTGTGGATCGCGACCTGCACGTCGTAGCGGTCCGCCACCGCCAGGCAGTTGTCGATCGCCGCCGGCGTCGTGCCCCAGTCCTCGTGCAGCTTCAGGCCGATCGCGCCGGCGAGGATCTGCTCCTCGATCGGCACGGGCAGCGACACGTTGCCCTTGCCGGTGAAGCCGATGTTCATCGGAAAGCCGTCGGCGGCCTTGAGCATCTGCGCCAGGTGCCAGGCGCCGGGCGTGACCGTGGTCGCGTTGGTGCCGGTGGCCGGGCCGGTGCCGCCGCCGATCATCGTGGTGATGCCGGAGGCGAGCGCCTCCTCGATCTGCTGCGGGCAGATGAAGTGGATGTGCGAGTCGATGCCGCCGGCGGTGACGATCATGCCCTCGGCGGCGATGATCTCGGTGGCCGCGCCGATGGCGATGGTGACGCCGGGCTGGATGTCAGGATTGCCGGCCTTGCCGATGCCGGCGATGCGGCCGTCCTTCAGCCCGATGTCGGCCTTCAGGATGCCGGCGATCGCATCGACGATCAGCGCGTTGGTGATGACCGTGTCGACGACGTCGCGCCGGGTGAGCTGCGACTGGCCCATGCCGTCGCGGATCACCTTGCCGCCGCCGAACTTGACCTCCTCGCCGTAGACCGTGCGATCGGCCTCGACCTCGATCACCAGATCGGTGTCGGCAAGCCGCAGCCGGTCGCCGACGGTCGGGCCGTACATCTCCGCATACGCGCGGCGCGAGAGCTTCGCCATGGTCAGGCCTTCTTCCGGGCGGAGGCGGGCTTCTTGGCGGCGGCAGTCTTGGCCGCGGGCTTCTTCGCCGCCGGTGTCTTCGCCGCGGGTGCGTCGAGCAGCCCCATCACCATCTGCCTGAACCCGTACACCGTGCGGGTGCCGGCGAGCGCCACCAGGTCGACGGTGCGCGACTGGCCCGGCTCGAAGCGCACCGCTGTGCCCGAGGCGATGTCGAGCCGGAAGCCGCGCGCGGCGTCGCGGTCGAAGTCGAGCGCCGCATTGGTCTCGCCGAAGTGGTAGTGCGAGCCGACCTGGATCGGCCGGTCGCCGGCGTTCTTCACGGTGAGCGTGATGCGTCGTCGCCCGACGTTGAGTTCGATCTCGCCGTCGTCGACCAGCAGCTCGCCAGGGGTCATCGTCGCTCGCATCCCGTGGGCGCGGCCCGCGCTCCGTCAGGGATCGCATCGGCCGCCTCAGCCGTTAGCGTACACCGACCGCAGCCGGTCCCGCGTCGAGGCATCCGGGTTTCAGACCGCGAGCAGCCCGCGGACCCCGTCCTCGTCCATCTTCTTGCCGTCGCCGGCCTGCAGCACCTCGCCGCGCTGGAGCACGACGTAGCGGTCGGCGAGCTCGCGGGCGAAGTCGTAGTACTGCTCCACCAGCAGGATCGCCATGGTCCGCTGCGCCGCCAGCCCCGCGATCACGTGCTCGATGTCCTTGATGACGTTCGGCTGGATGCCCTCGGTCGGCTCGTCGAGGATCAGCAGCCGCGGCTTCGTGACCAGGGCCCGCGCGATCGCCAGCTGCTGCTGCTGGCCGCCCGAGAGGTCGCCGCCGCGCCGCCGCACGAACTGCTCGAGGATCGGGAAGGTCTCGTAGACCCAGCCCGGCACCGAACGCTCCTTCTGGTGCGTCGCCGCCATAGCGATCTTCAGGTTCTCCTCGACGGTCAGCCGCGGGAAGATCTCGCGCCCCTGCGGCACCAGCGCGATGCCGAGCTGGGCCCGCTGGTGAGGCTTCATCCGGGTGATGTCCCGCCCCTCGAACTCGATGCGGCCGGACTTGACCGGCACCAGCCCCATCATGCACTTGAGCAGCGTCGTCTTGCCCATGCCGTTGCGCCCGAGCACAGCGGTCACCGCGCCGGTCTCGGCCACGAGCGACACGTCGCGCAGCGTGTGGCTGCCGCCGTAGTACTGGTTCAGTCCCTCGATCTTCAGCATGGCCGGTCAGCGCCCCAGGTAGACCTCGATCACGCGCGGGTCGCGGCGCACGACGTCCATCGCGCCCTCGGCGAGCACGCTGCCCTCGCACAGCACCGTGACCTTGCGCGCGATCTTGGCGACGAACTCCATATCGTGCTCGACCACCACCACGGTGTGCTTCTTCTCGAGCTGCAGGCACAGCTCGGCGGTCTTGTCGGTCTCGGCGTCGGTCATGCCGGCGACCGGCTCGTCGAGCAGCACCACGCGCGGCTCCTGCGACAGCAGCATGCCGATCTCGAGCCACTGCTTCTGGCCGTGCGACAGGACGCCCGCGATCCGGTCGACCTCGCCGCGCAGGTTGGTCAGCTCGAGGATCGACTCGATGCGGCCGAGCTGCTCGGAATCGAGCTTCGCGCGCAGGCTGGCGAAGCCGCGCTTGTCGGTCTTGAGCGCGAGCTCCATGTTCTCGAAGACGCTCATCGTCTCGAACACCGTCGGGCGCTGGAACTTGCGGCCGATCCCGGCCTGCGCGATCTGCGATTCGTTGAGCCGCGTGAGGTCGATGGTCTGGCCGAAGAAGACCCGACCGGCGTCGGGCCGCGTCTTGCCGGTGATGACGTCCATCATCGTGGTCTTGCCGGCGCCGTTCGGGCCGATGATGCAGCGCAGCTCGCCGTCGTCGAGGGTCAGCGACAGGTCGTTCAGCGCCCGAAAGCCGTCGAAGCTGACGGTCACGCCCTCGAGGTACAGGATCGGGCCGTGCGAGACGTCGACGCCGGGCGTGACCCGATGACCGAAGGCCTGCGAGCTGCCTTCGCCGGGGCGCGCGGCGCCGTCGGCCGCGCCGGAGCGGGCCGCGCCGCCCGCGGACGACAGGGGTGGGCTCATGCTCGCCCCTCGGTGGAACCGGCGGCGGCACGGGCCGGCGCGGCGGCCGCGGGCACCTGCGGGGCCTCGTCCGCACCCGCCTTCGCGGTCGGCCGGATCCGGTCGAACAGCGCAACCACGCCGCGCGGCAGGAACAGCGTCACCAGCACGAACAGCAGGCCGAGGAAGAACAGCCAGTACTCGGGGAAGGCCTGCGTGAACCAGCTCTTGGCGCCGTTGACCAGGAAGGCGCCGATGATCGGGCCGATCAGCGTGCCGCGCCCGCCGACCGCGGTCCAGATCGCGACCTCGATCGAGTTCGCCGGCGACATCTCGCTCGGGTTGATGATGCCGACCTGCGGCACGTACAGCGCCCCGGCCACGCCGCTGATGACCGCGGCGAGCGTCCAGATGCCGAGCTTGTAGCCCAGCGTGTCGTAGCCGCAGAAGCGCGCGCGCGACTCCGCGTCGCGGATCGCCTGCAGCACCCGCCCGAACTTGCGCGTGACCAGCCAGCGCGCCAGCACGAAGGTGCCGAACAGCCCGACGGCGGTCGCCGACAGCAGCGCGGCCTTGGTCGACGGGTCGGTGATCCGGAAGCCCAGGATCGTCTTGAAGTCGGTGAAGCCGTTGTTGCCGCCGAAGCCGGTCTCGTTGCGGAAGAACAGCAGCATGAAGGCGAAGGTCAGCGCCTGCGTGATGATCGAGAAGTACACGCCCTTGATCCGCGAGCGGAAGGCGAAGAACCCGAACACGAAGGCGAGCGCGCCGGGCACCGCGACCACCAGGAACATCGTCCACAGGAAGCTGTCGCTGTTCCACCAGGTCCAGGGCAGCGTCTTCCAGTCGAGGAACACCATGAAGTCGGGCAGATCGCTCTGGTACTGGCCCTCGCGCCCGATGCCGCGCATCAGGTACATGCCGAACGCATAGCCGCCGAGCGCGAAGAACAGCGACTGCCCGAGCGACAGGATGCCGGTGAAGCCCCAGATCAGGTCCATCGCGACGGCGACCATCGCGTAGCACATGAACTTCCCCGACAGCGTCATCGTGTAGGTCGACGGGCGCAGCGCGTGGTCGGTGGGCAGCCACGCATGGGCGAGCGGCACCGCGACGCCGACGAAGATGAACATGAGGCCGAGGATCACCCACTGCACGGGGGTGAACAGGCTGCGGCGGGGGGCGGTCAGCATGTCAGTTCTCCACCGCGCGGCCCTTCAGGGCGAACAGCCCCGACGGACGCTTCTGGATGAAGACGATGATCAGCGCGAGGATCAGGATCTTGGCGATGACGGCGCCCAGCCAGGGCTCGAGCAGCTTGTTCGCCACGCCCAGCCCGAAGCCCGCGACCACCGTGCCGAGGAGCTGGCCGACACCGCCGAGCACCACGACGATGAACGAGTCGATGATGTAGGACTGGCCGAGCTCGGGGCCGACGTTGCCGACCTGCGAGAGCGCGACGCCGGCGAGCCCGGCGATGCCCGAACCCAGCCCGAAGGCC
>JBIIPQ010000563.1:0-2521 GCA_044342535.1 Burkholderiaceae bacterium
TCGAGGGGCCAGCGATCACCGAGGCCGACTGGACGTTCTTCGCCCGCTGCTACCGGACGACCTACGCGCAGCACCACTCGACGCCCTACCTGAACCGCGCGTTCTTCATCGAGCTCGCGCGCACGAGGCCCGAGGCGCTGCTGATGGCACGGGCCTCGCGCGAGGGCCGGCCGATCGCGGCCGCCCTGCTGATGCGCGACGCGCAGGCGATCTACGGCCGCTACTGGGGCGCGCTCGAACACGTGCCGTGCCTGCACTTCGAGGCGAGCTACTACGCGCCGATCGAATGGGCGATCGCCCAGGGCGTCGTCCGCTTCGAGGGCGGTGCGCAGGGCGAGCACAAGATGGCGCGAGGGTTTCTGCCGGTGCCGACCTGCTCGTACCACCACCTCGCGCACCCGGCCTTCGCCGATGCGGTGGAGCGATTCCTGGAGCGCGAGGCCGGCGGCGTGGACGCCTACCTCGACGAGCTCGACGAGCGCTCGCCGCTGCGCCGCGCGGGGCCCGAGCCCGCGCCTGGCGCGGACTGAGCCGGCGCTCGCCGCGCGCTCAGAAGTTCGGCTTGTCCGAAGCGCTCTTGTAGCGCTCCAGGCCGTCGACGATCTCGGCGGCCGCCTCGTCCGGACCGCCCCAGCCGACGACCTTGACCCACTTGCCGGGCTCGAGATCCTTGTAGTGCTCGAAGAAGTGCTGGATCTGCTGCAGGCGGATCGGGTTCAGATCGTCGTGCTTCTTCCAGTGAGAGTAGATCGGCAGGACCTTGTCGATCGGTACCGCGAGCAGCTTGGAGTCGCCGCCGGCTTCATCGGTCATCTTCAGCACGCCGAGCGCGCGGCAGCGGATGACCGCGCCGACGGCGATCGGGTACGGCGTGATGACCAGCACGTCGACCGGATCGCCATCGTCGGCGATGGTGTGGGGGATGTAGCCGTAGTTACACGGGTAGTGCATCGCCGTCATCATGAAACGGTCGACGAACAGCGCGCCCGTCTCCTTGTCGACCTCGTACTTGATCGGATCCGCGTTCATAGGGATCTCGATGATCACGTTGAAGTCGTTCGGGATGTCGCGGCCGGAGCCGACGCGATCGAGGTTCATGGCGGGGGTCTCGGAAGGTTCGATGGATTGAGAGGGATTTCCGACATTGTAACGGCGATGCTGCACTGCAGCACATCGAGCGTCGGGGCCCGATCGCGGATAATCGAATCCATCCCCTGTTTCACTCGCGGCCCTGGCCGGCCGCGCGCACCGGAGCCCCGTCATGCTGCTCGAACCCATGCGCTTCGTTCACTTCATCGGCAACGAGTCGGTGCCGGCCCGCAGCGGCGAGTCGCTCCCGGTCATCGACCCGTCGAGCGGCGCGGTGTTCGCGCAGATCGCCCGCGGCGATGCCGGTGACGTCGATCGCGCGGTGGCGTCGGCGCGCGCCGCGTTCGGGGGCATGTGGGGTCGCCTGTCGGCGGTGGACCGCGGTCGGCTGCTGCGCCGCTGGGCCGATGCGGTCGACGCGCATGTCGACGAACTCGCGCAGCTCGAGTCGCAGGACACCGGCAAGCCGCTCAAGCAGGCCCGCGCCGATGCCGTCGCGCTGGCCCGCTACTTCGAGTTCTATGCGGGCGCCGCCGACAAGCTGCACGGCACCACGATCCCCTACCAGGACGGCTACACGGTCCTCACGATCCGCGAGCCGCACGGCGTCACCGGGCACATCGTGCCGTGGAACTACCCGATGCAGATCTTCGGCCGCTCGGTCGGCGCCTCGCTCGCCGCGGGCAACACCTGCGTCGTCAAGCCGGCCGAAGATGCCTGCCTGTCGCTGCTGCGGGTCGCGTCGCTCGCGGCTGCGGTCGGGTTTCCGGCCGGCGCGCTGAACATCGTCACCGGACTCGGGCCGGAGGCCGGGCAGGCGCTCGCCGAGCATCCCGGCATCGACCACATCTCGTTCACCGGTTCGACCGAGACCGGCAAGCGCGTCGCGATCGCGGCCGCCGGGCACCACTGTCCGGTCACGCTCGAGCTCGGCGGCAAGTCGCCGCAGCTGGTGTTCGCGGACGCCGACGTCGACGCCGCCCTGCCGGTGCTGGTCAACGCGATCGTGCAGAACTGCGGGCAGACCTGTTCGGCGGGCAGCCGGGTGCTGGTGGAGCGCCCGCTGTACGAGCCGCTGCTCGAGCGGCTGGCGGCGCGCTTCGCTGCGCTGCGCGCCGGCCCCGCTGCGATGGACCTCGACCTCGGGCCGCTGGTGAACCGCAAGCAGCAGCAGCGGGTCTGGGACTTCCTGTCGGATGCGCAGGCCGGCGGCATCGAGATGATGGCCCAGGGCGAGATCGTCGACGACGCGCCGGGGGGCGGCTTCTACCAGGCGCCGGTGCTGCTGCGCGACGTGCCGAGCGCGCACCGCCTGTGGCAGGAGGAGGTGTTCGGCCCGGTGCTCGCGCTGCAGCCGTTCGACGACGAGGAAGAGGCGCTGGCGTCGGCCAACGGCACGCAGTACGGCCTGGTCGCCGGGGTCTGGACCCGC
>JBIIPQ010000564.1:0-2513 GCA_044342535.1 Burkholderiaceae bacterium
CGGGCCGGGCCGGGCCGGGCCGGGTCGGGGGTCACGTGTTGGTATCCTCGCGGCACATTGACCGCAGCAGGCCCGACATGACCCACGCCTTCCTCGAGCGATGACGGCGGACCTCCCGCTGCGCTGCCGCTGCGGCGCCCTCGAAGGCCGCGTCGGATCGCCCCACCGCGCCGGCCGCGCGCTCACGCCGAGGGGCCTGTACCGGTGGTACGCCGCGTGCTGCCGGACTCCCGTGGGCAACACCCCGCGCGACCCGAAGCTGTCGTACGTGGGCCTGGTCCGCGGCTGCCTCGACGTCTCGGCGGACACGCTGGACGCGGCGGTCGGACCGGCCCGCATGAGGGTCAGCACCGATTCGGCCCTCGAGCGGATGCCGTCGACCCCGCTCGAGACGCTGCGCGGTCTGGCGAAGGTCGTGCGCAACGTCGGCGGCGCGCGGCTGTCCGGAGCGTACCGCGAGAACCCGTTCTTCCGGGCCGGCACCGCCCGGCCCCTCGTGGCGCCGACGGTGCTGAGCTTCGAGCAGTGGGAGTCGCTGCGCGAGGAGCACTGAACCGGAGGGCGCGCAGGCCGGGCGGGCTTGCGTGCGCGTGCCAAGTCAGACGTCGACGCTGCCGAAGTCCAGCACCACACGGCCCGAGACGCGGCCGTCCCGCAGTTCCTCCATGCTGCGGCTCGCCTCGGCGGCCGGGCGCACCTCGATCGGCGGCGGCGCGAGCCGGCCGGTCTTGGCGAGCGCGACCACCTCGTGAAGCTCGCGCAGGCTGCCGACGTATGAGCCGCGGATCGAGATGCCGCGCTGCGCGATCGGCGGCAGCGACATCGTCACCTCGCCGCCGAACAGCCCGCACAGCACGTAGTGCCCGCCCTTGCAGAGCGCGCCGGTGCCCAGCATCGTGGTGGCCGGCATGCCGACGAAGTCGAGCACGCCCGCGACCTGGTCGCCCGCCAGCGTCTTGAGCTGCGCCAGCGCGTCCGGCAAGCGCGTGTCCAGCACCCGCGCGGCGCCCTGCTCGCGCGCCCGCTCGAGCTTCGCGGCGTCGACATCGCAGGCGACGACGTTCTCGATGCCGCGCGCGCGCAGCATCGCGATGGCGCTCATGCCCAGGCCGCCGCAGCCGAGCACCGCCACCCAGTGGCGGGCTTTGAGCGCCGGCAGCTTGGCGATCGCGCTGTGCACGGTCAGGCCCGAGCAGGCGAGCGTGGCCGCCCAGGCCTCGTCGACGCCGTCGGCCTCGACCAGGTACTTCGCGTCCGGCACCACCAGGTGAGTCGCGTAGGCGCCGGGCCGCACGATGCCCACGAAGCGCGCGGCCAGGCACAGGTGGTCGTCGCCGTCGGCGCAGACCGCGCACTGGCCGCAGCCGATCCACGGGTAGACGATGCGCCGGTCGCCCACCTTCACGCCCCGCGCATCGGGGCCGAGCGCATCGACCACGCCGAAGGGCTCGTGCCCGGTGGTGAAGGGCGGCACGCAGCCGCGGTCCTTCACGTTGAAGCGCTTGCCGCCGCCGAGGTCGAAGTAGCCTTCCCAGATGTGCAGGTCGGAGTGGCACACGCCCGAACGCACGACACGCACCCGCACCTCGCTGCCCTGGGGCACCGGCGTCTCGCGCATGCGGACCTGCAGGGGCTTGCCGTGTTCGATGACGTCGTAGCTGAGCATGGGGGTCTCCGTGGGTGGGTCGTGTCGGTCGTGCGGGCCGGCGGGTGCGCGGTCCCGGGGCGCCTCGCCCGGGCGCGAGGAGGGTGACTGTGACCGCGTGCGGCGGCCGCGGCAAGCCGGCGTGTCGGCAACCGCGGACCCTGCCGGTGGCATCATGACGACCCGACCGGAGCCCGCCTTGCACGTCGCACGCCTCACCCACCCGGACGCCGCACCGACGCCGCGCGCCGTGCTGCGCGCCTACTTCCACGCCAAGGACGAGAACCGGCCGCAGGTCATGCGGCAGGCCTTCGCCCCGGACGCCACGCTCGACATCGTCAACCGCAGCGCATCGATCGCCTTCCCCGCCCGCACCGAGGGTCGCGAGGCGATCGCCGATGTGCTGGTGCGCGCGTTCGGCCGCACCTACGAGAACGTCCGGACCTTCTACCTCGATGCCCCGCCGCCCGACGCCCGCCGCTTCTCGTGCGACTGGCTGGTGGCGATGTCCGACAAGGAGCGCGGCTGCGCCCGTGTGGGCTGCGGCCGCTACGACTGGACCTTCGACACGCCGGGCACCGGCCTCGCGAGCGGGCTGGTCATCACCATCGAGGCGATGCTCGTGCTCGAGCCCGCGCTGCTCGACGTCACGCTCGAGGCGATCGACCGGCTCGACTATCCGTGGACCGCGGCCGCGGCCGCGGCCGCGGTGCTGCGGGCGCCCTCCGAACTCGCATCGGCGCTCGGGCCGGTGCTCGCCTGGCTGGAGCGCGGCGCCCAGGCCGGCTGATCGGTGCGCGACGGCGATCGGCCCGGCACTGCCGTTCGCTGCGCGACCGAGCTGAGCCGCGCCGCGCGGCGCGCTTCC
>JBIIPQ010000186.1:0-8394 GCA_044342535.1 Burkholderiaceae bacterium
CCGGCAGTCGGGAGGCTTCCTCGGCGAGGCCGCCGAGACGGGGGCGGGCAGCGTGACGGCCGCGGGCGCCGAGACCGCCGCGGGCGGCACGCCAGCCGCCGCCTCGCGCTGAGCGGGGCCGACCGGGCACCGCCTCGCGCTGAGCGGGGCCGACCGGGCACCGCCTCGCGCCGAGCGGGGCCGACCGGGCACCGCGGCCGGCACCCGGCCAGCGACTCAAAACAGGCCGGTGATCCGGCCGTCGTCGTCGACGTCGATCGCGTGCGCGGCCGGTACCTTCGGCAGTCCGGGCATGGTCATCACGTCGCCGCAGATCATCACCACGAAGCGAGCGCCTGCCGCCAGGCGCACCTCGCGCACCCGGACCACGTGGCCCGAGGGCGCGCCGCGCAGCGTCGGGTCGGTCGAGAACGAGTACTGCGTCTTCGCGACGCAGACCGGCCAGGTGCCGTAGCCGTCGGCCTGCAGCCGCTCGACCTGGGCACGTACCTTGGCGTCGGCCTCGATGCCCGAGGCACCGTAGATGCGGGTGGCGATCGCTTCCATCTTCGACCACAGCGGCGCGTCGTCCTCGTAGGCGAAGCGCAGCGGCGCGGGGCCGGGCGCCGCGGCCGCCACGACCGCCCGGGCCAGGCCTTCCGCCCCCGCCGCGCCGTCGGCGTAGTGGCGGGCCACCTCCACCGGCACGCCCATCTCGCCGACGCGGCGCTCGAGCAGCGCGATCTCGGCCTCGGTATCGTGGGCGCGGTGGTTGATCGCCACCACGCAGGGCAGCCCGAAGGCGCGCAGGTTGTCGAGGTGGCGCACCAGGTTCGGCAGGCCGCGCTCGAGCGCGCCGATGTCCTCGCGCTCGACGTCCCGGACCTCGACGCCGCCGTGGTACTTCAGCGCGCGCACCGTCGCGACCACCACCGCCGCCGCCGGCCGCAGGCCCGCCGCGCGGCACTTGATGTCGATGAACTTCTCGGCGCCCAGGTCGGCGCCGAAGCCGGCCTCGGTGACCGCGTAGTCGCCGAGCTTCATCGCCGAGCGGGTGGCGATCACCGAATTGCAGCCGTGCGCGATGTTCGCGAACGGCCCGCCGTGCACCAGCGCCGGCGTGCCCTCGAGCGACTGCACCAGGGTCGGCTGCATCGCGTCGCGCAGCAGCGCGGCCATCGCGCCGACCGCGCCGAGTTCGCGCGCGCGGATCGGCGCGCCGTCGCCACGATGGCCGACGACGATCTCGGCCAGGCGCGCCTTGAGGTCGGCGATGCCGTCGGCCAGACACAGGATCGCCATCACCTCCGAGGCCACGACGATGTCGAAGCCGGTCTCGCGCGGGATGCCGTTGGCCGTGCCGCCCAGCCCCACCACGACGTCGCGCAGCGCACGGTCGTTCATGTCGACCACCCGCCGCCAGCCGATGCGCCGGACGTCGAAGCCCAGCGCGTTGCCGTGGTGGATGTGGTTGTCGATCAGCGCCGACAGCAGGTTGTGCGCGAGCGCGATCGCGCCGAAGTCGCCGGTGAAGTGCAGGTTGATGTCGTCCATCGGCGTCAGCATCGAGCGCCCGCCGCCGGTGGCGCCGCCCTTCATGCCGAACACCGGGCCGAGCGAGGGCTCGCGCAGCGCGATCACCGCCCGCTGGCCGATCCGGTTCAGTCCGTCGGCCAGCCCGATGGTGGTCGTCGTCTTGCCTTCGCCGGCCGGCGTCGGCGAGATCGCGGTGACCAGGATCAGGCGCCCGTCGGGCCGGGTGCGCAGCGCGTTCAGCAGCCGCGTCGACAGCTTCGCCTTCAGGTGTCCGTGCGGCGAGAGGTCGGCTTCGTCGATGTCGAGACGGTCGCGGGCGAGCTCGACGATGCGACGGGGTGCGGCGGGCGTGGCGGACATGGGCGGATTCACTCGGTGGCGGGCGCCCGCGAGCGTACCTGCGCCGCAGGGGGTTCGGCGAACCGACGGAGCGGAACGGGGGGTTTCCGCGTTCCGATGGCTGCATGCCGGCTCGGTCGGCCTGCGGCCGGGAGTGGCGCGGCCGAGGGCCCGTCAGCCCGGGGCGGCGTCCGCGTCGGCCGGCGGCTCGGGCGGCGCGAACCGCGGCTGCACCCCGAGCAGCTGCGCGTCGGTCGTCGCCACGATCCAGCGGCGCGCGCCCTCGACGATGTGGGTGTTGTGGTCCTTGAACGGACCCATGGCCGAGGCCTGCTGCCAGACGACGGGCGCCGCGCGGCTGGTGCGCTTCGACGGCGAGCCGACCAGCAGGCAGTAGGGCCCGAGCGGCAGCGACACGAAGGGCATCGGCGGGCGGCCGCGCACCCGCCAGTCGACGAAGGGCGTGTCGCTGGTGAGCAGGGGGCCGGGCAGCCCGTGCACCACCGCCCAGTCGTACATCGCGAGCTGCGCGCGCATCGGCACGTAGAGGCGCCGCACGTCCTCGGCCACCGCCGCGGCGATCTCGTCGTCGAACATCGGCTCGAGCGCCCAGCGCGCCCGCGAGCGCAGCGCCTCGGCCTGGTAGGCGGCCCACAGTCCGAGGTCGACGCAGTCGTGGACCGCCCGCGCCACCTCCGCCGGCGAGCCGGCGTCCTCGGCGCGACCGAGCTGCGCGGCCCGCAGGAAGCGGACGATGCCGGACTCGTGCACCGCCGGCCAGGGCGCGGCGGCCGCGGGCGCCGCGCCGCCCGTCGTGGCCGGCCCGGCGCCGGCGGCGGCCTCGGCCGTCAGCGGCACCCGGATCGGCGGCTCGTCCGCGAACTGCGCCTTGCGGCCCTCGTCGAAGCCGAGGGCGCCGTCGGCGCAGCGCAGCCAGCGCAGGCCGATCCGGCCGCGCTCCCACAGCCAATTGCCGAGCAGCGGACGCAGCGGGTGGTGGTGGTCGTGATCGGTCATCGCAGGCTCCTGCGGCCGAGTCTACGCGCCGGAGCGGCTCAGCCCAACAGGTCCCGCAGCGCCCGTGCCACCACCTTCGTCGCGCGCCGCAGGTCCTCGAGCACCAGGTGCTCGTCGGCCCGCTTGGCGTTCGACTCGAGCACCGTGCGCGGTCCCGCGCCGTACAGCGCGCAGGCCACGCCCGCCTCGCCGTAGAGTCGCGCGTCGGTGTAGAGCGGCGTGCCCGAGGTCGGGATCGGCTCGCCGAACACCGCCTCGCCGTGGCGTTGCAGCGCGCGCACCAGCGGCTCGGCCGCGGGCATGGGCTCGAGGGCGCGCGCGAGCAGCAGCCGGCGGATCTCCAGGCTCGTGCCCGGTACCGCGCGGACGGCCTCCTCGATCACGCGGCGCACGTCGGCCTCCACCTGCACCGGATCCTCCTCGGGGATCATCCGGCGATCGAGCCGCAGCACGACGCGCCCCGGCACGACGTTGGTGTGGGTGCCGCCCTCGATGCGCCCGACGTTCAGGTACGGATGGTCGATGCCCGGCACCGCCGAGCGGCGCGTGCGGTACAGCGCGTTCTGCGCATAGAGCGCGGCCAGGATCGCGGTCGCGCCCTGCAGCGCGTCCACGCCGGTATGCGGGATCGCGGCGTGCGCCATCTTGCCGTGCACGGTGACCTCGAGCTGCAGGCAGCCGTTGTGCGCGGTGATCACCTGGTAGGAGAAGCCCGCGGCGAGCAGGTAGTCCGGCTTCGTCGCGCCGGTGCGCAGCAGGAAGCCCGGCCCGAGCTCGCCGCCGAACTCCTCGTCGTAGGTGAAGTGCAGCTCGACCGCGCCCCCGAGCGGCGCGCCCAGCGCCTCCAGGGCGCGCAGCGCGAAGGTGTAGGTGGCGAAGTCGCTCTTGCTGACCGCCGAGGCGCGCCCGTAGAGCCGGCCGTCGACCACCTCGCCGCCGTACGGATCGCGGCTCCAGCCGTCGCCCGGCGGCACAACGTCGCCGTGTGCGTTCAGCGCCACCGTCGGGCCGTCGCCGAAGCGCCGGCGCACGACGAGGTTCGTGATCGAGGCCATGCCCTGGGCGCGGACCTCGGCCTCGGGGACCGCGTGCCGGGTGGCGTCCAGGCCCATCTCGGCCAGAAGCGCCGCGGTGCGCTCGGCATGCGGCGCGTTGTCGCCCGGGGGCGTGTCGGTGGGCACGCGCACCAGGGCCTGCAGGAAGCGCACCTCGTCGTCGAAGTGTGCGTCGATCCAGGCGTCGAGCCGGTCGTGGTCGGTCATCGGGAGTCAGGCCGGGGTGGCCGGGAGGTCCTCGAGCATCGCCATGAAGGCGCGCACGACCAGGTCGGCATCGTCGTTGGTGATGGACTCGAGCGGGTTGTGGCTGATGCCAAGATTCAGGCCGCGCATGAACAGCATCGCCTGCGGCATCACCCGGTGCAGCATCATCGCGTCGTGGCCGGCGCCGCTCGGCATGCGGTGCACCGGCAGCCCGAGCGAGGCCACCGCGCGCTCCCAGCGTGCCTGCCAGGCCGCATCGCTCGGTGCGGCCGGCGCACGCATCGTCTCCTCCAGGCGGATCTCGACGCTGCGGCGGGCCCGGATCCGCTCGATCTCGGCCATCACGTCGGCCGCGCAGGCGTCGCGCACCGCGTCGCTCGTCGCGCGGATGTCTAGGCTGAAGCGGCAGCGGCCGGGCACGACGTTGATCGAGCCCTGGGGCACCTCGAGCAGGCCGACGGTGCCGACGACCTCGGGCACGGCGGCGGCGCGCCGCTCGAGGTACAGGATGATCTCGGCGACCGCGGCGGCGGCATCGCGCCGGCTGCCCATCGGCGTGGTGCCGGCGTGCGCGGCCATGCCGATCGCCTCGCCGACGTAGCGCAGGCTGCCGTTGATCGAGGTCACCACGCCCAGCGGCAGGCCGGCCTCGGCGAGCACCGGCCCCTGCTCGATGTGCACTTCGACGAAGCCGAGGTAGCGCGCCGGGTCACGAACCAGCGCGGGGATGTCCTCGATCGCGAGCCCCGCGCCGCGCATCGCGTCGCGCATGGTGATGCCGGCGGCGTCGGCCTGGTCGAGCCAGGCGGGATCGAAGCGCCCGACGAGGGCCCCCGAGCCGAGGAAGGTCGCCTTGTAGCGCTGGCCCTCCTCCTCGGCGAAGCCGATCACCTCGATGCCGTACGGCAGCCTGCGGCCCGCCCGCGCGAGCTCGCGCACGCAGGCGATCGGCACCAGGATGCCGAGCCGCCCGTCGAAGTGGCCGCCGTTGCGCACGGTGTCGAAGTGGCTGCCGGTCATCAGCCGCCGGGCCGCGGGATCGGCGCCGTGATAGACGCCGACCACGTTGCCGACCGCATCGTGGACCACCTCGTCGAAGCCGGCCTCGTGCATCCACGCCTCGAGCTGGCGCGCGCACGCCCGGTGCGCGTCGGTCAGGTAGGTCACGGTGAGCAGGCCGTGCTCGGCGAAGCCGGGGTCGGAGTGCACCGCGAGCGCCCGCGCGTCGTCGAGGATGCGGTTGCCGAGCTCGGGCACATGGCCGAGCTTGTCGTCCAGCCGGATCTCGACGACGCGGTGCACCTGGCGCAGGCACTCCTCGAGCTCGTGGTCGATCGGGTTGGCGAGGCGCCGCTCGAACGCCGCGATGATCTGCGCCCGCGTGAGGCCCGTGCCGCGCGGTCCGCGCACGGCCAGCATGAACGGGAAGCCGAACTTCGCGTTCCAGGCGGCGTTGAGCCGCTGCAGCACCGCGAACTCCTCGGGCGAGCAGGCGGTCAGGCCGGCGCGCGACTGCTCGTCGTTCGATTCGGCGGTCAGCGAGTTCGAGACCATCGCCCGCCCGGCCAGCTCGGGGTGCGAGCGCAGCAGCGCCAGCCGCTCGTCATCGCTCGCTTCGCGCAGCACCCGCACGAAGGCGAGCTTGAGCTGCCCGAGGCTGGCGAAGGGCCGCAGGGGTGCCGCGCGCGCCACGACCCAGGGGGAGTGCTCGAAGGTGCCGTCGAGCAGCCGCTCGAATTCGGCGGGCGACGCGGCGTTCAGTGCGGCGAGGGTGAGGCGCAAGGGGAGGGCTCCGGCGTGGGGCGATCGCGGGCGTCCCTGCGGGATGCCGCGGAGTCGCCAGTGTAGGGCATCGCCCGCGCGCGACCGGCCGGGGCGATTCGGCGATGCACCGCGCCGCGGAGGGCGCTCGAATCACCGTCCTGCGTTGACAAGTATCGCCGGTTCAACCACGATTGAAACTCCGAAGTGCTGCAACGCGGCACCCAAAACGACAGAGGAGACATCATGTTTCATACATTGAAACAGCTTCCGAAACTGCTCGCCGGCCTCGCCCTGGCCGGTGCGGCCGGTGTCGCGGGCGCCCAGAACACCATCAAGGTCGGCTGGCTGTCGTCGCTGACCGGCCCGCTGTCCTCGGCCGCCATCGCCGAGAACCAGGGCGTGCAGCTCGCCGTCGAGGAGATCAACGCGGCCGGCGGCATCAACGGCCGCAAGATCGAGCTGCTCACCCGCGACACCGCGGGCGACCCGACCAAGGCGGTCAACTTCGCGCAGCAGCTGGCCTTCCAGGAGAAGGTGCACTTCGTGATCGGCCCGGTGAACTCGGGCGAGGGCCTGGGCGCCACGCCGATCCTGGCCAAGGCCGGCGTGCCCAACCTGGTGATCGGCGCGCTCGAGGAGCTGATCGACCCGATCCGCTATCCGCGGGCGTTCCGGGTGATCAACACCAACACGCAGTGGATCTCGACCGCGAACGACTACGCGCTCAAGAAGCTCAAGCGCACCAAGGTCGCGGTGATCGGCGACACCACCGGCTACGGCACCGCGAGCGCACGCACCGCGAACACGCTGCTCGAGTCCGCCGGCATCAAGCCGGTCTACACGGTGCTGATCGACCCGAACAAGACCGACCTCACCGACGAGCTGCAGAAGGCGCGCGCGGCCGGGGCCGACGTGATCATGCCGTGGTCGGCGGCCACCGGCCTGCTCGGGCGGCTGCTGAACGCCCGGGGCGACATGGGCTGGGACGTGCCGGTCGTGGGCCACCCGGCGCTCATGGCCGCGCAGATCCGCAAGCTGCTGAACAAGCCCGAGTACTGGGCCAACACCTACGGCTCGGGCTACACCAGCACCTCGTTCGGCGACGACGGCAAGCTGCCGGCGCAGACGCAGCAGCTGGTCGACAAGGTGCGCACCAAGCTCGCCCCCGGCGGCGGCGAGATCGACATCCTCTTCTGGTGGGTGGCGATGGGCTACGACTGCGTGAAGATCATCGAGCACGCCATCAAGACCGCTGGCTCCACCGATCCGGCCGCGATCCAGAAGGTCCTCGAGAACACGAAGAACTTCAAGGGCGTCTACGCGACCTACACCTGGGGCCCGACGAAGCACGACGGCTTCCCGGACAGCGGGATGGTGGCGAACATCGCGAACACGTTCAAGGACGGCTCCTTCAAGGTCGCGCGCTGAAGCGCTGAGGCGGGTCTTCCCATGCTGTTCGTGATCGTCTCGGGGCTGGCCACCGGCGCGCTGTTCGCGGCGACGGCGCTGGTCTACAACGTGATGTTCTCCACCTCGAAGGTGCTGTCGGTCACGACCGGCCACATCCCGATGCTGGGGGGCGTCTTCGGCGCCTATGCGATCTCGGGGCTGGGGCTGCCGTGGTGGCTGGGGCTGTTCACCGGCGTGGCGGTCGGGGCGCTGTTCGGCTGGCTGACCGACGTGGTCGCGATCCGGCGGGTGCTCGCGCGCAGCGACGAGCACCTGTGGCTGCTGTCGACGCTGGCGGTCGCGACCATGATCCAGCAGGCGGTGGGGCTGTGGTGGGGCACCGAGCCCCGGCCCTTCCCGCGGCTGATCCCGCAGGACTTCACGGCGGGCCTCGCCGACCAGAAGTTCTGGCTGCCGGTGGCGCTCGCGGTGGTGATGGCAGTCGGGCTCGAGCTCTTCTACTCGCGCACGATGTACGGAAAGCTCTTCGTCGCGATGTCGGAGGATGCGTTCGCCGCGCGCGCGCGTGGTGTCTCCACCGACCGGATCCGCGTCGCGTCCTACGTGCTCGCCGGCGCGCTCGGCGGGCTCACCGGCTTCGCGGCCGGGCAGCTCACCTTCGCCTACTTCGCGCTCGGCATGACGCTCACGCTCAACGGCTTCATCGCGCTCGCGGTCGGCGGCCTGGGCTCGAACACCGGGGCGCTGATCGGCGGCTTCGCGCTCGGGCTGCTGAACACCTTCGCCAGCTACTTCTTCGGTGGCGAGTACCAGCAGACGATCGCAGTCGGCCTGCTGATGGTGGTGCTGCTGGTCCGGCCCGAAGGGCTGCTCGGCTCGCGCAACGTGCGGCCGGTCTGAGGAGGCGCCCGATGGACACCAAGCGCTTCGCCGTCTCCGTCGTCTTCGCGATCGCGGCGCTCACGCTGCCGCTGTGGGCGGGCGACCAGTACCAGCTGCACCTGGCCACGCTGATCGCCGCCTATTGGGTGCTGATCGGCGGGCTGAACCTGGTGATCGGCTACAGCGGGCAGCTGTCGATCGGCCA
>JBIIPQ010000187.1:0-8320 GCA_044342535.1 Burkholderiaceae bacterium
TCGTCCCGGGGCCGGGCGCCGGCC
Organism: Burkholderiaceae bacterium; assembly: GCA_044342535.1. GTDB lineage: Bacteria > Pseudomonadota > Gammaproteobacteria > Burkholderiales > Burkholderiaceae_E > UBA4615. The sequence goes on from JBIIPQ010000187.1 coordinate 25, forward strand.
CGGGCCCGACGGGCGGCGACGCCCGCACCGGTGCCGCGGAGACGGCTGCGGCTGCGGCCGCGGGCGCGCCGGGCGTCGCCTCCGCCCTGCCGGTGCCGCCCGTGCCCGTGCCCCCGCCCCCCCTGCCGCCGCCGTCGCCGTCGCCGTCGCCGGCCGCGCTCGGCGTGGTGCTCAAGGCCGCCGGCTGCGCCGAGATCGGTCCGATGAGCGAGCAGGATGCGGTCCGCGTGCAGGTCATGCTCGATGCGGTCGTCCAGGACCTGGTCGTCACGACGCAGCGCGCCGAGGACATCACGTCGTGGTGGGTCTACGTGGCGCCGTCCTCGGGCGACATCGCCCGACGCGTCGCCGACCTGCGCGAGCGCGGCGTGTCGGACCTGTACGTGATGCCCGACGGGCAGTGGAAGGGCGCGATCTCCTTCGGCCTGTTCCGCCAGGAGGACCTCGCGGTCGCGCTGCAGAAGACGATCGCGCAGAAGGGCGTGCGCAACGTGCGCGTCGCGCCGCGGGGCCCCTCGGCCGGACGCATCACGCTGCAGGTCCGGCCGATCGTCGACGCGCTGGTGACCGAGCTGCCGAAGCTGCGCACCGCGATGCCCGAGGCGATCGCCCGGCCCTGCGCGTCGCGTGGCTGAGCCGGCCCCGCGGATCGCGAGGGCCGCCTGCAGCCCGCCCCCCCCGAGGGCGCCGAGCGCGGCCGTGGCACGATTGCGGCTCCCGCGCCGGACCTTCCGGCGCGGATCACGAGGACGAGGTGTGATGCGACCGGTGCTGGTGATCGAGCACACCGAGGGCGACGGCCCCGGTCATTTCGGCGAGTGGCTGGCGGCCCGCGGCCGGCCGATGACGCTGGTGCGCGTCCATGCCGGCGACGCCGTGCCCGCGACCGTCGACGGCCACGCCGGCCTGTGCGTGCTGGGCGGCCCGATGAGCGTCAATGACGGGCACCTCGCGCACATCCGGGTCGAGCACGCGCTGGTGCGCGATGCGCTCGACCGGGGCGTGCCGACCATCGGCCACTGCCTGGGCGGCCAGCTGATCGCCAAGGTGCTCGGTGCGCGCGTCGGCGAGAGTCCGGCGCCCGAGATCGGATGGCATGCGATCGAGGTCGCCGAGACGCCCGCGGCGCGCCGCTGGTTCGGCGACGTCCGCGCACCGGTGGTCATGCAGTGGCACTACGAGGCCTTCGCGCTGCCCGAGGGCGCGACGCCGCTCGCCGGCAACGCGTCCTGCCCGTGGCAGGCGTTCGAGTGGGCGGGCATCCACCTCGGGATGCAGTTCCATCCGGAGGCCGACCGCAGGAAGGTCGAGGGCTGGGTGGCCAAGGACCGGCAGGAGGCGCTCGCCTCCGCGCACCGGCCGACGGTCCAGGCGCCGGCGCTGATCGCCGCGGGCATCGACGTCCACCGGGCCGGGATGCGCGCGCTGGCGCATCGGCTCTACGACGTCTGGGGCGGGGCGCTGCGCGACTGAGCCGTCGCGCGACGCCGTCCGCTCAGGCCGCGGCGGCGTTCAGCTCGCGGCGGTACTTGTTCAGCGCCTGCACCGTGCCGAGCTCGCGGCCGAAGAGCAGCGACAGGTTGTGCAGGATCCGGTCGACGACCTTGCCTTCCCACTCCGCGTCGAAGCGGATCTGGCTGTCGAGCCAGCGCTCGAGCCAGCCCGGCTCGGGCAGGCGGCTCTGCACGGTGTCGTTGGGGAACAGGTCCTTGTTGACGTGCAGGTTCGTCGGGTGCAGCGCCTGGGTGGTGCGGCGGGCGCTGGCCATCAGCAGGCCGATCTTGGCGAAGGCCACGCGGGCGGTGTCGCCGACCTCGCCGATCGCCTTCTTCATGTACTGCAGGTAGGCGCCGCCGTGGCGGGCCTCGTCGCGCGAGATCGTCTCGTACAGGTGCTTGATCACCGGCTCGGTGTGCCACTCGGACGCGCAGCGGTACCAGTGGTTGAGCCGGATCTCGCCGCAGAAGTGCAGCATCAGGGTCTCGAGCGGCGGGGCCGGGTCGAACTCGAAGCGCACCGCGTGCAGCTCGGCCTCGGTCGGCACCAGGTCGGGCCGGAAGCGCCGCAGGTACTCCATCAGCACCAGCGCGTGCTTCTGTTCCTCGAAGAACCACACCGACATGAAGGCGCTGAAGTCGCTGTCGTGACGGTTGTCGCGCAGGAACATCTCGGTGGCCGGCAGCGCCGCCCACTCGGTGATCGCATTCATGCGGATCGTCTGCGCCTGCTCCTCGGACAGCAGGGACGCGTCGAAGCGGTCCCACGGGATGTCGTCGAAGCTCCAGCGCACGCGCTCCAGCGTCTTGAACAGTTCGGGGTACAGCATGGGCGTCGGGGCTTAGAGGTTGGCGGGGACCGGCGAAGCGGACGGCATGTCGGGCCGCCGACCGGTCCGGACCGCAGGCGACGCGATTCTAGCAGTGGCGTCCGCCGGACGGGTATCCGCCGTCATGCGGGCGACCGGGGCCGTCCGGGGGCGCCCGACGGCGGCTGCGCGACCGCGCCGCGGCGACGCAGCCAGCGCATCAGCACGCCGATCGCAGGGAACTGCTCGTAGAGCTCCTCGGCCGCGTCCCAGTAGTCGCGGTGGAAGCTCACGCGCCCCTGCGCATCGAAGCGAAGGTGGGAGCAGCCGCGGATCCGGCGCGGCCCGGCCGGCAGCGGCCGACGGAACGAGAACTCGAAGTCCCAGACGAGGAACGCTGCAGCGCCCTGGGCCACCGTCTCGCGCACGGCGAAACGCGGCGCGTCGACCTGCACGAACATGTGCTCGAAGATGCGGGCGATCGCGGGCACGCCGCGGACCTCGTTGAACGGGTCCTTGAAGTAGGCATCGGCCGCGTACAGCTCGCCCAGCCCCGCGATGTCGGACGCCGAGATCGACTCGTAGAAGGCGACGACCCGCGCCAGCGCCTCGGTGCTCACAGCCCGGTGACCTTGCGCACCAGCGCGAAGTACAGCCGGTAGGGCAGCAGCCGCGCGAACTTCAGCCAGGCGGTGAAGCGCTTCGGATAGTGGATCTCGAAGCGGCCGGCCTCGATGCCCGCGAGCGTCGCCTCCGCGGCCTGGCGCGCGGTGATCAGCGCCGGCATCGGGTAGGCGTTGGTGGCGGTCGCCGGCGTGTCGACGTACCCGGGATTCACCAGGTAGACGCCGATGCCGGCCGGGCGCAGGTCGAGATACAGCGACTCGGCGAGGTTGATCAGCGCGGCCTTGGTTGGACCGTAGACCAGCGCGTGCGGCAGCCCGCTGTAGCCGGCGACGCTCGAGACCAGCGCGAGGCCGCCGCTGCCCTGCGCGAGCAGCATCGGCAGGATCGAGGCGAGGCCGCCGAACACCGCGTTCAGGTTGGTGTCGAGCATGCCCCGCGCGGCCTCGAGCTCGAAGTCCTGCGCGCGCATCGCCTGGTAGGTGCCGGCGACCCAGAGGACGAGGTCGATGCCGCCCCAGCGTGCCCGCAGCGACTCGCAGGCCGCCGCCACCGCGGCCGCGTCGGTGACGTCGAGCGGCAGGATCTCGGCCGGTGCGAGGCCGCCCGCGCCGACCGCCTCGCGCAGCGCCTCGGCACGCCGGGCCGAGACCGCCACGCGCGCCCCGCGCGCCAACAGCGTTCGCGCCAGCTCGGCGCCGATGCCGCTCGAGGCGCCCACCACCCACACCCGCCGGCCGGCCCAGCCGTCCACCCGCGGGTTGAGCGGACCGAAGAGCCGCGGCGCGGCGACCTTCGTCTGGACGGGCAGGAATCCCGAGCCCACGACGTCGGGGCTCATCGCTTGTTGAAGGACAGCAGCACCTCGCCGAGGCGGATGCCGAACTTGCTCATCGTGGCGCGGTTCAGCATCACGCGCTCGTCGACCAGGTACATCCAGTCGTCGAAGTCGACGTTCCACACCGTGCCGTCGACGTTCAGCGCGAGCGTGTAGCGCCAGTTGAGCGCGTTGCCCGAGGAGACGCCCTGGGCCTCGCCGACCACGTCGGCCGCGGTGCCGACCCAGCGACCCTCGGGCAGCCGGCGCACGGTCCAGACGCGCTTCTCCTTCTTGCCGTCGGAGTAGATGAAGTCCTCGTCGAGCGTGCCGGTGTCGCCCACCCAGCCGCACTTCATCTTCACCGTGAAGCGCCGCACGATCTTGCCGGAGCGGTCCTGGAAGACGCCCCAGGCGTCGATGTCGCCGTCGAAGTAGGTGCGCAGGTCGAGGACCGGCTTCTCGGCCCGGTAGGTGGTCGGATCGACGCCGGCACAGCCTGCGGCGAGCACGAGGCCGCCGGCGAGACCACCGAGCGCGGCGCGCCGGGCGGGATGCGCGGGCAGCGCGAAGGGGGTGGGGACGTTCATCGTGGAGCCTCGACAGGGCGATCGTCCGGGGGCAGGGGGGCGAGCAGCAGCACCAGCCCGGAGACCAGCTTGAGGGCGCTCGGCAGCAGCGCATAGGTCGCCGACAGCGCGACGGTGGAGCCGGCGGTTCCGCCCGGCTGGTATCCGAGCGCATCCAGCACCGGCAGGGCCAGGCCGGCGGCCGCGGCGAGGTTGATCTTGGTGGCCAGGCTCCAGACGCCGAAGAACGCGCCGTCGCTGCGGCGCGGTCCGTCGTCGGCGGCGAGCACGGTGGCGAGCAGCGCCGGCGGGATCGCCAGATCGGCGCCGAGCGCGAAGCCGGTGACCAGGCAGACGGCGAGGAAGGCGCCGCCGTCGCCGGCCCGCAGGCCGAAGGCCCAGACGAAGGCGAACACCGCGAGCGCCATGCCGAACAGCCAGGCGTTGCGCAGGCCCGCGACCCGTGCGATCCGTACCCAGGCCGGCATGCCGACGGCCGCGGCGAGGAAGTAGGCGACCAGGTAGAGCGGCGCGCGCTCCGGCGTCTGCAGCACGTCGCTGACGTAGAACAGCACCAGCGTCGCCGGGATCGCGGTCGCGATGCCGTTGAACATGAAGGCGGCGAGCATCCAGCGGAACGGCTGGCTGCCCGAGACCTCGCGCCAAGTCGAGGCGAGCTGTCCGCGCAGGGACGGCATCGGGCCGGTGGGCGCACTGCGCGCGGGCGGCAGCGGCGCGCGGGCGATCGCCAGCGCCGCCACGATCGCGCCGACCACGAACAGCAGCACCAGCCAGCCCGCCCGGTCGGGCATCAGCAGGCTGGCGGACAGCAGCACGCCGAGCAGGCCGAAGCCCTCGCGGCTCGCGGTGATCCGGACCCGCTCGAGCGGTCCGTCGCCCAGCCGCGCGCCCCAGGCCTGGTAGGCGATCGAGACCACCGAATAGGCGATGTACGTGACCACCGAAGAGACCGCGAGCCACGCGGGCAGCGACACGCCGTCGGGCGGCAGGAAGATCGCCGCGAAGCCGAGCGCGAGCACCGGCAGGGCGAGCAGGATGGCGCGGCGGTAGGTGTCGCGCTCGTGTCGCCGGTCGAGGGCGATGCCCACGCCCGGATCGATCACCGCGTCGATCAGCCGGGTGAGGAAGAGCACCGCGCCGATGACGGTGAGGTCGACGCCGAGATGCTCCGCGTAGAACGTCGGCAGCAGCACGAAGAGCGGCAGCTCGAGCAGCGCGAGTGGCGCGCGCAGCGCGCCGTAGGACGCGTAGTCGCGGATGCGCATCGCGGGCGCCGCGTCGCCGGCCGGCGCGGGCGCGCTCACCGAGGGGTCCCGGGCGCGTCGGCCGCCTGCCGCACCAGCGACTCGCGCAGCGAGGGCGCCGTGGTCCGCGCGTCGAGCCAGATCGCGAAGAAGGCGTCCGAGAAGTCGGGGTCGTCGACCGCGCCGACCGCGCGGTCGTTGTGGAAGAAGCGCGCGCCGCGACCCGGCTCGTGAACGCCGGTCAGGCGGTCGCCCTTGGCGACGTCCGGGAACACACGCTTCATCGCCTCGAGCCAGCGCGTGCGCCGCGGCGCATCGCCGAAGCCCATCCGTTCCATCTCCTGCAGGCTGCGCTCGGCGATGAGCTGGCCCTTGAGCGCGGTCGCGTAGCGCAGGTCGAGGGCGAACGGCGAGGCCGCCGGACGGTCGATGCGCAGGCCCGGCCGACCGACCCAGAGCTGCGCGCTGTAGACCTTCAGTCCGAACCAGCGCAGCTCGCCCTCGCCTGCGAGTCGCGCCTCGGGCAACTGAGCCGAGACCGCGGCCGGCGCCGTGTTCGCGTGCGCCGCCGGCGCGGCCGCGGCGAGCACGGCGGCGAGGGCGAGCATCGCGAGACGGTGGCGCATGTCGGACCCGTCCTCAGGCGCGCGGCGCGCGCAGGGTGAACTGCACGACGTCGGTGGTGCCCTGCGCGAAGCCCGCCTCGCAGTAGGCGAGGTAGAACTCCCAGGTCCGCGCGAAGCGGGTGTCGAAGCCCTGCGCGGTGATCCGCGGCAGGTTCGTGCAGAAGGCCTCGCGCCATTCGGCGAGCGTGCGCGCGTAGTCGGTGCCGAACGCGAACCGGTCGTCGACCGAGAGCCCGGCGCGCGAGGCGCCTTGCTCGAACACCGTCGGCGAGGGCAGCATGCCGCCCGGGAAGATGTACTGCTGGATGAAGTCGGTGCTGCGCCGGTAACGCTCGAACAGCGCGTCGTCGATGGTGATCGTCTGGACCACCGCGCGCCCGCCCGGCACCAGGCAGCGGCGCACCGTCTCGAAGTAGCCCGGCCAGTACTGCTCGCCGACCGCCTCGAACATCTCGATCGACACGATCGCGTCGTAGCGGCCGCGCTCGTCGCGGTAGTCCTGCAGCAGGAAGCGGGCGTGCTCGGCGAGGCCCGCGTCGGCGAGCCGACGGGTGGCCCAGGCGTGCTGCTCGGTCGACAGCGTGAGGCCGGTCACGTGCAGCCCGTCACGGGCCGCCATCTCGGCGAAGCCGCCCCAGCCGCAGCCGATCTCGAGCACCCGGGCGCCCGCGGGCAGCGCGAGCGCGTCCAGGATGCGGCGGTACTTGGCGTCCTGCGCGTCCTGCAGCGAGCGGGCCGGGTCGTCGCCGTAGAGCGCGCTCGAGTAGGTCATGCTCGGATCGAGCCAGACCTCGTAGAACGGGTTGCCGAGGTCGTAGTGGGCGTGGATGTTGCGCTTCGAGCCGCTGCGGCTGTTGCGGTTGAACAGGTGCCGCACCCGATAGAGCAGGCTGCCCCACCAGCTGCCGTAGATCGCGCGCTCGACCACGTCGCGATTGGCGAGCATCACGCGCATCAGCGTGGCCAGCGAGTCGGTGTGCCAGTCGCCGGCGATGAACGACTCGGCGAATCCGATGTCGCCGCGGGCCAGCGACGCGCCGAAGATGTTCCAGTTCGACAGGCGCATCGTGGCGTGCGGCTCGCCGGCGCCGAAGAGCATCGTGCGGCCGGCCGGCGTCACCACCGTCAGGCGGCCGTGGCGCAGCCGTTCGAGCAGCGCGAGCACCGCACGGGCGGCCGGGGGCGCGGTCTCCTCGATCGGCTGCGGGCGATCTTCGCCCATCGACTCGCCGTCGAGCAGGGTGGCCGCTGCGGGGTTCAGCAGCCGGCTGGACTCGGCGTCGAGCATCCGGCGCGCGGAGACATGTCGGTTCATCGATGACCTCGGGAGACGAACGCCTCGGGGGGGTCCGGCTTACGGTGGAAGGGGACGCGCGCGAGCCACAGCCGCAGCGCCTGCCAGTGGATGCGTGCGATCACGCCGATGGTGAAGAGCGGCTGGCCGAAGAGCGCCCGACGCACCGCCCTGCGGTCCGCCGGCACCAGCTCGCCCGACAGGCTCGTCAGCAGCAACGGGCCCTCGGCGTCATGGTGGTCGATCCGGGCGATCGCGCGGTCGGCCCGGTTGAAGAAGCGGAACGAGTACTCGCCGGTGACCGAGCAGAACGGCGAGACGTGGAAGACCTTGCTCGCCCGCATCTCCCGGCCCTGCGCGAGCGGCGCACCGTCCGGCTCGGACAGCAGGTAGCAGTGGCGCTCGCCGAAGGTGTTGTTGACCTCGGCGATCACCGCGACCAGCGCGCCGTCGGCCCGGTGGCAGAACCAGAAGCTGACCGGCTTGAACGCATAGCCGAGCACCCGCGGGAAGGCATGCAGCCAGATCGCGCCGTCGGCATCGGTGCCGGCCTGTCGGCACAGGCCGCGGGCCCAGGTCTCGAGCGGCGTCATGCCGTCGCCGTGGTCGGCGCAGCGGAACGACATCGGACCCGGCGCGTCCCAGCCGAACCAGCGCCCCAGACCCGCGGCCGCCTGCCGGGCCCGGTCGCCGTCGATGCGCATCCGCAGGAAGAACCCGTCGTAGCCGAACGCGTGGCGCACCGGTCGCAGCCGCGTGTGGCGGATCGGCCCGAAACCCAGCTGCAGCGGATGAG
>JBIIPQ010000188.1:0-8318 GCA_044342535.1 Burkholderiaceae bacterium
TGATGCCGGTGCGCTGTGCCAGCAGCTCGCCGGCGAGGTGGGGCGTGGAGCCCTGGCCCGAGGAGGTGAACTGCAGCGCGCCGGGCTTGGCCTTCGCGGCCGCGACGATGTCGTTGACGTTGCGCAGCTGCGCGCCCGGATGGGCGACCAGGATCAGCGTCGCGTCGTTGAGCTTGGTGACCGGCTCGAAGTCGGTGATCGGATTGAACGGCGCCTTGAGGATGTTGGGCGCGACGACGATGCCGCCGTCGAAGCCCATCAGCAGCGTGTAGCCGTCGGGCGGCGCGGAGGCCACCGCCTGCGCACCGATGAAGCCCGAGGCGCCCGGCCGGTTCTCGACGATGATCTGCGTCTTGAGCCGCTCGCCGAGCTTGTCGCTCATGAAGCGCACCACCGCGTCGCCCCCGCCGCCGGGCGAGAACGGCACGATGATGCGGATGGGCTTGCTGGGGTACACGTCCTGGGCGGTCGCGGGCAGGGCGGTCGCGGTCAGGCCCGCGACGCACAGTGCCTGGGCGAGCAGGCCGAGCGCGCCGCGGCGCGTGAAGTGCTGCCGATTCATCCGATCACCTCGATGTGCATGTTGCAGGGAGTGGGGTCGAAGCGAGCCGCGGTTCAACGGTCCCACACTTCGTCGGGAACAGGCAGCCCCGCGTAGTCCTCGGCGGTCAGCGCGCGGTCGGGCGTGGTGCCGTAGGTCTCGAGCATCAGCATGATCTGGCGCGAATGCTGCGCGGCGTGCCAGGCGGTGCGCTCGAGCACGTCGTGCATCGGGCGCTGGCCGTAGTAGGTCGGCACCGTGTACTGCAGCGTGCGCTCGGTCTCTTGCGCCCACCACGCGTGCAGATCCTCGCGCACCGTCATGCCCCAGGCGGCGATGTCCTCGGCCGTCCAGTCTGCCGGCGGCACCTCGTTGAAGCCCTCGAAGGTCAGCTCGATGCCCTGCGCGGCCTGCACGCCCATCTGCGCGACGCGGAAGATGTGGAAGGTGGTGCCGGCCGGCGTGCGGTTGCGGTTGCGGAAGTTCTCGTGCAGCTGCGCCTCGGAGAACTGCCGGATGAAGCGCGCCGCGGCCAGGATCACCATGTCGACCTTCGCGACCAGCTGCTCGGGCGGCAGCGGGTCCATCAGCTTGGTCTTCAGGTCCAGGAACTTGACCACGTCGGTGAACGACTGGCACAGCGTGTAGCGCCCGCCGAGCGCGACCACCGGCACGCTGCGCGCGCCCAGCGCCTGCAGGCGCGCCATGCCGTTCGGGTCGTTGTGCACGTCGATCGACTCGAAGTCGACGCCCTGCTTGGTGAGGAACTCCTTGGTGCGCAGGCAGGACGAGCAGCCGGGCTGCCAGAAGACCTGAACGCGTGCGGATGAAGTCGTGGTCGTCGTCGTCATGGTGTTCCTTCCGAGTGTGAGTGCTGCCGCCGCTGCCGGCGTCGGCCCGCCCGGCGTCATCGCCTTGCGGGAAGTCCCAGGATCGAGCGGGTGCGGGCGGGTGTCGCCACCGGCCGGCCCACCAGCCGCGCGAGCCGCACCACCTCGCGCACCAGCGTCGCGTTGTCGGGCTGGCCGAGCTCCGGATACGGGTAGTCGCCGATGCCGATCGCCACGTGTCCGCCGGTGGCGATCGCGTTCATCGCGAGCGGGAACGCGTTGCCGCCCTTGCAGCAGACCGCCCACTCGACGCGCCGGCCGCGCGGCAGGTGGTCGGTGAAGGCGCGCAGGCCCTCGGGCGTGGCGGGATGCGCGCCGAGCTGGCCGCCCTCGCCGTGCACCAGCAGCAGGTAGCCCGGCTCGGCGGCCGCCTCGATGTCCATCAGCGCGGCGGCGCTGCGCAGGAAGGGCACGCTCCAGCAGGCCAGCGCCGGCTTGATGCCGAGCTCGCGGAAGCGCGCCGTGAAGGCGAGCAGCGTCGAGTGGGCGTTGACGTAGACCTTGTCGGCCGACACGAAGCGATGCGCCTCGGCGTCGAAGACGTCGATGTTGGTCGAGCCCGGGTCGAGGCCGACGATCTCGGGCTGCAGCACCGGGTCGCCGGCGAAGGCCTCGAGATGCGCGATGCGCTCGAGCGTCCCGCCCTTGGTGATCTGCCCGAGCGTCGGGTTGATCAGCAGGTCGGAGTGCTCGCGGATCGCGCGGATCGCGGCGGCGTAGTCGGCGATCTCGTGCGCGGGCGAGCCGTCGGGACTGCGTGCATGGAAGTGGATGATCGATGCGCCGCCCGCCTCGATGGCACGGGCGTCGCGGCCGATCTCCTCGGGCGTCCACGGCACGTTCGGGTTGCCGTCGCGCATCGCGTACTCGTTGACGCGCACCTCGATGATCAGCTCGTTCATGACTCGCGTCCGGCGGCCCGCCTGGACGTGGGCGGTGCTCGCACCGACTATAGAAGCGCTGCCCGGGCCCAGGAACCGCTGAAACGCGAACGGGCCATCTGAGAATCAGATGGGTCGACCGCGCAGGGTCGCGCCCCGCCATTGCCCGGTCCGGACCAGCAGGCCGACCTGCTCCTGGAGGATCGCGTGGACCGCTTCGGCCGCCAGGCTCATCGCCCGCGAATCGAAGGTGCAGACCGCCACCGTGCGCGAGAGCCGGCAGCCCTCGACCGGCAGCACCCGCAGCGTGCCCGCGTCCTCCTCGGCGCTGACCACCGCGCGCGGCAGGAAGGTGCCCGCCACGCCGTCCACGGCGCAGTCCTTGAGCAGCTTGAGCGAATCGAGCTCGGCGATCGGCGCCATCGGATGCCCGCCCTGCGCGAAGGCGTTCTCGACCACCCGCCGCATGCTGTTGCCCTCGCCGGGCGCGACCAGCGGATGGGCCGAGGCTTCGGCGAGGGTGATGGTGCTGCCCAGGCGCGCGGCCCAGGGGGCCGAGGGCGAGACCACGTAGTGCAGGTCCTCGTCGAGGATCGGCAGCACCTCGAGGCCCTTGGCCGATTCGCTCAGGAACAGCACCGCCATGTCGAGGCGGCCGTTGAGCGCGAACTCCTGGAGCAGCGCGCTCACGCCGTCCATCACATGCAGCCGGATGCCCGGATGGCGCGCGAGCACCGCACTCAGCAGCGGCATGCCGAGCGTGTGCAGGACGGCGGTCGGCAGGCCCACCGACACCGTGCCCGTCGGCGAGCCGCTGGCGGTCGTCACGTCGTCCGCGGCGGCCTGCACCTGCCGGGAGATGGTCTGCGCGTGGCGGTACAGCAGCCGCCCGGCCTCGGTCAGCTCGACGCCGTTGGAGCGCCGCAGGAAGAGCTTGGCCTGCAGGCTGTGCTCGAGCGCGGCCACCTGCTGGCTGACCGCCGACTGCGCGATGAACAGCTGCCCGGCGGCCTTGGAGATGCTCCCGAGGTCGGCGACCTTAAGGAAGTAGCGGAGCTGACGCAGTTCCATGGGGGCAGGGCGGGGCGAGTGGGGTCGGGCGCCGTGCCGCTCAGGCCGCGCCGGTCGACGCCCAGGGATTGATCGACGCGACCTGCATCGGCGCGAAATCGTCGACGTTGCGGGTCACGACCGCCATGGCATGCCGAAGCGCCGTGGCTGCGATCAGCGCATCCCGTTCGGCCCGTCGGTCCGGGATGCGAAGGCGCGCGCAACGGCGCGCCACCTGAAGATCGATCGGCAGGATCCGTTCGTCGAATGCCGGCAGCACGCGTTCCTCGAGCCAGCGACGCAGCAGCGCGCCCTGTGTCGCATCGCGTCGCTCCGTCGCGAGCACGCCCATCTCCAGTTCCAGGATCGTCACGACCGATACGAACAGCGTGTCCGGGTCGATGCCGTCCACCCAGGCGGCCACGCCGGTGTCGGCGCGATCGCGTCGGCGCAGCTCCGACACGACGTTCGTGTCGAGCAGGTACATCAGCCGAGATCCGCGGTCCGGGTGACCTCGCCCAGCCGCGGCGGCTCGAACTCGATGTCCTCGACCCCGGGCAGCGCGAGCGCCTGTCGCAGGCTGCTGCGTTCGCCGCGCAGTCGCCGCCAGTCCTCGTGGCGCAGCAGCACGTAGGCCGGCTCGCCCCGGTCGGTGATGATCACCGGTCCCTGCTCGGCCGCACGCTTGGCGCCGCCCAAGTCCTGGTTGAAGGACCGGCTCGAGATCGTCGTGATGGTCGCCATGATGGGCTCCAGCTCGCGCGGAATGTAGTGATGTTACTACATCACCTCTGGGCCGCGTAGGCCGCTGCGCCGCCCGCCCCGCCGTTGACCGCCGTTGACCTGAGTCAACCCGGGTCTTCCGGGAGAGGCAGACGATCGAAGCATCGTCACCGCACCGCCCTCGCAGCAGGGCAGGAGATCCCCATGCCCAGGATGAAGGCCGCCGTGTTCGTCGAGCCCGGCCGCATCGTGCTCGACGAGAAGCCGATCCCCGAGGTCGGCCCGCTCGATGCGCTGATGCGGATCACCACCACCACGATCTGCGGCACCGACGTGCACATCCTCAAGGGCGAGTACCCGGTCGCCCGCGGCCTGACTGTCGGTCACGAGCCGGTCGGTGTCATCGAGCGGCTCGGTTCGGCGGTTCGCGGCTACCAGGAGGGCCAGCGCGTGATCGCCGGCGCGATCACGCCCAGCGGCTGGAGCAACGCCTGCCAGTGCGGCTGCGGCGCGCAGGACGGCGCCGGCACCGCACACGGCTGGAAGCCGCTCGGCGGCTGGCGCTTCGGCAACACCCTCGACGGCTGCCAGGCCGAGTACGTGCTGGTGCCCGACGCGATGACCAACCTCGCGGTGGTGCCCGACGGCCTGACCGACGAGCAGGTGCTGATGTGCCCGGACATCATGTCGACCGGCTTCGGCGGCGCCGAGAGCGCCGGCATCCGCATCGGCGACACGGTGGCGGTGTTCGCGCAGGGGCCGATCGGCCTGTGTGCGACCGCGGGTGCCAAGCTGAGCGGCGCGACCACCGTGATCGGCGTCGACCGCATCGCGGGCCGGCTGGAGATCGCGCGCCGGATGGGCGCCGACGTCGTCGTCGACGCGAGCCGCGAGGACCCGGTGGAGGCGATCATGCGGCTCACCAACGGCCGCGGCGTGGACGTCGCGATCGAGGCGCTGGGCCTGCAGGACACCTTCGAGGCCTGCCTGCGGGTGCTCAGGCCCGGCGGCACGCTGTCGAGCCTGGGCGTCTACTCGACGGACCTGAAGATCCCGCTCGGCGCGTTCGCGGCCGGCCTCGGCGACCACCGGATCATCACCACGCTGTGCCCCGGCGGCAAGGAGCGCATGCGCCGACTGATGGCGGTGATCCAGGCCGCGCGCCTGGACCTCGGACCGATGGTCACGCACCGCTTCAGGCTCGAGGACATCGAGCAGGCGTACGAGCTGTTCTCGCACCAGCGCGATGGGGTGCTGAAGGTGGCGATCACGCCGTGATGCCGGGCGCGAAGCGTCGCAGCACGGCCTTCTCCACCTCGAGGATCACCAGCAGCGTCGCGCCGACTGCGACGATGCCGATCCCCCAGGGCAGCGGCAGCGCCTCCGTGGAGAAGAGCGCCTGCATCGGCGGCGTGAACGTGAAGAGGCACTGCAGGCCGAACACGCCCGCCACCGCGATCAGCACGCGCGGCGTGCCTCGCACGCCGCGCCAGGTGAAGGACGGTGCCTTCAGGTAGCGCACGCTGAAGAGGTAGAACACCTCCATGCACACCAGCGTGTTGACCGCCACGGTGCGCGCCGCCTCGACGCTCGCGCCCTGCCACAGCGCCCACTCGTAGCCGCCGAAGATGCCGGCCAGGAAGAGCGCCGACACGAACGCGACGCGCCACACCAGGAAGCGCGAGAGCAGGGGCTCGTCGGGCGGTCGGGGCGGGCGGCGCATCACGTCGGCCTCGGTCGGCTCGAAGGCCAGCACCATCGCGAGCGCCACCGAGCTGACCATGTTCACCCACAGCACCTGCACCGGCAGGATGGGCAGCGCCACGCCGAGCAGCACCGCCAGCAGCAGCGACAGCGACTCGCCGCCGTTGACCGGCAGCAGGAAGGTGATGGTCTTCTTCAGGTTGTCGTAGACCGTGCGTCCCTCCTCGACCGCATGGGCGATGGAGGCGAAGTCGTCGTCGGTCAGCACCACGGCGCCCGCCTGCTTGGCGGCCTCGGTGCCCTTCATGCCCATCGCGACGCCGACGTCCGCCTGCTTGAGGGCCGGCGCGTCGTTCACGCCGTCGCCGGTCATCGCGACGATCTCGCCGTTGTCCTGCAGCGCGCGCACCAGGCGCAGCTTGTGCTCGGGGCTCGCCCGCGCGAAGACCCGCGCGTCGCGCACCGTCTCGCGCAGCGCCGCGTCGTCCATCGCCTCGATCTGCGGTCCGGTGACGGCCTGCAGGCCTCCGCCCTCTGCGGTGTGCATGCCGAGCTGCATGGCGATCGCGCCCGCCGTCACGCCGTGGTCGCCGGTGATCATCACCACCCGGATGCCGGCCGCGTGGCAGCGGGCCACCGCCTGCACGGCCTCCGCGCGCGGCGGGTCGATGATGCCCACGATGCCCAGCAGCACCAGCCCGTGCTCGACGTCGGCATGCCGCAGCTCGCTCGTGTCACCGGGCAGCACGCGTTCCGCCAGCGCCAGCACGCGGCGTCCGGCGCGGGCCTGGGCATCGATCGCCGCCCGCCAGGCGTCCTGATCGATCGGCTCGGTGCGAATGTCCGGGCCGCCTGCGCCGACCTCGACGCCCGCGCGGGCCTGCAGCGCGCACATCGCCAGCACGCGCTCGGGCGCGCCCTTGACCAGCACCACCGCCGCATCGCCGCGCGGATGCAGCGTGGCCATGAAGCGGTGCTCCGACTCGAACGGGATCACGTCGCGCCGCGGGCGCTCGACCCGCAGCGCTGCAGGGTTCAGGCCAGCCTTCATCGCCAGCGTGAGCAGCGCGCCCTCGGTCGGATCGCCGGCCAGCCGCCAGGCGCCGGCCTCCTCGTGCAGGCTCGCGTCGTTGCAGAGCGCGGCGGCCTCGGCGAGGCGCAGCAGGACCGGATCGATCCCTGCAGGCCGTCGTCCGTCGGGCGGCGGCCCATCGTCCACGATCGCCCCGTCCGGCGTGTATCCCGCCCCCGCCACCTCGAAGGATCGGCCGGGACAGACGACCGACTGCACCGTCATCTCGTTGCGGGTGAGCGTGCCGGTCTTGTCGGAGCAGATCACCGTCACCGAGCCCAGGGTCTCCACCGCCGGCAGGCGTCGGATCACCGCATGGCGCCGCGCCATGCGCTGCACGCCGATGGCCAGCGTGATGGTCAGGATGGCGGGCAGCCCCTCGGGGATCGCCGCCACCGCGAGGCCCACCGCAGCCATGAAGGTGTCGGTCACCGACATGCCGCGCACCAGCGTGCCGAAGGCGAACAGCAGCGCGGCCGCGCCCAGGATCACCAGCGTCAGGCGCCGGCCGAAGACGCTCATCTTCTGCAGCAGCGGCGTCGTGCCCGCCTCGACCGACTCGAGCATCCGCCCGATGCGGCCGAGCTCGGTCGCCCCGCCGGTCGCGACCACCACTGCCCGCGCCTGCCCCTGCGTGACCAGCGTGCCGGCGTAGCCCATGCACAGCCGGTCGCCGATGGCGGCGGCCGCGTCCACCGGGTCGGCGTGCTTGTCCACCGGCACCGACTCGCCGGTCAGCGCCGACTCGTCCACCCGCAGGCTGCGGGCCTGCAGCAGCCGCACGTCGGCGGGCAGGCTGTCGCCCGAGGCGAGCAGCACCACGTCGCCCGGCACGAGCCCCGCCGCATCGACGTCGTGCTGCCGGCCGTCGCGAAGCACCACCGCACGCGGGGCGAGCAGGTGGCGGATCGCCTGCAGCGCGCGCTCGGCCTTGCCCTCCTGCACGAAGCCGATGAGCGCGTTGAGCACCACCACCGCCGCGATGACGCCGCTGTCGATCCAGTGACCCATCGTGGCCGTCACCGCGGCCGCCAGCATCAGCACGATCAGCAGCAGGTTGTTGAACTGGCGGGCGAGGCGGGTCAGCGGGCCGGGGGCGGGCGCCTCGGCGAGGCGGTTGGGGCCGTGCGCCTTCAGGCGGCGTTCGACCTCGGTGGTATCGAGGCCGTGAGGGGCGGTACCCAGGTCCTGCAGCACGCGCGAGGTGTCGGACGCGTGCCAGGGCGGCGGCGCAGCGGTCATGGAGTCCTTGGGTGGCACGCGCGACCGGGAGGATCGCGCAGGGTCCGTGGGGCCGGCGTCAGGCTGCGCGATGTGCGTGCTTCCCGCTTGATCTCGCGCAAGCGGGTGCGTCGGAGCACGCCGGGCAGCGCAGTGATCGGTGCGCTGCAGGGCGCGCCCACGGTGGGGATGGTGCTGGGCTGACCTTGCCCGCGCGAGGGGGGTTGCCCTTCGGC
>JBIIPQ010000189.1:0-8270 GCA_044342535.1 Burkholderiaceae bacterium
GGGGGCGCCGAGCTACTGCCATATCGCGAAGTTCGTGCGTGAGCTGGGCGATGACGTCGCGGTGCTGTTCAAGCAGGTGCTGATGACCTGCGACCGGCTGGGCCTGATCGGCAAGGAGCTGTTCGCGATCGACGGCGTGAAGTTGCCGTCGAACGCGAGCAAGGAGCGCAGCGGCACACACGCCGAGCTGCTGCACCGTGCCGAGCGGCTAGAGAAGGCGGCCAGCGAGATCATCGAGACGCACCGCGCGAAGGACGAAGGAAAGGGCGACGACGACCTCGATGCGAAGCGCCGCGCCCAGGTCGAGCGGATCCGCCGGGAGGCGCAGGCCACGCGGGAGTTCGTCACGAAGAACGCTCCGAAGCGCAACGCCAAAGGCGGCGAGCTCAAGAGCAACGTGACCGACAACGAGTCGGCCAAGATGGCGACCGGAAAAGGCGTGATCCAAGGCTACGCCGCGCAGGCGGCCGTGGACGCCAAGCACCGTGTGATCGTGGCGGCCGACCTCGCCGAGGGCGGCACCGAACACGGCAGCCTGCTGCCGATGGTCGAAGCGGCGCGGCCGATGGGCACTGACCAGACGGTGTTCACCGCTGACGCCGGTTATCACAGCAAGGACAACCTCGAGGCACTACGCGAGAGCCGGACGCCGGCGCTGATCGCCGATCAGGGCATGCGAAAGCGCGACGAGCGGCTTGCCGAGCAAGGCAAGCACAGAGCCAAGGGCGACCCGCTGCACGACAAGCGCCAGCCGAAGGCCGGCGCACCGAAGACGTTCAAGGCGAGCGAGTTCCGCCACGACGCCGAGAACAACCGCTGTATCTGCCCGGCGGGCAAGGCGCTCTACAGCAGCGGCAGCGAGGTCGTGATCAACGGATTCACGCTGCACCGGTTCAAGGGCGCGATCCGCGACTGCGAGCCATGCGAACTGCGGAGCCAGTGCCTGCGCAAGCCCGAGACATCGCGGATCCGACAGGTATCGATCAACTTGAATCGAGCCAAGCCGCTCGACGCGACCGAGCTGATGCGCCGAGCCATCGATTCACCCGAAGGCCGCAGGCTCTACGGCAAACGCATCGGCACGGTGGAACCCGTCTTCGCCAACCTCAGGCACAACAAGCGACTGAGCCGGTTCACACTCAGAGGCCGATGCAAGGTGCGCACGCAGTGGCGGTTGTATTGCCTGGTGAACAACATCGAGGCGATTTCGGGATGCTGAAAGAGGCCGGGCTGGGATCGCTTTGGGGGCAATTTGAGGCCGTCCGACGCGTCCGATCGAATTTCGAACGCCTTGTCGGATCGAGCAGCGTTCCTGACTCGAAATCGGCCGATTCGCCGCTCTTCGATCGCCTTTCTTCACAACCTCGTTAGGCAATGCCAATGAAGCCATTGCTGCTCGCAACTCTCACGGGTGCACTAGCTGTTGCAGCGTGTGGCCGAGGAACACCAGTCTCTGACGCACTTACGAAGCAGGTTGTTGATGGGGGGACGATCCGTGTCGCTTCAATCACAGCGTTCGACTGGGACAGTTTCTACGTCTTCAGTCCCTACACTCCTGGCGCGGAGATCTGCTCAAGGCTTAGTGGCAAGTTGCCTGACTGCGAGCGCAAGGTGCCGAACGCGGTGGGCGAAGGACAATATTTCTTGGCATTTTCGCTCGGCAGTTCCGTTGTTCACTTCGAACTGCATCGAAGGGCAGGGGGCGACTTCTGCGAGACCGGTTGCGCGCTCGTCCTTTCGAAGAAGCAGGCAGTGTTCAAGGTCAGCCGTATCGAAACACCGACCGGACAGTGGCGTCGGTTCGACCGTGTCAGCGGCCATGCCTAACGCCGCGTTGGGTTTCGCCAAGAGCGGCCTGCACCGAGAGGGTTGCTGTCCCACGTTGATGTAGATACAATAACGTGGTGACAGTGACCTTCGATCCAAGCAAGAGAGCCGCAACGCTCGCCGAGCTTGGACTCGACTTTAAGGACGCGGCGCTGGTGTTTGCCGGCGCGACGTTCGAGGTCGAGGACGACCGCAGGGACTACGGCGAGACGCGCATCGTCTGCTTCGGGCTGCTGCGAGGACGAATGGTCGTGGTTGGCTATACGCCGCGTGGCGCGGTTCGCCACGTATTCAGCATGAGGAAAGCCAATGACCGCGAACAAGCACGTATCGCGCCGCTCCTTGGGGTCTGATCTCGCGCGAGTCGATGCGCACGTGATTCAGCCGCACGAGTACGAGGAACTGCCGGAGCTGACTGATGAGATGCTGGCGCGTGGAAAGGTCAACAAGGGCGGTCGGCCAAAGGCTGCGAATCCACGCAAGCTGATCTCGATCCGGTTGCCGGAAGACGTGATCGAACGTTGGCGTGCCACGGGCCCGGGTTGGCAGACCCGCATGGCGGATCGACTCGCGAAGGCGCCACCGAAGTGAGACTTAACCTGCCGTTGCAGCGGACGCTTGACCCGTCCGGTCGGTCACTTTCGCAACCGACCGGACGCATCAAGCGCCGATGAGCTTCGTCGCTGAGGCTGTGAAGGAAGCCCCAACGGATCGATAGTTGAGCCATTAGCCCGACCGCCGCAGGACGAGCCGATGGCCAGGTACAAAGAGATCGATCGAAGCCCGGTCCCGTCTCCTCGGTCGGACGATCCGGCCAGAGACCGCCAGTTCGGGGACTTGATTGCAAGGACGAAACCGGGTGAAGAGATCGAGGTACTCGATGTGACCCGCCCGCACAGGCAACCGAAGCCATGACCACCCGCAGACTCCTGCTGCTCCTCGCCTCCCACAGCGCTGTCGCGGCAGCAGGCTTCGCGGCCGGCATCTATGCGCTGCCCATCCTGATCGCGCCCCCCGTCCCGACCGCCGAGGAACTGAAGGCGGCCGCATCCGACGTCCAGTTCACCGGCACGTTCAGGCGAGACCTGAAGGACAGCGACGCCTTGCACTGGGGTGAGGGCGTGGTGTCGATCGCGCCCAAGGCCATCTCGCTGGCCGGTCGGCTCGCCCCGGGTCCAGACTACAAGCTCTACCTGTCGCCCGATTTCGTCGAGACCGAGGCCGACTTCAATCGGCTCAAGCACCGCATGGCGCGGGTCGGCGACGTCAAGACCTTCGAGAACTTCGTGGTGTCCGTTCCGGCGGGCATCGATCCGGCCCAGTACACGGCGGTGGTGGTCTGGTGCGAGACCTTTTCGCAGTTCATCACGGCAGCGAAGTACAGGTAACGCCAATGGCCGCCTGAACCCCTAGTCCGTGCTGTTTGCGAATGTCCGACGCGCCCCAGCTTTCCGTGCATCCGCTCAGCCGCGGCGAGTGGCGCCAGTGGCTGTCGGACCATCACGCCCGAACGACCGGGGTGTGGCTGATCTCGTACAAGAAGGCGACCGGCAAGCCGCGCTTCGACTACGACCAGGCGGTCGAGGAAGCGCTCTGCTTCGGGTGGGTCGACAGCAAGGTCAACACGCTGGATGCGGAACGATCGCTGCTGTGGTTCGCACCCAGAAAGCCCGGAACGGGCTGGTCGCGGCCGAACAAGCTTCGGGTCGAACAGATGCTGAAGGCCGGCCTCATGGCCGAAGCGGGCCTGCGAAAGGTGGTGCAGGCACAGGCCGACGGGTCCTGGACGAAGCTCGACGCCGTCGAGGACCTGACCGTGCCGGACGACCTCGCCCAGGCCCTGGGCCGCTACCCGGAGGCAGCGCGGCATTTCGACGCGTTTCCTCGCTCGGCCAAGCGTGGCATTCTCGAGTGGATCGCAACCGCGAAGACCGCGCCCACGCGCATGAAGCGCATCGAGGACACCGCTCGTTTGGCAGACAGGAACGAGCGGACCAATCAATGGCGACCGAAGGATGCCTACTGATCGGATCCCCCGCATGAATGCACTCGAACTGGTCCGCCAGGTCACGGCGCTCACCGGCTTCACCCACGCCGCCGGGGTCGAAGTCCTCGCTGCAGAACCGGGCAAGGTCGAACTCGAACTCGCCAGGAAGCCGGAGCTGCTGCAGTTCAATGGCTTCTTCCATGGCGGAGTGGTCTCCGGACTGGCGGATCACGCAGCTGGTGCCGCAGCGACGACGGCGCTGCCGGCAGGCAAGATCGCGGTCACCGTGGACCTGCATGTCAACTTTCTCGCGCCCGCCAGCGGCGCCCGGATCGTCGCCAAGGCGTCCACGCTTCAAGTGGGCAACACGCTTTGCGTTGTCACGGTGTCGGTCGAGACCGAGACCCAGACGGGTCGACAGGTGTGTGCGGTCGCGAACGCGGTGCTGCGGGTCGTGGACATGCCCCGATTCTGAGGAGCCACGGCGTGCAGGAGGCGAGTGCCTTCGCGCCGACGCGAATGCGCTGGTCGCTCACCACCTGGCTGAGCGCTGAACGACGGTTCGGCTCACCCCCCGCGCCGCCACGCCGACTTGACCTCCCAGGTCATCGCCCGACGCGCGCGCTCGGCGTACAAGGTCGGGATCCGAACCCGCCGCGCCCCCGCCATGCACTACGTCGTCCCCGCCGTCCTGCTGATCGTCGCCCTGATCCATGCGCTGCCCCTGCTGGGCGTCGTCAGCGGGCAGAAGGTCGCCAGCCTGTACGGCATCGTGGTCCAGGACCCGAACCTCGAGATCCTCATGCGCCACCGCGCCGTGCTGTTCGGCCTGCTGGCGGGCTTCCTGGCGTACGCGGCCTTCCACCGGCCCCTGCACGGCCTCGCGCTCGTCGCGGCCGGGGTGAGCGTGGTCGCGTTTCTCGCGCTCGCCATGTCGGTCGGCCACTACAACGCCGCCGTGTCGACGGTGGTCAAGGCGGACTGGCTGGCGCTGGCCCTGCTCGTGATCGCTGCCGCCGTGCATCATCTCGGCCCCGCGGACGCCTAGTTTCGCGTCGAGAGCTTCACGATTTCGCTGGATGGCTTCGGTGCCGGCCCGCAGCAAAGTCTCGAGAACCCGCTGGGCATCGACGACGACTTCGCCGCCCGGGGCCTTCGCGGCGTCGGTGCCTGGATCCTCGGCCGGAACATGTTCGGGCCGGTCCGCGGGCCCCGGCCGGACGAGTCCTGGCGGGGCTGGTGGGGCGAGAACCCGGTCTACAAGGTGCCGGTCTTCGTGCTGACCCGCCATGCGCGCGCACCGATCACGGCCCGGCAGTGAGCGGCGCGACGCTCAGTCCTCCGCCCCCAGCGGCACCGCCAGCGCATCCTCCAGCGCCAGCAGCAGCGTGGTGCGGTCCTCGCGGGCCACGTCCTGCCACCGCTTGCCCGAGATCGCGCCTTCGAGCGCCCACAGCAGGTTCAGGCTCGGCCGGCCGCCGGCGCGCTTGACGGCGATGTAGGCGCGGATCGCGCCGAGCGCGCGCAGGCGGTCCAGGGTGGCGATGCCGGCGAGCTCGAGCATCTCGCGCGAGCGCGGGCCGAGCATCGGCAGCGCCGCGGTGCCCTGGGCGGGCGCCTTGGGCGCGTTGCCGCGTCGCGGGCGTCCGCCCTTAGGGGGCCAGGCACCGACGCGGTCGAGCGCGGCGGCGATCCATTCGTCGAGGGTCTCGCGGTCGGCCACCACGCCGCGCGGCACGACGTAGAGCTCGCGCATCGCACGGCCCTCCATCGGCTCGAAGGGCACCGGCCTGCGGCCCTCGTGCAGGCGCGCGAGGTCGGCGGCACCGAGCTTGATCACGAACTGCTCGCGGAACACGGTGGCCGCCAGATGCCCGCCGACGAAGGCGGCGGGACAGCCGAACAGGGTGCGCCGCTCGACGCGCGCGTCGGTGGCGACGGCCTGGTCGAACAGCTCGACGAGTTCCGGGGCGGGATCGGACCAGCTCATGCGCCAAGAGTAGCCGACCGTGGCCGTGCGACCCCTCGGCGGCGGCTCCGAAAGGCGGTCGCGGGGCGCCGGCCGGCATCCGGGCGCGGCGTGCGCGCGACGCGACGGGGCCCGCCGCTCGCCGCCTGCCGGGCACCGCGGGCCTGGGGCCTCCGGCGCTGCAACGCCGACGCCCAGGAGATCCGCTGCGACCCTTGGTCCGCTTCCGGCCCGGTCACGAGCACCGCCGCATCGACATCACGATGCTGCACGGCACGCGCGACCGGTAGCGGCCGCGCGCCCGCGCGTTCCCGGAATCCGCCGCGGGCCGGAATGGGCGATGCTGTCGGCGATGCCGACACCGCGCACGGAGCGCGCCGATGCCCGATCTCTTCAGCCCGCTCACGATCAAGGACGTCACGCTGCGCAACCGCATCGCGATGTCCCCGATGACCCAGCACCGCGCGGTCGACGGCCGCGTCGGCGACTTCCACGTGATGCTGACCGGCTCGCGCGCTGCCGGTGGCTTCGGCCTGGTGTTCCCCGAACAGATCGCGATCACCGCCGACGGCCGCACCAGCGTGCACTGCGCGGGCATCTGGGACGACAGCCAGATCGAGGGCCTGGCCCGGATCACGCGGATCGTCAAGGAGATGGGCGGGGTGCCGGCGATCCAGCTCGGCCATACCGGCCGCAAGGGCAGCGAGTGCGCGCCCTGGCTGGGCCGGGTCCAGCTGCCCCCCGAGCACCCCGACGGCTGGCAGGTGCGCGGCCCGTCCGACGTGCCCTACGGCGGCGTGCGTCCGTACCCGGTGCACCCGCTGTCGACCGCCGAGATCGCGGACCTGCACCGCGCCTACGCCGACGCCGCGCGGCGCGCGCTCGACGCCGGCTTCGAATGGCTGGAGCTGCACTTCGCGCACGGCTATCTCGGCGCGAGCTTCCTGTCGCCGCTGGCCAACCGGCGCACCGATGCGTACGGCGGCCCGCTGGCGAACCGCGTGCGCTACCACCTCGAGGCGCTGGATGCGGTGCGGGCGGTCTGGCCCGAGCGGCTGCCGCTGACGATGCGGCTGGGCTCGGACGACCTGAATCCGGCCGGCACGCAGTTCGACGACGCGCTCGCTGCGGTCGCGATGATGAAGGACCATGGGCTCGATCTCGCCGACCTGAGCATCGGCTTCAACACCGACGACATGAACCCCAAGCCGTTCGCCGACCTCGCGTTCATGGTCGAGCGCGCGGCGCGGGTGCGGCGCGAGGTCGGCATCCCGGTGGCGACGAGCTGGAACCTGGGGCTGCCGGCGGTCGCCGACCGCGTGATCCGGGAGGAGGCGATCGACCTGGTGATGCTGGGGCGCCCGGCGCTGTCGAACCCGCACTGGCCGGTGTGGGCCGCCCGCGAGCTCGCGCACCCCGATCCGTTCTCGCTGGTGCCCGAGGACTGGGGCTGGTGGCTGCGGAACTTCCGCGCCCATCCCGATTGCATCGGCTGGCCCGCGGCGGCGTCGACCCCGCCCTGAGCGGGTTCGCCGGCGGGCCGCCGGCAGCGCCTCGAGCGCGTACGCGACCCGGGTCGGATTGTCCCAGTGCGCCGCGGCCGCGCCTGCCCAGCCGGGCTGTGAAGGCACCCCTCGGCGCGACGTGTCATGCTGCGCGGTTACACTCGCACGCCCTGCGGCCGGCGGCCCCGTCCGCCCGCATCGCGCTCGCCCTCTCCTCCTCTGCACGCGCCGGAGCGC
Source organism: Burkholderiaceae bacterium (assembly GCA_044342535.1). GTDB lineage: Bacteria > Pseudomonadota > Gammaproteobacteria > Burkholderiales > Burkholderiaceae_E > UBA4615. The sequence goes on from JBIIPQ010000189.1 coordinate 7,526, forward strand.
ATCCGTCTTGATCACCCTGAAGAACCTCGTCCTCCGCCGTGGCGCCAAGGTGCTGCTCGATCGCGCCTCGGTCGTCATCGCGCCCGGCGAGCGGGTCGGCCTGGTCGGGCGCAACGGCGTCGGCAAGTCCACGCTGTTCCGCCTGCTCGACGGCACCCTGCACGAGGATGGGGGCGAGTTCTCGTACCCGAAGCAGTGGCGGCTCGCGCAGGTCGCGCAGGACATGCCCGAGACCGACGAGACCGCGACCGCGTTCGTGGTCGGCGGCGACACGCTGCTCGGCTCGCTGCGCGAGGCGCTCGAGATCGCCGAGCGCGACTTCGAGCGCGACCCCGACGATCCCGACGCCGGCATGGCGATCGCGCAGGCGCACGTCGACCTCGCCGACGCCGGCGAGCACGACGCGACCGCGCGCGCGCAGGCCCTGATCCTCGGCCTGGGCTTCGGCACCGACGAGCTCGAGCGCCCGGTTGACAGCTTCTCGGGCGGCTGGCGCATGCGCCTGCAGCTCGCGCGCGCGCTGATGTGTCCGAGCGACCTGCTGCTGCTCGACGAGCCGACCAACCACCTGGACCTCGATGCACTGGTCTGGCTGGAGGCCTGGCTCAAGACCTACGCGGGCACGATGCTGGTCATCAGCCACGACCGCGAGTTCCTCGACGCGGTCACCGAGGTGACGGTGCACGTCGACAACGCGCAGCTCACCCGCTACGGCGGCAACTACAGCAAGTTCGAGGAGCTGCGC
>JBIIPQ010000190.1:0-8268 GCA_044342535.1 Burkholderiaceae bacterium
GTCCGACGGGTGAAGTCCGGCCGCAGGCCGGGCTTCAGGGGCAAGCTGTTTGAGGTCGGCCGCAGGCCGGCCGAGTTATTGCCCCGGCCCGTCGGGCGCCTGCGCGAGGCGGGGACCCCGGGCGAAGCCCGGGGTGCGGGCCTCGGAGGAAGCGACGGCCTGAAGGGCAGCGGCGCCGCGCGCCAACCGTCGCCCGACCGCCCTCAGAGCCCCCGAGCGATGATGTTCTTCAGCACCTCCGAAGTCCCTCCCGCGATCCGCGTCACCCGTGCATCCACCCAGGCCCGCCCGATTCCGTACTCGTTCGAGTAGCCGTAGCCGCCGTGCAGCTGCAGGAACTCGTCGAGGTAGCGGCCCATCGTCTCCGTCGCCACCAGCTTCGCCATCGACGCGCGCTCCGTGCTGATGCCGCCCGCCATGTGCTCCGCGATGCATGCGTCCACGAAGGCCCGCAGCCCGGCGATGTAGGCCTTGGCCTCGGCCAGCTTGAACTGCGTGTTCTGGAAGTCCACCAGCGGCGTGCCGAAGGCCTTGCGCTCGCGCACGTAGCGCACCGTGTGCTCGAGCTGCGTTTCGAGCACCGCGCAGCTGCGCACCGCGATCACCAGCCGCTCCTGCGGCAGTTGCTCCATCAGGTAGCGAAAGCCGCGGCCCTCCTCGCCGACCAGGTTGGTCACCGGCACCCGCACGTCGTCGAAGAAGAGCTCCGCCGTGTCCTGCGCCTTCAGGCCGATCTTGTCCATCGGCCGCGTGCCCTTCGTGAACCCGGGCGTGCCTTCCTCGACGGCGATCAGGGAGACGCCCTTGGCGCCGGCCGCCGGGTCGGTCTTGCAGGCGACCACGACCACGCCGCAGTTGAAGCCGTTGGTGATCCAGACCTTCTGGCCCTTGATCACCCAGTGGTCGCCGTCGCGGACCGCCGTGGTCCGGATGTTCTTGAGATCGCTGCCTGTGCCGGGCTCGGTCATGCCGATCGAGGCGACGATCTCGCCGGCGCACAGCCGCGGCAGCAGCCGCTGCTTGAGGTCCTCGCTGCCGTAGTGCATCAGGTACGGCGACACCATGTCGGAATGCACCGGCAGGCCGAGGCTCGCGCCGACACGCGCCATCTCCTCGGTCACCACGCAGGCATGCAAGAAGGTGCCGCCGGGCCCGCCGTACTCTGTCGGGATCGTGGTGCAGAGGACGCCGGCCTCGCCGGCCTTGCGCCAGAATTCGCGCGGGGTCAGGCCCTCGCGCTCCCAGTCGCGGTAGCGGGGTGTGATCTCGCGCTCGCAGAAGCGTCGCACCTGCTCGCGGAACTGCTCGTGCTCGTCGTCGAAGATCGCTCTGCGGTGGGTCATGGTGGTCTCGTGTGCGGCCTCGCGAGGCGGGCCGGTGTCTCCTCGGGCGTTACAATCGTGGCACCCGGCCGCGAGCCCCGTCAAACCGGTGGCCTGCCGGTCGACATCGACACGAACGACTGGAGGAGACACCCATGGGACAACTCGATGGCAAGGTGGCGATCGTCACCGGCTCGGGCCGCGGCATCGGCCGCGAGATCGCACTGCGCCTGGCGCGCGACGGCGCGCGCGTGGTGGTCAACGACATCGACGAGGCCCCCGCGCTCGAGACCATCGCCCTGATCCGCGCGCTCGGCAGCGACGCGGTCGCCTGCAACGGCGACGTCGCGGCGCCCGACTTCGGCGAGCGCATCGTGAAGACCGCGCTCGACACGTTCGGCGACGCGCACATCGTCGTCAACAACGCCGGCTACACCTGGGACAGCGTCATCCAGAAGATGAGCGACGAGCAGTGGGACGCGATCCTCGACGTCCACCTCAAGGCGCCGTTCCGGATCCTGCGGGCGTTCTTCGCGCACCTGAAGACGGCGGTCGAGGCGGAGGCGAAGGACGGGCGGCGCGTGGTGCGCAAGGTCGTCAACATCTCCTCGACCTCGGGGGTCAACGGCAACGCCGGGCAGTCGAACTACGCGGCAGCCAAATCCGGCATCAATGGCCTGACCAAGACGCTCGCCAAGGAATGGGGCCGCTACAACGTGACGGTGAACTCGGTCGCGTTCGGCTACATCCAGACGCGGCTGACGCAGCCGCTGCAGGAAGGCGAGAGCGGCAAGATCGAGATGCAGGGCCGCGAGGTGAAGATCGGCGTGCAGGCGGGCCGCATCGCGGCGCTGTCGCAGATGATCCCGCTCGGTCGCGGCGGCACCGCCGAGGAGGCCGCGGGTTCGGTCTACCTGTTCTGCAGCCCGGACAGCGACTACGTGAGCGGTCAGACGCTGGTGGTCAGCGGCGGGCTGTGAGACCCGCCGGCGAGCCTGCCGCGACGACGGTCCGCCGATGAGCCGACTGCCGGAGGTGCCCGGCGGCGATGCGGCGAAGGGTGTCGCGCTGCCGACGCTTTCGGCCGCGCTCGAAGCCTGCTCGCGCATCGAGCGCACCCGCTGCGGCGCGGGCATGACGGTCTGGCGCCGCTGGGGCGCGGGCAGGCCGCTGGTGCTGCTGCACGGCGGGGCGGGCAGCTGGAACCACTGGGTGCGCAACGTCGGCTCGCTGATGCGCACCCGCGAGGTCTGGGCCTGCGACCTGCCCGCGCTCGGCGACTCCGCCGAGCCACCGGCACCGGGCGGTCTGGAGGGGATCGTCGAGGCCGTCGCCGACGGGCTGGACACCCTGCTGCCCGGTCCGCGGGCCTTCGATCTCGCCGGCTTCTCGTTCGGCTCGCTGGTCGGCACCTGCATCGCCGCGCGCGGTCCGGGCCGCGTCCGGCGCATGGTGATCACCGGCGCCGCGTCGCTCGGTCTGCCCGACCCGAGGATGGACCTGCGCGGCTGGCGTCGTGCGACCGATCCGCTCGAGCGGATCGCGATCCACGGCCATAATTTCCACACGCTGATGGTCGCCTCGGACGCCCCCGATCCGGAGGGCGTGGCGCTGCACGCGGCGAACGTCGAGCGTGCCCGGTTCTTCGGCGGCGAGGTCGCGGCCCGTCCGATCATCCGCGACACGATCGGCTCCGTCGCCGTCGAGCGCGTCGACGCGATCTACGGTGCGCTCGATCCAGTGGTGTGCCGAGACCCCGAGACCGCCCGTGCGGTGCTGCAGGCCGCACGTCCGGACCTTCGCTTCACCACCGTCGCGGACGCCGGCCACTGGGTGCCCTACGAGGCGCCGTCGGCCTTCGAGGCCGCGCTGCTGCAGCACCTGGACGGCTGAGCCCGGCACGACGGACCCGGTCCGGGCGGGGCGACCGCTCTGCGGACGCTCGCGCAGGGCGCCCGCACACTTGAGGCCGGCGGTCGGACCGGTTCCGCCGTCCGCCGCTCGGGCCGACCTGCCCGTACGTCCGACCGCGCCGCGCGTCCGGGCTGCGGCGCCCCTACTCTCGTGCCGTTCCCGGCTCCCGGGTGGAGGCTGTCCGTGAGGCATCAGCGTTCGTTCATGGCATCGCGGCCGCTCGCCCGGGCGCTCTGCGTCGTGTTCAGCGCGGCGAGCGTCGGCTCCTGCGGCGGCGGCCCGGACGGCACAGCCGGCAGCGCCGTCTCGCTCGATGCCGGCAGCGCCACGACCGCGGCGCTATCGTCCGCTGCGGCGGCGGGCACGCGGGTCGTGTCCGCTGCGGCGGCGGGCACGCTGGTCGTGTCCGCGCAGAGCAAGATCGCCGAGCCGCTCGCCAGTGGCGCCGTGCTGCTTTCGAACGAGGTGGTGCCGCGCAGCGGCGCGATCGAGTCCGCTGGCTTCCCTGGCCTGCTGCGCTGGGAGCCTTCGACCCGTCGCGTCACCCACGCCATACGTCTCGAGATGCCGCTGGACGCGCTGCGCGCCACGCTCGGCGAAGCCCCGTCCACCGCGTTCCGGTCGGAGCTCGCCGATGCACGCGCGCTGCCGGACGGCGGTGCGCTCGTGCAGTTCGACCTGCTCGCCGATGCCCCCGGCGCATCCGCCCGGCGCGCGGCGAGCGTGCTGGCCAGGTTGCGTGCGGACCTGTCGGTCGCGTGGACACGGGTCTGGGCGGGTGGGCAGCTGGGGCGCATCGAGGTCCGCGGCGATGCCGTCGCGACGACCGGCGAGTCGCTGATGCGCTACGACGGGCAGGGCAGGCCGGTGTCGCAGGAGGCGCTCGGCGGCGGCTTCGTCCTGACGCTGGCGTCGACCACCGAAGTGATCGGCGTCCCTGGCGGATTCGTGCTGCGGAGCGCTGCCGGGGGCGACCGCACCGTCGGCGCCGACGCGGACAGCGGCTGGCATGGGGCGATCGGCGACGCGGCGGGCGGCGGCGCGGTGGCCGTCGGCTGGGGGCAGGATTCGACCGCGGGCGGCAGCTTCCATCCGGTGGTGGTGCGCCTCGATGCGTCGGGCCGGCCGGTGCAGTCGGTTCAGCTCGGCGTGGCGACCGATCGCGGCGCGGGCCTGACCGACATCACGCGGATCGGGGATGACTACTACGTCGTCGGCACCCGAGCGCTCACCGATGCCGAGGCCGACTGGTTCGTGTGCCGGCTGGGCGCGGACCTGTCCGTGCGGGCCTGCATCACCGGTCGCAGCGGGCGGCGACAGGCGCGGGCCACGGTCCGGGCCGATGCCCTCGGCGAGCGCCTGTACGTCGCCGGGCATGCGGACGGCGCGCCCGCGCTGGTGCTGGGTCCGGACCTCGGTGTCCGGTTCGATCCGGGGACGACGGTCGAGGGCTTCGCGATCACGCGGGACACCTGGCACGTGAGCTGGGCGCAGACGGCGCTCGCCGCGCCCGGGCCAGCGGGGCGCGTGGCGCTCGCGGTCACGGCGTCATCCACGGAGCTCCCGGTCGAGGCGCTCGACACCCGGGCGCTGGGCGCGCTCAGCTCCACTCCGCGGCCAGCAGCGCCTTGAGTTCGGCCAGCCGCTCGCGCCCGATGCGTGCGGCGATCCGCTCCTCGACGCGCTCGATGATCTGCGCGCCCGCGCGGTTCACCTGCCGGCCGCGCTCGGTGTAGACCACCAGCTTGGCGTTGCGCCGCTCCGGGTCGTCGCGGATCTCCAGGATGCCCCGGCGCACCAGCTCGGCGACCGTCTTGTGCACCGCCTGTCGCGAGATCGCGAGCCGGCGCGCGAGCTCCGACATGCTGGTCGGCTTGCCGCCCATGTGCGCCAGCAGGCGGCTCTGCGCCGGCGTGATGTAGGCGTATTCGCTGCGCCGCACGCCGCTCATGATCTCGCGGGCGAACCAGTCCGAGCGCGCGAGCAGCAATTGCTTGAGATTGGCGGCCATGGGTGCGGGTTCTCGTCAACCCGTGTTGACAAGAGGATTGTCCCCGGCCTATCCTCGCCTTGTCAACCTGGTTGACACGAGTGCGCGCGCCCGGCGCCCCGGTGCCTATAATCGTGCGCATCCGAAGTAGTCCCGAATCAACCCCCCCGAGACCCCCATGAAGATTCTCGTACCGGTCAAGCGCGTGGTCGACTACAACGTCAAGGTGCGCGTCAAGAGCGACGGCAGCGGCGTGGACATCGCCAACGTCAAGATGTCGATGAACCCGTTCGACGAGATCGCCGTCGAGGAAGCCGTGCGCCTGCGCGAGAAGGGCGTGGCCACCGAGGTCGTCGCGGTGAGCTGCGGCATCGCCGCCTGCCAGGAGACGCTGCGCACCGCGATGGCGATCGGCGCGGACCGCGCGATCCTCGTCGAGGTCGGCGCCGAGGTCGAGCTGCAGCCGCTGGCCGTGGCCAAGCTGCTCGCCGCGCTGGTCGCCAAGGAGCAGCCCGGCCTGGTGATCCTGGGCAAGCAGGCCATCGACGACGACGCTAACCAGACCGGTCAGATGCTGGCCGCGCTCACCGGACGCCCGCAGGCGACCTTCGCCTCGAAGGTCGAGATCGCGGGCGACCGTGCGCAGGTCACCCGCGAGGTCGACGGCGGCCTGGAGACGGTGTCGATCGCGCTGCCGGCGATCGTGACCACCGACCTGCGTCTGAACGAGCCGCGGTACGTGACGCTGCCGAACATCATGAAGGCCAAGAAGAAGCCGCTGGAGAACGTCAAGCCCGCCGACCTCGGCGTGGACGTGGCGCCGCGGCTCAAGACGCTCAAGGTCGTCGAGCCCGCCTCGCGCAAGGCCGGCATCAAGGTGCCCGACGTCGCGGCGCTGGTGGACAAACTCAAGAACGAAGCGAAGGTGATCTGACATGGCCGCACTCGTCATTGCCGAACACGACAACCACGTCATCAAGGGCGGCACGCTGAACGCCGTCGCCGCCGCCGCGAAATGCGGCGGCGAGGTCACCGTGCTGGTGGCGGGCTCGGGCTGCGGCGACGCGGCCAAGGCCGCTGCCGCCATCGCGGGTGTCTCGAAGGTGCTGGTCGCCGACGCGCCGCACCTGGCCGAGCAGCTCGCCGAGGCGCTCGCCGAGCAGGTGCTCGCGGTCGCGGGCGGCTACACCCACGTGCTGGCGCCGGCCACGGCCTTCGGCAAGAACGTGCTGCCGCGCGTCGCCGCGCGGCTCGACGTCGCGCAGATCTCCGACATCGTGTCGGTCGATTCGCCCGACACCTTCCAGCGCCCGATCTACGCGGGCAACGCGATCGCCACCGTGCAGTCGGCGGATCCGGTCAAGGTGCTGACGGTGCGCACGACCGCGTTCGACGCGGCCGCAGCCACGGGCGGTGCGGCCGCGATCGAGTCGGTCGCAGCGGCGGCGGACCCGGGCACCGCGAGCTTCGTCGGGCGCGAGGTCGCCAAGAGCGAGCGTCCGGAACTCGCCGGTGCCAAGGTCGTGGTGTCGGGCGGGCGCGGCATGGGCAGCGCCGAGAACTTCAAGCTCCTCGAGCCGCTCGCCGACAAGCTCGGTGCGGCGATGGGCGCCTCGCGTGCGGCGGTCGACGCGGGCTACGCGCCCAACGACTGGCAGGTCGGTCAGACCGGCAAGATCGTCGCCCCGCAGCTCTACGTGGCCATCGGCATCTCGGGCGCGATCCAGCACCTGGCCGGCATGAAGGACTCCAAGGTGATCGTCGCGATCAACAAGGACGCCGAGGCGCCGATCTTCGGCGTCGCCGACTACGGCCTCGTGGGCGATCTGTTCCAGGCCGTGCCCGAGCTGGCCGGCAAGCTCTGATCCGCCGACACGGCGAAGGACGACGACGATGAGCTACCAGGCCCCGGTCAAGGACATGCTGTTCACGATTCGCGAAGTGGCGGGCCTGGACTGCGTGCGGCAGCTGCCCGGCTTCGAGGACGCCACCGACGACACCGTCGAGGCGGTGCTGACCGAAGCCGCGAAGTTCAACGGGGAGGTGCTGGCCCCGCTGAACTGGGCCGGCGACCTCGAGCCCTCGTCCGTGGCGGACGGCGTGGTCACCACCACGCCGGGCTTTCGTGCGGCGTTCCGCGCGTTCGCCGAGGGCGGCTGGCAGGGCGTGCAGCATCCGGCAGCCTTCGGTGGCCAGCAGCTGCCCAAGCTCGTGGCCACCGCCTGCACCGAGATGACGAACAGTGCGAACCTGTCATTCGCGCTGTGCCCGCTGCTGTCGGACGGCGCCATCGAGGCGCTGCTCACCGCCGGCAGCGACGTGCAGCAGAAGCTGTACATCCCGAGGCTGGTCAGCGGCGAGTGGACCGGCACGATGAACCTCACCGAGCCGCAGGCAGGCTCCGACCTGTCGCAGGTGCGCTCGCGTGCCGAGCCGCAGCCGGACGGCAGCTACCGGATCTTCGGCCAGAAGATCTACATCACCTACGGCGAGCACGACATGGCGGACAACATCGTCCACCTGGTGCTCGCGCGCACGCCGGGCGCGCCCGAGGGCGTCAAGGGCATCTCGCTGTTCGTCGTGCCGAAGGTGATGGTCGACGCCGAAGGCCGGCTGGGCGCGCGCAACGACGTGTTCTGCGCATCCGTCGAGCACAAGCTCGGCATCAAGGCCAGCCCGACCGCGGTGCTGCTCTACGGCGACGGCAAGTTCCCGGTCGCGGCGCCCGGGGGCGGCGCGGCCGCGCCCGGCGCGATCGGCTGGCTGATCGGCGAGGAGAACCGCGGCCTCGAGTACATGTTCGTGATGATGAACGCGGCCCGTTTCTCGGTCGGCATGCAGGGCGTCGCGGTCGCCGAGCGGGCCTACCAGAAGGCGGTGCAGTACGCGCGCGACCGCGTGCAGGGCCGCGCGGTCGAAGGCTCGGCCGGTCCGGTCGCGATCATCCGGCACCCGGACGTGCGCCGGATGCTGATGACGATGCGCGCGCTCACCGAGGGGGCCCGTTCGCTCGGCTACGTGGCGGCGGCGGCGTTAGTCGCC
>JBIIPQ010000191.1:0-8259 GCA_044342535.1 Burkholderiaceae bacterium
CGGTCACGCTGATCGCGCCGATCGCGATGGAGCAGGGCCTGCGCTTCGCGATCCGCGAAGGCGGCCGCACCGTCGGCGCCGGCGTCGTCGCCAAGATCTTCGAATAACGAAGTCGCGCATAAACCTACAGCGCGTCCCGATTTCGCCACTGCGATGCTCGCCGTCCACCAGGACGGCTGCGCTTCTCGCGGCGAACTCGGGCCTGCTCGCTACGGTTTCTGCACGACTTCGTAGCGCTCAACCCACGGAGTGGCCGCAGCGGCCCTGACCACTCCACCGCTCTTTTCGAGGAATCGACATGCAAAACCAGAAGATCCGGATCCGCCTCAAGGCATTCGACTACAAGCTCATCGACCAGTCGGCCGCCGAGATCGTCGAGACCGCCAAGCGCACCGGCGCCGTCGTCCGCGGCCCGGTGCCCCTGCCGACGCGCATCGAGCGCTACGACGTGCTGCGTTCGCCGCACGTGAACAAGACCTCGCGCGACCAGTTCGAGATCCGCACGCACCAGCGCCTGATGGACATCGTCGACCCGACGGACAAGACCGTCGACGCGCTGATGAAGCTGGACCTGCCGGCGGGCGTGGACGTCGAGATCAAGCTGCAGTAAGACGGGGCGTTCCGGCTCGCCGGACATCCTCAGGGCCGCCTCAGGGCGGCCTTTTGCTTTCTCGGGTCGCCGCCGCCGACAGTCGTGCCGCCACGTCCTTCGGTCCCGCCCGGGGTGCGCCATGCCGGACACACCGGATACGGTCGGCGGCAACGATCCGCCACGGCATTCCATGCTGCACACCCTCAACGGCCTGCTGTTCGCCGCGAGCCTGTTCCTGGTCGCGGGCGGGTTGTGGCTCCGGGACCGACTGCCGCCGCCCGCGTCGGTGCTCCCGGCCTCGCTGTCCGAGCCGACACAGGTCGCCGAGCGTCGTGCCCCGTTCGGGGTCACACGGGGCGGGGTGGACTACACCGTCAGCCCCCTCTATGCCTACGAGCTGCGCGGCATGGTGGTCAGCCGGCACGACACCTCGGTCTGGTGGAACCCGACCCATCGGAACTGGTGGAAGGACCACCTCAACGTCGCCGACCTGTGCATCGTCTGGGGCGAAAACCTGAAGAGCGGCGTCTACCGCGAGCTGTCCTACGCCAGCGGCAGCTTCACCTGCTACGTCGCTGCGAAGGACACACAGACCTGGTCGCAGTTCGACCCGACCCACCTGTCCAACAACCACCTGCTGACAGCGAACCCGGCGACCGCGAAACTGCTGCGCTCGGTACGTCCGGGCGACCAGGTCGTGGTCAAGGGCTGGCTCGCCGAATACGCCCACGACGCGGGGAGGCCCTTCCGTCGCGGCACCAGCGTGCGACGCGACGACACCGGCAACGGCGCGTGCGAGACAATCTGGGTCGAGGAGGTGGCGGTGCTCGCCCGCGCCAACCGAGGCTGGCGCAGCGCCGTGCCACTCGGTGCGATCGGCGCAGCGCTCGCGCTGCTCTTGTGGTGCTTCCTGCCGGCGCGGCTCGAGCGCTAGGGGTCCGGCCGCTTCAGCGACCTGGAGGGCGGCGACCCGGAAACCGCTTTCCCGCAGCGACCGCCGCCGCGCCGAGCAGCACCGCGACCGCGAAGCGCCCGCCACCGTCCATGAACGCCGCCCAGACCCCGGTCAGGCCTGCACGCGTCGCGGCACCCGGGAACAGGTCCCAGACCCCGGACGCGAGCACGACGGGCACGTCGAGCGCGATCAGCGCAGGGAGTCCGAGCGCCGCGACGCCGAGCCTGGCCGCCCATTCGCGCGTACCCGCCGCGGGCCATCCGAGCACCAGAACCGCCACGAGTGCCGGCATCAGCAGCACGTGCCCGGCTGGTGTCGACGACCAGGCCGTCCCCCGCGGGTCGGGTCGATAGACCCGGCCTGCTACCGTCACCGGCCGGGCGATCGACACCTCCGCGACCAGCGCCTCGGTGGCCCCGGCGGGCCGCCGCGCGAGCGTGCGCAGCTCGAGCTCGGGGGCGACACCCGCGAACCCCGCACCGAGCAGCGGCAGCATGCCGTCGACCATCGCGTCGCCGGCGAGGACGATCATCGCCAGCACGAACGCACCCGCACCGAGCAGTCTGGACGCGAGCGCCCGGGTCACGTCGCCGCCGTGTTCCGGGAGTGGCCGAAGCGGGCGTGCCACATGACGAAGAAGGCCCCCGCCAGCACCGCCATCGCCAATGGCGTGACGACGCCGTGGAGCATCGAAAACAGTTCGCGGTCCGTCCGGAACGCATAGAACAGACCGACGACCCGCACCTGGTTCAGCACGAAGGTGAGCAGCGCACCCGCCGCCAGCCCCACGAGCCGCGCCCGCCAGGGGATCGCCGCGACCGCCATCGCCGCCGTCAGCAGCAGCAACACGTCCACGCCTTCGCATCCGGCGAGCACCACCAGACCGCCACCGGGCGCCGCGAGGCGCGGTCCTTCGGCCCGTACCCCCACCGACGGATCGAATGCGCCGATCAAGCGGGCGGCCGTGCCGACGGTCAGGTCGTCGACGACGAAGCGCTCCAGTGCACTGTCGCGGGCGGACTCGTAGCCGGCCAGCAGCAGGGCGAACAGCGCGGCGAATGCGACGATCCTGAACAAGGGGTCTCCGGGCAGGGCGAACGGCGCCGAGCGATGTTCGGGGCTCCTCGCGCCGTGTGCAAGGGCGAGGGCGGCTCGGTCGCGCCGACAGGCGCTCGAGGGCGATCCGGCCCGGTCCGAGCGGACCGGGTGGCGACGCCGATCGGCTCCGTCGCGGGTCATCGGCCTGAAAGGCGCGCCGCGCACAGTCATCAGGCCATTCAGTCATCGGGAGCGGCACATGACGGTCCTCGCGCCCTGCCGGAAGTCGATCCGCGCCGCGGCCATCGCCTGCGCGCTGGTCGCCACACCGCTCTTCGCGCACGCAGCGACCTACACGCTGACGCCGGTCGCGGATGCGACGATCTTCGACGACGGCACGGCCGAGTTCGAGTCGCGGGCCGACGGCATCGGTCCGCACGTGTGGACGTCGACGATCGCTTCGGGCGCGAAGCGGCGCATGCTGCTGCGCTTCGACTTCTCGGCCATCCCGCCCGGCTCGACGGTGAGTTCGGTCCGCCTGTCGCTGTTCCAGAACCGGTCCCGTGGCGAACATCCTGTCGTGGTCCATCGTGTGCTCGCCGCCTGGAGCGAGGGGCCGGCCAATGGCGGCGGCGGCGGCGTCGGTGCGCCGGCCTCGGCCGGCGACGTCACCTGGGTGCGCCGCATCCACCCTGGCACGGCCTGGGCGATGCGAGGCGGCGACTTCGCCGCCACCCCCAGTACCTCGATGGTGGTCGGCTCGATCTGGGGCCTGCGCTACGAATGGCCGTCGACGCCGCGACTCGTCGCCGACGTCCAGGACTGGGTCGACCGCCGCGCGCCGAACCACGGCTGGATCCTGATCGGCGAAGAGGTCGTCCCGCAATCCGCCAAGCAGTTCTCCAGCCGGGAGGGCGGCAGCGCGTCCGTCTCGCCCACGCTGGTGGTGGAGGCCGAGGCACCCGTGCCGGGCGCCGGCTCGGACGGCGAAGCGCCGCTGCCGCTCTGGGCGCTCGGGCTGCTGGCGCTCGGCCTCGGCGCCGCGCTGCGGGCCCGCAAGAACGCGCCCTGATCGCCATTGTCATCATCGGACGGCGCGAACGCGCCTCCCGGCAGTGGGCCTATCGGATCAGTGAGCGGGAAATGTCGTCGTTTCCCATTAGGAGTCTCACGACATCCTCATTTTGCCAGCCCAACCACCGGAAGGACCTCCGATGAAGCACCCGAAGCACCACCCCGCCAACGACGTGCCGCTCGCGCCGTCGTCCCGCCCGACGATCGCCGATCTGATCGACCGCGACGAGAACCCGCGCCGCCAGTTCCTCAAGGGCTCGAGCGCCGTTGCGTTCACCGCAATGCTCGGTGCCGGCCTGCCGAACCGCGCCAACGCCTACCCGACCGCGCCTGCGGCGACCGGCGGTCTGGGCTTCACCGCGGTGCCTGCGAGCCTCGTGCCGATGGCCGACAAGTGCACCGTGCCGACCGGATACACCGTGCGCGTGCTGATGGGCTGGGGCGATCCGATCTCGAACGGTCCCCAGTACAACCCCAACCTGCCGCAGACCGAGGCCAATCAGCTCCAGCAGTACGGCATGCACGTCGACGGCATGGAGTTCTTCCCGTTCGCGGGCCGCGGCGGCCCGTCGAGCGATCGCGGCCTGATCGCGGTGAACCACGAGTACACCGACCAGGGCCTGCTCTGGAACCTGACGACCGCGCCGGCGCCCGGTGCGGTGACGCTCGCTCAGGTGCGCGCCTCGCAGGCCGCCCACGGCGTGTCGGTCTTCGAGACCCGCAAGTCCGGCGGCGCCTGGCAGGTCGTGCGCCCGTCGGCCTACGCCCGTCGCATCACCGGCAACACGCCCTGCCGCATCAGCGGCCCGGCCGCAGGCGACGCGCTCATGCGCACCGCCGCCGATCCGACCGGCACCCAGGTGCTCGGCACGCTGAACAACTGCGCGCACGGCTACACGCCGTGGGGCACGTACCTGACCTGCGAAGAGAACTTCAACGGCTACTTCGGCGCCAATGGCGCGTTCACGCTCACCCCCCTCGAGCGCCGATACGGCCTGAGCGCGGGCGGATTCGGCTACCGCTGGCACGAAGTCGACGCGCGCTTCGACATGAACCAGAACCGCAACGAGCCCAACCGCTTCGGCTGGACCGTCGAGATCGATCCGTTCGATCCGAGCGCGCAACCGGTCAAGCGCACGGCGATGGGCCGCTTCAAGCACGAGAGCGCGATGGTGGTGGTCGGCGCCGACAACACCGTGGCCGTGTACTCGGGCGACGACGAGCGCAACGACTACGTCTACAAGTTCGTCGCCACGCGCAAGTACAACCCGTCGAACCGCGCCTCGAACCGTGACCTGCTCGACGAGGGCACGCTCTACGTCGCCAAGTTCAACGCCGACGGCACCGGCACCTGGATCCCCCTGGTCCATGGCCAGAACGGGCTGACGCCCGCCAACGGCTTCGCGAACCAGGCCGAGGTGCTGATCAAGACCCGCCAGGCCGCCGATCGGGTCGACGCGACCGAGATGGACCGCCCGGAGTGGGTGGCTGCCCATCCGACCACCCGTGAGATCTACCTCGCGCTGACCAACAACAACCGTCGCGGCTCGTCGCCGGCTTCGGTGAACGCCACCGACGGCACGACGACCGCGGCCAGCGCGCGTCCTCCCGTCGACGCATCGAACCCGCGCCCGAACAACATCTACGGCCACATCATCCGCTGGCGCGAGACCGCCGGCAACGTGGCGGCGACCAGCTTCGAGTGGGACATCTACGCGTTCGCCGGCGACAGCATGAACGCCAGCGCCAACCTGCAGGGCAACATCAACGGCGACGACTTCGGTGCGCCGGACGGCCTGTGGTTCGACCGTGACGGGCGTCTCTGGATCCAGACCGACCAGCAGGGCGATGCGACCGGCGACTGGGTCAACATCGGCGGCAACATGCTCCTGGCCTCCGACCCGGCGACCAAGGAAGTCCGCCGCTTCATGACCAGCCCGCCGAACTGCGAAGTCACCGGCATCACCGGTACGCCCGACGGCAAGACGCTGTTCGTCGGCATCCAGCATCCGGGCGAGGACTGGGTGGGCTCCTTCACCTCGAAGAGCTCGTGGCCGGACAACGGCCTCAACGGCCCGACCACGCTCAGCGGCGCCGCACCCGTGAAACCCCGTTCGTCGACGCTGGTCATCACCCGCGACGACGGCGGCAAGATCGGCGCGATCTGACGCTCAACATTCCAGAGAGACAACCATGAACATCCGTATCCGCATCCTCGCCGCGCTGCTCGCCGGCGGCCTGGCGAGCGCCGCGCACGCCGAAGGCTTCGTCTTCAGCCAGCCGGGCACCCCCCTGCTGCAACTGGACCTCGGCGGCGTCGGCGCCGTCACCCTCGGCAGCTCCGGCGTCACCAGCCTCGGCGCCGGCCCGTTCTCCATCGCCAACGCCGGCGCCGGTGTGGTGATCGGCGAGACGGGCGCCGCCACCCTCGGGGGCAACGGCACCTGGCAGGCGATCTCGCCGTGGGCCGACACGCCCGCCGGCGCGGCCGCCGGCGCCTTCGTCAGCGGCCTCTCGTTCGACGACAACGCCGTCACGTTCTCGCTCAACCCGGGCAAGTCGAGCGCGTTCGTGGGCCTGCGCTTCATGGTCGACACCAGCGCGTCGCCCTTCGGCGACCTGCGCCTGTCCGTGTTCGACACCACCGGTGCGCTGATCGCGGCCAGCTCGCTGCTGTCGCCCACCTCGGGCGGCGGCATCAACGAGAGCGCCTTCATCGGCTACGCCTCCGACAGCTCGGCCATCGGCTCGTTCAGCGTGACCGGCGCCTACCATGTGTACGGCGACATCACCTACGCGCAACCGGTGCCCGAGCCGGCCGAGTGGGCGTTCATGATGGCCGGGTTGAGCGCGGCGGCCGCCTTCGCCCGCCGCCGTCGCGCCGCGAAAGCCGCCTGACGACGCGCGCCACACGGCGCTGACCGACCCGAGAGCCCGCCGGGGCGCCTGATGGCGTTCCGGCGGGCTCGCTCGTTTGGGTGGGGTCGGCCTTCGCGCTTCGGCGCCCCTCCAGAAGGACGGCATCGCAACCCCTTGCGCTCTCGAATCGCACGGAGGTATACTCGAAGGCTTTCCGCACGAGGTGGCCACAGGCCATCCGACGGACCCCGGCGATGGCCCCAGTGGCCTCGCTCGAACCACACCCGGCCAATCGCAGCCGGGATCGGAGCAAACATGAGCCTTGGCCTTGTGGGACGCAAGGTCGGCATGATGCGCATCTTCACGGACGACGGCGATGCCGTTCCCGTGACGGTGCTCGATGTGTCGAACAACCGCGTCGCCCAGATCAAGACCGTCGAGTCCGACGGCTACTCCGCCGTGCAGGTCGCCTTCGGCGACCGTCGCGCATCCCGTGTCACCAAGGCCGAGGCCGGTCACTTCGCGAAGGCGGGTGTCCAGGCGGGTCACGAGCTGCGCGAGTTCCGGGTTCCCGCCGACAAGCTCGGCGACCTGGCGCCCGGCGCCGTGATCCCCGCCGCCCTCTTCGCCGCCGGCCAGAAGGTCGACGTCGCGGGCACCTCGATCGGCAAGGGCTTCACCGGCACGATCAAGCGCTACAACTTCGCCTCCGGCCGGGCCTCGCACGGCAACTCGCGCTCGCACAACGTGCCGGGCTCGATCGGCATGGCGCAGGATCCGGGTCGGGTGTTCCCCGGCAAGCGGATGTCCGGCCACATGGGCGACGACAGCAAGACCATCCAGAACCTCGTCATCGCGCGCGTCGACGCCGAGCGGGGCCTGCTGATGGTCCGCGGTGCGGTTCCGGGTGCCAAGGGCGGCGCCGTGGTGGTGACCCCCGCGGTCAAGACCCCGCTCGCCAAGGGCGGCCTGCCGCGCGTGCCGAGGGTGGTGCAGGCCGCCGGCCCGACGAACCCGGCCAAAGCCGGCAAGAAGTAAGGGGCCGAACAGATGGAACTCAAGCTCCTCAACGAGCAGGGCCAGCCGTCCTCGACCGTTGCCGCCGCCGACACCGTCTTCGGCCGCGACTTCAACGAGCCGCTGATCCACCAGATCGTCGTTGCCTATCAGGCGAACGCCCGCAGCGCGAACAGCAAGCAGAAGGACCGTTCCGAGGTCCGCCACAGCACGAAGAAGCCGTTCCGCCAGAAAGGCACCGGCCGCGCGCGTGCGGGCATGACCTCGTCGCCGCTCTGGCGTGGCGGCGGCAAGATCTTCCCGAACTCGCCCGACCAGAACTACTCGCACAAGGTCAACCGCAAGATGTACCGCGCGGGCATGTGCTCGATCCTGTCGCAGCTCGCGCGTGAAGACCGGGTCGCGGTGGTCGAGTCGATCGCAATCGACGCGCCCAAGACCAAGCTTCTGCTCGACAAGCTCAAGGGCATGGGCCTCGGCTCGGTGCTCGTGATCACCGACGGTCTCGACGAGAACCTCTGGCTCGCTTCGCGCAACCTGCCGAACGTCCTGGTCCTCGAAGTCCGCCACGCAGATCCGGTGTCGCTGGTGCACTTCGACAAGGTGCTGATCACCAAGCCGGCGCTCGCCAAGGTCCAGGAGATGCTGGGATGAATCCAGAACGTCTGATGCAGGTGCTGCTCGCGCCGATCGTCTCCGAAAAGAGCACGATGCTGGCCGAAAA
>JBIIPQ010000029.1:0-23415 GCA_044342535.1 Burkholderiaceae bacterium
GCCTGTGCGCGCCCGAGGGCTGGCCGCAGTACTGGCGCGAGGTGGATGCCCGCCGGCGCGCGGGCTGCGACTGGTGGCGGGCGTCGGGGGCGCCGGCGGGGCTGGTGGAGCCGGCCGCACCGATGGCCTCGGCCGCATCGACCGCGACCGGCGCGCCCGATGCCGCGGCCGTCCCCGAAGCCGCGCACCGCGACCGATGAGCGCCGCCTTCGTCGAGCGTCATGCCCTCTGGGGCGACGCGCAGCGCGACGCCGCGCGCCGCATGCTCGCCACCGTCGCCGAGCGCGGGCTGCATTCGGTGCGCTTCGGCTTCGCCGACCAGCACGGGATCGTGCGCGGCAAGACGCTCGTGGCCGGGGAGGCCGCGGGTGCGCTCGCCTCGGGCGTCGGCGTGACCACCACGCTGCTCGCGAAGGACACCGCGCACCGCACGGTGTTCCCGGTGTTCACTGCCGGTGGCGGCTTCGGGCTGCGCGAGATGCAGGGCGCGGCCGACATGCTGATGGTCGCCGACCCGACGAGCTTCCGCGTGCTGCCCTGGGCGCCCGGCACCGGCTGGGTGCTGTGCGACCTGTACTTCCACGACGGCCGTCCCGTCCCCTTCGACACCCGCCGCGCGCTGCGCGAGCAGGCGGCGCGCCTCGCCCGCACCGGCCACGGCTTCCTCGCGGGGCTGGAGGTCGAGTTCCACCTGTTCCGGCTGCTCGATCCGCGCCTGGCGCCCGCCGATGCCGGCACCCCCGGCGTGCCGGGCGCGCCGCCCGAGGTCGCGCTGCTGCACCAGGGCTACCAGTACCTGACCGAACTGCGCTACGACCAGATCGAGCCGGCGCTCGAGCCGCTGCGCGAGGGGCTGCTCGGCCTCGGCCTGCCGCTGCGCTCGCTCGAGGTCGAGTTCGGGCCGAGCCAGTGCGAGCTCACCTTCCGCCCGCTGCCCGCGCTCGAGGCGGCCGACGCGATGGTGCTGCTGCGTGGTGCGGTCAAGCAGATCGCGCGGCGCCACGGGCTGCATGCGAGCTTCATGTGCCGGCCCCGCATCCCGAATGCGATGTCCTCGGGCTGGCACCTGCACCAGTCGCTGGTGCGCGAGGCCGACGGTGCAAACGCCTTCGTTCCCGAAGCGGGCGAGGGCGCCGAGGCGCCGCTGTCGGCGACCGGCCGCCACTGGCTGGCCGGCCTGCTCGCCCACGCCGAGGGCGCCACGCCCTTCACCACGCCGACCGTCAACGGCTACAAGCGCTACCGCCCGAACTCGCTCGCCCCCGATCGCGTCGCCTGGGCGCGCGACAACCGCGCCGCGATGCTGCGCGTGCTGGGCGGTGCGGGCGACGCGGCCACGCGGATCGAGAACCGCGTCGGTGAGCCGGCCGCCAATCCCTACCTGTACCTCGGCGTGCAGATCGTCGCCGGCATGGACGGCCTCGCGCGCGGTCTCGAGCCCGGCGCCTCGGCCGACGCGCCCTACGAGGCCGACGCGCGCCGTCTGCCCGCGAGCTTGGACGCCGCGCTCGATGCACTGCTCGCCGACCCGGTGCTGGTCGAGGGCTTCGGCCGCGACCTCGTCGACTGGCTGGTGCAGATCAAGCGCGCCGAGCTCGCGCGCTTCGCCGCCGAGGTCAGCGATTGGGAACACCGCGAATACTTCGACCTCTTCTGAAACGGATCCCCATGCCCACCGTGACCTTCGTGCTGCCCGACGGCGGCGAACGCCGCATCGACGTCGCCGCCGGCACCAGCGTGATGCTCGCCGCCGTCGAGAACGACCTGCCCGGCATCGTCGGCGAATGCGGCGGTTGCGCGTCCTGCGCGACCTGCCATGTATACGTCGACGCCGCTTGGACGGGGCGCCTGTCGCCGGTCGACGAGGTCGAGGACGACCTGCTCGGATTCGCCGCCGCGCCGCGCCGCGCGGGCAGCCGCCTGGCCTGCCAGATCGAGATGGACGCGTCGCTCGACGGGCTGCGCGTCGAGATCCCGCCCGAGGCCTGAGCGTCGCGTCGTCCCGCGCCGTCCCGCACCGGGCAGGCGTATTCCAAGCAAAGCTTTCGGTGTAGGCTTCCCATCCTTCGAGGGGCACCGCCCCCGGCGCGCCCCGCGTGGCGCACGACCTCAACGAGGAGACACCCCATGAACCTCCGCTCGATCGCGACCGCCGCGGCGCTGACCTTCGGCCTGGTGGCCGGTGCACACGCCCAGCAGACGGTGACCCTGAAGTTCCATACCTTCATGGCGCCCCAGTCCAACGTCTGGAAGTCGATGCTGCTGCCCTGGATGGAGAAGGTCGAGAAGGACTCGGGCGGCCGCATCCAGTTCGAGAAGTACCCGGCGATGCAGCTCGGCGGCACGCCGCTGCAGCTCTACGACCAGGCCCGCGACGGCGTCGTCGACGTGGTCTGGACGCTGCAGGGCAACACCCCGGGGCGCTTTCCGCGCTTCGAGGCGTTCGAGCTGCCGTTCATGATGACCAATGCCGAGGCCACCTCGCGCGCCTACTGGGAGTACTCGCAGACCTGCGCGCAGGGCGAGATCAAGGACACGCAGCTGATCGCGGTGAACGTCCACGGCCCGGGCATGTTCCACTCGCGCGAGAAGGCGATCCGCACGGTCGCCGACCTCAAGGGCATGAAGGTGCGCGGCCCGACCCGCACGATCACCAAGCTGCTCGGCTCGCTGGGCGCCACGCCGGTGGGCATGCCGCTGCCGCAGATCCCCGATGCGATGTCCAAGGGCGTGATCGACGCGGCCGTCGTGCCGTGGGAAGTCACCACTGCGGTGAAGATCGACGAGCTCTCGAAGTTCCACAGCGAGTTCGAGGCCAAGGCCGGCGGCCTGTACACCACCGCGTTCGTCATCGTGATGAACAAGGCCAAGTACGACGGGCTGCCCGCCGACCTGAAGAAGATCATCGACCAGAACTCGGGCATCGACGCCTCGGCCGCACTCGGCCGCGCGCAGCAGGCGGGCGATGCACCGGCGCGCAAGGTCGCCGCCGAGGAGCGCAAGAACACCATCATCACCATCTCCGGTGCCGACGTCGACGCGTTCAAGAAGGCCGCCGACCTGGTCGACGACGAGTGGATGAAGGACATGGACAAGCGCGGCTTCAACGGCAAGCAGCTGCTGGACTGCGCCAAGGGCCTGATCCAGAAGCACACGAAGTGACCCGGACGGGCCCGTCCGCGCGACGGGCCCGGCACCCCTCATGACCTACTCCGATCCGGTCGGCCGACTGCTCGAGCGGCTGGCCCAGGGCCTCGCGATCGTCGGAGGCCTGGCGCTCACCGGCGTCGCGCTGATGTCGCTCTACAGCGTGGTGATGCGCAACCTCGTCGGCGCGCCCATCCAGGGCGACTTCGAGCTCGCGCAGATGGGCTGCGCGGTGTCGGTGGCTGCGTTCCTGCCGTTCACGCAGCTGCGCAACGGCAACATCTTCGTCGACTTCTTCACCCAGAAGGCCTCGGCGGGCACCAAGGCCGCGCTCGACGGGTTCGGCGCGCTGCTGGTGGGCCTCGCGCTCGCGCTCATCGCCTGGCGCACCGGCGCGGGGGGGCTCGACGCGCTGCGCAACGACGAGACCACGATGATCATGGGCCTGCCCCTCTGGTACGGCTACGTGCTGATGACGCCGTCCTTCGCGGTCGCCGCGCTCGCCGCGTTCTACAGCGCATGGCGCCACTGGGCGCTGCACGAGGTCGCCGAGTCCGAGGAGCGCTCCTGATGGGCGGCACCGGGATCGCGCTGGCGCTGTTCGCCGGCATGCTGGTGCTGATGGCCGCACGCGTGCCGATCGCGCTGGCGATGCTGATCCCCGGTGCGGTCGGCTACGTGCTGCTGGCGGGCTGGGTGCCGTTCGCCGCCTATCTCAAGGGCCTGGCCTGGGCGCGGCTCGCCAACTACGACCTGACGGTGATCCCGCTGTTCCTGCTGATGGGCGCGTTCGCGACCCAGGGCGGGCTGTCGAGGAGCCTGTTCGCCGCGGCGAGCGCGATGATCGGCCACCTGCGCGGCGGCCTCGCGATGGCCGCGGTGATGGCCTGCGCCGCGTTCGGCTCGGTCTGCGGTTCCTCGGTGGCCACCGCCGCGACGATGGCCAAGGTCGCGCTGCCCGAGATGATGCGGCACCACTACTCGGGCCGGCTCGCCACCGCGACGCTGGCCGCCGGCGGCACGCTCGGCATCATGATCCCGCCCTCGGTGGTGCTGGTGATCTACGGCATCCTCGCCGAGCAGAACATCGCCAAGCTGTTCGCCGCAGCGATCCTGCCCGGGCTGATCGCCACCGTCGGCTACATCGTCGCCATCGGCATCTACGTGCGGCTCTTCCCCGGCCACGGCCCGGCGACCGAGCGGGCGAGCCGCCGCCAGCTGTGGGTCGCGCTGCGTGACGTCTGGCCGATCGCGGCCATCTTCTTCGTCGTGTTCGGCGGCATCTACGGCGGCTGGTTCACGCCCACCGAGGCCGCCTCGATCGGCGCCTCCGCCACCTTCCTCGCGGCGCTGCTGCGCGGCGAGCTGACCCGCGCGAAGTTCTTCGAGTGCTTCTACGACACCGCCGTCACCACCGGGATGATCTTCATGATCTTCCTCGGCGCCGACATCATGAACTCGACGCTCGCGCTGTCGCAGTTCCCGGCTGCGCTGTCGGCGATCGTCCAGAGCCTCGGCATGCCGCCGCTCGCGGTGATCGCCGGCATCCTGGTGTTCTACGTGATCCTCGGCTGCGTGATGGACGAGCTGTCGATGATCCTGCTGACGCTGCCGATCTTCCTGCCCACCGTCATCGGCCTGGACCTGTTCGGCCTGCCCAACGACCTCAAGCTGATCTGGTTCGGCATCCTCGTGCTGATGGTGGTCGAGATCGGACTGATCGCGCCGCCCGTGGGCCTGAACGTCTACGTGATCAACGGGCTCGCGAAGAACGTGCCGATCAGCGAGAGCTACCGGGGGGTGGTGCCGTTCCTCATCAGCGACGTGATCAGGACGACGATGCTGCTGCTGTTCCCCGGGGTGAGTCTGTGGCTGGTGGGGGTGCTGGTGAAGTGAGCCGGCGTCGCCCGACGGCCTTCGAGACCACTCAGCCCGGCCAGCCGCGCACGATCATCGCCGCCCCCGAGGCGGCGAGCAGCATCAGCACCCAGCGTGCGAACTGACGCTCGTCCAGCCGCGCGAACAGCCGCATCCCGAGGCGCGCGCCGAGCAGGGCCGCGACGACGGCGGCTGCCACCGGCAGCAGCGGCAGGTCGGCGCCGTCGAAGCCATTGAATCCCCCCTGCGCGGCGAGGCTCGCGAGACTCAGGACCTGCATGATCAGGATGTACGGCTGGAAGGTCGCGCGCTGGCGCGCCTTGCTCCAGCCGCGCAGCCCGATCAGCAGCACCGGCACCGCGCCCGGGAAGGCCGCCACCCCGCCGGTCACGCCGCCGAGCGCACCGGCCGCCACGTCGCCCGCGAAGCAGCCCCGCAGCGTCCAGCCCGGACGTCGCACGAGCATGAATGCGCACCATCCGAGCAGCATCACGCCCAGGAACGCGGCCAGCCTCGCCGCATCGAGATGCAGCAGCATCCAGGTGCCGAACGGCGTGCCGGCGAGCCCGCCGAGCACGAAGGGCGCGACGCTCCCGGGATCGATCTCCGCCCGCAGCCGGAACACCGTGTAGACCTGGATCGCGAGGCTGCAGACGAGGAAGGTCCCCACCATCGCGACCGGGTCGCGAAAGCACCAGCCCGAGACCGCGAGCGCGAGCGCGCTGAACGCGAAGCCGGCGACGCTCGAGACGGCCGCCGCGGCGAACAGGGCCGGGATCGCGAAGCGCCAGTTCGCCGATCCGTCCGGTTCGGCGGCGAACGCTACCGCGATGCAGGCCGCGCAGGCCAGCGCGACCGCCAGCATGCGCGTCGCGGCCGCGTGCTCGGGCCGTGACCGGCCGTCCCGCAGGGCCACCCATCGTGCGTTCATCGCCGCGCCGCCTGTCCGTGTCCGCGAATGCGCCACTACGCACCGGGCCGTCGGACGGGGCAATCCCGCGGAGGCGGTATCGAGGCTGCGGTGCGGCGGGGTGCCTCAGCCGTGCCTGCGGCCGTGCCAGCGGCTGCGCCCTCGGCGGCGGAGGCGACGGGTCAGGCGGGCAGCACCGCAGGCAGGATCGCGCGCCGCGACAGCAGCCCCGCTCCCGGCTCGTACAGCCGCCAGTTCAGCAGGTACCGCCCCTCCGGCGCCGGCAGCCAGTTCGCGCGGCCGCGCGCGTCCTCCGGCATCGCGTGCTGCAGCCGCACCGCCAGCGAGCCGTCCGCCTCGCGTCCGATCCCCGGCGTCCGGTCGCCGATCGTGTAGCGATCGATCGGGTTGTCGACGAAGAAGCCTCGGCCGTCCGGCTCCATCCGGTACATCGACAGCGACCAGAACGCGCCCACCGGCAGGTCGGCGGGCACGGTGAGCGTGCACGGTCGCGTGCCGTCGAGCGTGTGGCCGTCGGCGTCCTGGCCGCAGGTCGCGTAGATCGCCTCGGCGCGCTCGAGCGCACCCAGGCCGAGCAGCGCGATCATCGCGCGGTAGCCGTGGTCCTCGCCGAAGCGCCCGATGTGGTCGAGGCCCGAGAACCAGTGGGGGCCGACGACCGAGCGGCGCGACGGGTCGCCCGGGCGCAGCCGGCGCCGCAGTTCGGGCATCAGCCGCGTCCAGGCCTCGCGGGTCGGCTCGTCGAGGCGCGACCATGGGTCGGCCTCGCCGGGCACGAGGCCGACGCCAGCGATGCGATCGAGCAGCGCCGCATCGCGCGCCGGCACCGGGCTGCGCCCGAGCGCCTCGGCGGCGAACGCGAGGAAGGCGCGTGCGTCGCGCTCGGCGGGCACGGCGCGCCAGGGCCGCGACACCGCGGGCGCCTCGAGGCGCATCGCGTCCTGCAGCGCGTGCACGGCCGGCACGTCGGCGGCACCGTCGACCAGCACCCGGCCGAGCAGCCACAGGTCGTTCGAGGCCATGCGCATCGGCACGGCGTCCGGCGGCGCCTCGCCGGTCCAGCCGGGCGGCGCGATCCACAGCGTGCGCGCCTCGCCGCCCACGGTGCGGCGCGACACGCAGGCGACGTTGTCGGTCCACGGGTCGAGGAAGGCGAAGCTGAAGTAGCGCGTGTCCATCGCCGGATACACGAAGCGCACCGGGCCGCCGGACAGGTCGAGCCAGGCGATCGAGTACAGCGTGTCGTTGTTCGGCATCGTGATCCAGCGGTCGCGATGGTCGAGCAGCCGGCGCGCGTGCGACAGCGTGTTCACGTCGACCCGGTTCGGGTTCGCGGCGTGCTGCGTCGCGTTCCAGCGGGTGCGCGCGAGGTCGTGCACGGCGAAGGCGTAGAGGTAGGCCTCGGCGATGCGCTCGTCGAGGGCCGCGGGGGCGGTCGGTGTCTGCATCGGCCGATGATACGGACGGTCCCGGGGCGAGGGCGCGCGCCGTTCCGCGGACGGCCGGCGCCCCCGCTATCATCGGGCTCCATGAAGATCGCCCTGCTCGACGACTACGCCGACCTCGTCCGCTCGCTGCACTGCTTCTCGAAGCTCGCCGGGCACGACGTGCTGGTGCTGAACGAGACCCTCGACGAGGACACGCTCGCCGCGCGCCTGGCCGATCGCGAGGCGCTGGTGCTGATCCGCGAGCGCACGCCGATCCCGCGTTCGCTGATCGAGCGGCTGCCCGCGCTGCGGATCATCAGCCAGACCGGGCGCGCCGGCACGCACGTCGACGCCACCGCCTGCGAGGCCCGTGGCATCCGGCTGGTGGCGGGCACCGGCTCGCCGCACGCACCGGCCGAGCTGACCTTCGCGCTGATCCTCGACTGCATGCGGCAGGTGACGGTCGAGCACCGGGCGCTGCGCGCCGGCCACTGGCAGACCGCGCTCGGCACCACGCTGCGCGGCCGCACCCTCGGCGTGCTCGGCTACGGCAGCATCGGGCGGCTCGTCGCCGGCTTCGGGCGCGCGTTCGGCATGGAACCACTGGCCTGGGGCCGCGAGGGCTCGGCGGCGCGCGCGGCGGCCGACGGCGTGCCGATGGCCGGCTCGATGCGCGCGCTCTTCGAGCGCAGCGACGTGCTCACCGTGCACCTGCGGCTGGGCTCGGACACGCGCGGCCTGATCGGCACGGCCGAGTTCGCGTCGATGAAGCCGGGCGCGATCTTCGTGAACACCTCGCGGGCGGGGCTGGTCGTGCCGGGGGCGCTGCTCGCAGGTCTCGATGCGCACCGGCCCGAGCGCGCCGCGCTCGACGTGTTCGAGCACGAGCCCGCCCTGGACGACCCGCTGGTGTGCCATCCGCGCGTGCTCGCCACGCCGCACCTGGGCTACGTCGAGCGCGACAGCTACGAGGCGTACTTCGGGCAGGCGTTCGACAACCTGCTGGCGGTGGCCGCGGCCGGCTGAAGCGTGGCGGGCCGGCTTGGCGACACGCGCCCGCCCGCTCGGGACCGCCCACTGCCCGCCGCCCCCACCCCGACGCCGGCGCCGGCCTCAGCGCTTCCCGCCCATCAGGATCGCGACCGCCGCCAGTATCACCGGCAGCGCGACCAGTGTCTGCGGCGCGACCGACTCGCCGCCCAGCCAGGCGCCTACGCACAGGGCCACCGCCGGGTTCACGTATGCGTAGCTGCCGGCGAGCGCCGGGCGCACGCGCGCCATCAGGAACATGTAGGCCGAGAACGCGACCAGCGAGCCCGAGACCACCAAGTAGAGCCACGCCGCGAGCGCCTGGGGACGGGCGTCCCACGGCATCGTCCAGGGTTCGTCGGCGGCGGCGCTGATCGCCAGCAGCACGAGGCTGCCGCCGAGCATCTCGGCGGCGAAGCCCATCGGTCCCTTGGGCACGTCGAGCTTCGTCGACAGCACCGAGCCGAGCGACCAGCAGACCGTCGCGCCGATGATCGCCGCGAGTCCGGCGGGGCTCGCCCGGAACTCGGCGCCGCCGGCCAGCACCAGCACGCCGACCGTGCCCAGCGCGATGCCCAGCCAGTCGCGCTGCCCGGGCCAGCGTCCGAACAGCCCGCCCCACAGAGACAGCCAGACCGGCATCACCGCGATCAGCACCGTGGTCGCGCCCGACGAGATCCATTGCTGGCCAGTCGCCACCAGCCCCATGCCGCCTCCGAGCATCAGCGCGCCGACGAGCGTCGCATCGCGCCACTGCCGCGCGCTCGGCCACGGCGTGCGTCGCATCGCCAGCCAGGCGAACAGCAGCCCGCCCGCGACCGCGAAGCGGCTGGCCATCTGCCAGAACGGCGCGAAGCTCTCCAGCGCGAAGCGGATCGCGAGATAGGTCGTGCCCCAGACGAGGTAGACAGTGGCGAGCGCGAGCGTCACGCGGGTGTCGAGGGCGGCGGTCGGCGGCGGCGCGCTCATGGCGGCGGCGGCCGCTGCGGCGTCATCCTCGGCGCGGTGCTCCGGCTCGACCACGCCAAGCTCGGCTATCCGATCGAGGCCTTCGTGCGGATCGTCTCGACGCCGCAGGTGCAGTACAAGCTCGAGCAGATCGCGCAGGCGATCCCGCAGGTGCTCGAGATGTCGCGCGTCACCGGCGAGGACTGCCTGATCGTGCGTGCGGTGTTGCGCTCGGTCGCCGAGCTCTCCGAGCTGATCGGGCAGCTCAGCCAGTACGGCGCGTCGAACACCTCGATCATGCTCGGCACGCCGATCCCGCTTCGGAGCCCGCTTATGCCCGGCACGCCGGCCGACTGAAGCGTGGCCGCAGCCCCCTGCGCTACAGTGACGATACCTTTGCAGATCCCGGGAGACGCCATGGGCGTTCGATCCGCTGTGTCTCATCCGTCCAGGCGCGAGGTCCACGGGCGGCTCGCATCCGCGTTCCTCCTCGCCCTCGCCGCCGGCACCGCCGCCGCGCAGGACCTGCCCTCGCGCAAGGCCGGCCTGTGGGAGATCACGATGCAGGTCACCAACTCGCCGTCGCAGACGATGCGGCAGTGCATCGACGAGAAGACCGACCAGCAGATGCAGCGCTTCGGCCAGGGCCTGAGCCAGCAGCAGTGCACGAAGAACACGATGCAGCGCGACGGCGACCGGTACGTCTCCGAATCGGAATGCAAGCTCGGGCCGACGGTGGCCTCCAGCCGCAGCGTCTTCGGCGGCGACTTCGACAAGGCCTATCGCGGCGAGGTCGACACCCGCTACGTGCCGCCGATGGGGGGCATCTCGCAGAGCAAGATGACGATGTCGGCGAAGTGGGCCGGTGCCTGCCCCGCCGGCTGGAAGCCCGGCGACATGGAGATGCCCGGGATGGGCCGGGTCAACGTCAACGAGATGATGTCGTCGATGCCGGGCAAGCCGCCTAGGAAGTGAGGGCGCGCAGCCGCTCGACGACGTCGGCGACCGGCTGGCCGGCCCGCATGCCGGTGCGCATCGCCGAATCGTTGACGCGGCTGATCCGCCCGCTGTCGAGTCCGTCTGCGGCATCGCCGATACGGGCCGACTCGTGCGAGTACGCTGCGGCGATCACGCCCACCTGCTCGAGCATCGCGAGCCCGACGATGCCGGCCTGATCCTTCCCGATCCCGGCGTCGTTGAAGAACACCGCGTAGGGCCGGCTGGGCAGCGCCAGCACGTAACGGGCGGCCGAGACGCCGCCGTGCGAGCCGCAGACCACCACGGCCCCGGCCATCGCGGGTTCGGCCACCGCGATCGAATCGACGACGAAGAGCGCGCGATGCATCGGAACCTCCGGACGGTACGATGTAGTCTAGCCCTGCCCCTGTCGCGCTGCTGAGTTTCCCATGAGCACAATCCCCCTTCGTACCGCCGACGGCATCGAGCTCGCCGGTCTGGCGCTCCGCCCGCACGGTCCGCCCCGAGCGGCGATCGCGATGGTCCACGGCTTCGGCGAGCATGTCGGGCGCTACGGCGGGCTGCATCAGGCGCTGCTCGGGGCCGGCTATGCGATCGCCTCGGCGGACCTGCGCGGCTTCGGCCTGTCGCCGGGGATCCGCGGCCACATCGAGAGCTGGGACGACTACCGTGCCGACACGGCGGCGATCGTCGGGCAGGCCCTGGAGCTCGCGCCCGGCCGGCCGGTGTTCCTGTTCGGGCACAGCATGGGCGGGCTGATCGTGCTGGACTACGCGCTGCGTCGGCCCGAGGGCCTGGCCGGTGTGATCGCCAGCGGCCCGGCGCTGCAGCAGGCCGGACGGCGCCGGCCGCTGCGCGAGTGGGGCGCGCGGGTGATGTCGCAGCTGGCGCCGCGCACGAGCACCGATCTCGGCCTGGACCCGGCGGGCATCTCGTCGGTGGCGGCGGAGGTCGCGGCCTACCTGTCCGATCCGCTGGTGCACGGGCGCGCCACGATGCGCTGGGGCGCCGAAATCCTGCGCACGATGGCCGAGACGCTGGCGCGCGCCGGCGAGTTCCCGCTGCCGCTGCTGCTGCTGCACGGCGCGGACGATCCGATCAACGCCCCGGAGGGCAGCCGCGCGTTCTTCCAGGCCTGCGGCCACCCCGACCGTGTGCTGCGCCTGTATGCGGGATGCCGCCATGAGGTCCATCACGACGTCGAGCGCAAGCGCTTCGAGCGCGACCTGCTGCGCTGGGTCGCGGAGCGCTCGCAGCGCTCGCACGTGCCGGCGCCGGCGCCGGCGCCGCGCCGAGTGCCGCCCGGCGTTCGGCCCGGGGCGCGCGACGACGAGGGCCCCACTTCCGCGCACGCGGGCGCGGGCTCGTGAACCGGCGCTGGGCGGCGCTGGGCGCTCTGTCGGCCCTGGTCGCAGTCGGGGCGGGTGCCTTCGGCGCCCATGCCCTCAAGGCCCGGCTCGGCGTCGACGCGCTGGCGGTCTGGGAGACCGCCGCGCGCTACCAGACCGTCCATGCGCTGGGGCTGCTCGCGGTGGCGCAGGCCGCGGCCACCTGGCGCTCGCGGGCGCTGCAGGCCGCCGGCTGGCTGTTCGTCGCCGGCACGGTGCTGTTCTGCGGCAGCCTCTACGCGCTGTCGCTGACCGGCGTGCGCGGGCTGGGCGCGATCACGCCGCTGGGCGGCGTCGCATTCCTCGCGGGCTGGGCCTGCCTCGCCT
Organism: Burkholderiaceae bacterium; assembly: GCA_044342535.1. Lineage (GTDB taxonomy): Bacteria > Pseudomonadota > Gammaproteobacteria > Burkholderiales > Burkholderiaceae_E > UBA4615. Next base: position 12,054 of record JBIIPQ010000029.1, read on the forward strand.
GGGCGGCGCTGCGCGGACGCTGAACGCGGCCCGGTCCGGCCCTTCCCAGCCACGCCGCCCGGCCCCGCCGCCCGCCGCCCGGCGGCCGCCCGCCGGCGGTCGACCGCCGGCCCCCGCGCGGCCGGTCCGCCTTCAGATCCGGCGCTGCACCGCCGAAACCCTGCGGACCGGCCGTGTGCATTCCCATGCGGCCCGTGATCCGTCCAGGAGCTTCCATGCAGCACGAATCCACCCTCGCCGAACGCGGCGCCGCCCGCACCCACGACAAGACCCCCGCGCAGAAAGCGGTCGAGTTCATGAGCCAACTGGCCGGCTTCGCGCCGATCCGCTCGGCCCGTTCGCACGAAGTCGAGGCGGTCCGCAACCTGGTCCACGGCCACCTGGTCGCGGCGGTCCATCCGATGGCCGACCTGTCGTCGGCGCCCGAGGGCATGGACCAGCTGCGGGTACGCTGGGGCGGGGCCGGGGCCGAGTCGAGCGAACACTTCAGCGAGCTGCTGGCGGTCGCGATCGTGCAGTCGGCGCGCCACGAGGAGACGATCGGCGAGGTGGACGATGCCCGCACGCGCGCGCGCCAGCTCGCCGCCCACTTCCGCGACACCTACGGCGTGCAGGACTTCGTGCTGTTCTGAGTCCGGCGCGCAGGCTCAGCCGAGCGCGATCCGGGCGATCCGCTCGGCCGGATCGTCCGGATTGAGCGTGATGGTGAAGCCCAGCCGTTCGCAGAAGCGCAGCATCGACACGTTCTCGCCGAGGATGATCCCCTCGATCACCGAATACCCGCGCACACGGCCGGCCTCCAGCAGCCGCAGCATCAGCTCGCGGCCCAGCCCCGAGTGCTGCAGCCAGTCCCCGACGACGATCGCGAACTCGGCGGTACCGTCCTCCCAGGTCGGGATGATCCGCGCCACGCCCACCAGCCGCGAGCCGGACGCGCCCGGCGTACCGCCCGAGTCGTTGCGCAGCGCGACCAGCGCGAGCTCGCGGTCGTAGTCGATCTGCGTGAAGCGCTCGATCATCGCGTCCGACAGCTCCTTGACCGGCATCATGAAGCGGCGATAGAGCGTCTGCGGCGACAGCGCCGCGACGAACTCGCGCTCGAGCTCGGCGTCCTCCGGACGGATCGGCCGCAGCAGCACCGGGTCGCCATTCTTCAGCGTCACCGTCTCCTCGAGCTCGCGCGGATACGGATGGATCGCCAGGTGGCCGTAGGCGCCGCGCCAGTGGACACGGAGCAGGTCGGCCGGCGCCTTGACCGCGATCCGCGCGTCGAGCGCGGTCACCCGGTCCTCGTCCACCACCAGCGGGTTGATGTCCAGGCTCTCGATCCACGGGCAGGCGCAGACCAGCGCCGAGAAGCGCACCAGCGTCTGCTCGAGCTTCTGGAAGTCGATGCCGGGCACATTGCGGTAGGCGCGCAGCAGGCGTGCCACGCGGGTACGCTGGACCATCGAGCGTGCGAGCAGCCCGTTGAGCGGCGGCAGCCCGATCGCGACATCGTCGATCTGCTCGACGGCAACGCCGCCCGCGCCGAAGGCGATCACTGCGCCGAACATCGGGTCGGTCGCCATGCCGACGTAGACCTCGCGCTGGTGGCGCGTGCGGATCATCGGCTGCACGACGACGCCGGAGACGCGCGCATCGGGTCGCAGCCGCGCCACGCTCTCGAGGATGTCCTCGGCGGCCGCGCGCGCCGCGCCCGCCGACTGCACGTTGATGCGCACGCCGCCGACGTCGGACTTATGGATGATGTCGGGCGACAGCACCTTGAGCACCACCGGGAAGCCCAGCCGCGAGGCGGCCTGCGCCGCGTCCGCCGGCGTGGCCGCGACGATCGAGGGCGGGGCCTCGATGCCGAAGTGCGCCAGCAGCGTCTTGGACTCGACCTCGTCGAGCAGCGTGCGCCCCGAGGCGATCACGCTGCGGTACATCGACTCGGCGGCGGCGACGTCCGGCTCGAAGCCGACGTCGACCGCGACCGGCACCTGGCGCAGCTTCTGCTGGTTGATCGCGAAGCTCTGCAGCAGCGCGAGCGCGTCGACCGCGTTCTCGGGCGACAGGAACTGCGGGATGCCCGCCTCGTCGAGCCGGCGCTGGCCGGCCGCGGCCGATGCCCCGCCCGCGATCACCGCGGCCACCAGCTTGGGCTGGCCGCCCGCGGCCGCCACGATCGCCTCGGCCGCCTGCGCGGAGGTGGTGACCGTCTGCGGCACGAAGAGCGCGAGCGCCGCGTCCACCGCCGGATCGGCGAGCACGGCCTTCAGCGCGGCCTCGATGCGGGCCGGATCGGCGTCGGTCAGCAGGTTCACCGGGTTGCGCCGCGAGCCGTGGGCGGGCAGCCCGTTGCCGAGGGCGGCCACGGTCGCGGGCGACAGCTCGGCGAGTTCGAGGCCGTTGGCGGCCACCGCGTCGGCCGCGATCACGCCCGGTCCGCCGCCGTTGGCCACGATCGCGAGCCGCGGTCCGCCGGGGCGCTTGCGCAGCGCCAGCAGCCGCGCCGCTGCCAGCAGCTGGAAGGTGGTGTTCGCACGGACCGCGCCGGCGCGTGCGATCGCCGCCTCGAACACGCGGTCGTTGCCGGTGAGGGCGTCGGAGTGCGAGGCGCCGGGGATGCGGCCCGCGTCGTTGGCGCGGCCCGCCTTCATGATGACCACCGGCTTGACGCGCGACAGCGCGCGCACGCTCGACATGAATCCGCGCGCGTCATGCACGCCCTCGAGGTAGAGCAGCACGCTGTCGGTCTGGTGGTCGAACAGGTACCAGTCGAGCAGTTCGCCGAAGTCGAGGTCGAGCGCGCGGCCGAGCGACAGCACCGACGAGAAGCCGATGCCCGAGGGTGCGGCCCAGTCGAGCAGCGCGGTGACCACCGCCCCGGACTGCGAGAGCAGCGCGACCCGGCCGGCCTTCACGCGGCCCGGCGAGAAGCCGGCGTCGAAACCGCTCGCCGGGCGCATCAGCGCCATGCAGTGCGGGCCGACCAGCCGCACGCCGCGGCTGCGCGCGCGGCCCAGCAGCTCGGCCTGCGCGGCGCGGCCCGCCTCGGTGGCAGTGTCGAAGCCGGTCGAGTAGATGACCACGAAGCGCGTGCCCTTGTCCGCGCAGTCGTCGAGCACCTCGGGCAGCGCCTGCGCCGGCACCGCGGCGAGCGCGACGTCGGGCACGAAGTCGAGCGCCGCCGCGCTGCGCACGCAGGCCTCGCCGAGGACGCGGCGCCGCTTCGGGTTGATCGCGCCGATCGGGCCCTGGAAACCGCTTGCGCGCAGCGTCTCGAGCAGCAGGCGCCCGAGCGCGCCCTCGCGGTCGGTCGCGCCGTAGAGCGCCACGGAGCGGGGGTCGAACAGGGGCGACAGGCGGTGGCGGCTCATCCGCCGATTATGCGGTCGGCCCGTGGCCGGCGGATGACGTCGATCAAGCTGGGCCGCAGCGGCCCCGTCGCTCAGGCGAACCCGAAGGCCGCCCGGAACGATGCCGGCAGGTCGGCCGCGCGCAGCCGCTGCGGATCGTCCGGATGCGGCTGCCCGAGGAAGCGGACCTCGAAGCCCTCGACCCGCAGCTCGGCGCCGCAGACGATGCGGTGATCGACACGGAACGAGCGCCGCTCGAAGCCCGCCACGCGGCTGTGCACCTCGACCTCGTCGCCGAAGCGGGTGGGGCGGTGGTAGGTCGAGCCGGTCTGCATCAGCGGCAGCCCGAGGAACCCCTGCGCACGCAGCGCGTGCAGCCCGACGCCCGCCTGCTCGGCGAGTCGGTGGCTGGCCGCGTCGAACCACTCGTAGAAGTTCGGATACCAGACGATGCCGGCCGGGTCGCAATGGCCGAACTCCACCCGCACGGGCAGCACGCTCGTGCGGGCGGTCTCGCTCATCGTGCGAGCGAGGACAGCGCAGGCAGCGAGGGATCGACGAGGCGCGCGGCCTGGTCGAGCTCCTCGAGCGTGCCGAGGTCGATCGGCAGGCCCTGGGCGCGCTCGGCGCGCGCGCGGCGCTCCGGATCGCCCGGCATCATGATCCGGTCGGTCGCGCCCGACAGCGGCGCCGACTGCACCCACTCGGTGAAAGCTCGCGCCTCGGCGGCGAAGCGCTCGGCCGGGCCGATGCGGTTCGGGTCGAAGACGATCGCGAGCATGCTGTTCCAGATCCCGAACTGCATCGTGCGGTGCGCGGGCGCGGCGGTGGCGCCGCCGGTGAGGGCGGCGCCCAGCAGCTCGCAGACCATGGCCAGCGCGTAGCCCTTGTGGCCGGCCGCCGTCTGCAGCGCGCCGTGCGGGCCCTCGGGCGGCTCGAACATCACGTTCGGGTCGCGGGTGGGCCGGCCCAGCGCATCGATCAGGCTGCCTTCGGGCACCTGCACCGACGGGTCGGACTTCTTTTTGTTCCAGGCCACGCGGACCTTGCCGTGCGCGATCGCGCTGGTGGCGAAGTCGAGCAGGAAGGGCTCGCCGCCCGGCCGCGGAATGCCGACGGTGAACGGGTTGGTGAGGAAGCGCGCCGTGCCGCCACCGTGGGGCGCGACCATCGGGATCGTCGACACCGCGTTGGTGAAGTGGATCGAGGCCATGCCAGCGGCGACCGCCTGCTCGGCCCAGTGGCCGACGCGCCCGAGGTGATGCGAGTTCTTCAGGCCCATCACGCACACGCCGTGCTCGCGGGCGCGTGCGATCGCGATCTCCATCGCCTGGTGCGTGACCGACTGGCCCATGCCGTGGCGGGCGTCGACGGTGATCAGCGCGCCGTTGTCGACGATGACCTCGACCTTGCGGTTGAGCTGCAGCTCGTCGACCTTCCAGGACTTCACGTAGCGCGGCGCCATGCCCACGCCGTGCGAGTCGTGGCCGGCGAGGTTCGCGCCGACGAGGTGGTCGGCGGTGAGCCGCGCCTCGGTCTCGTTCGAGCCTGCGCGCAGCCACAGGTCCACCATCCAGCGATGCATGGTGTCGGGATGGACGGTCTTCTCTGCCATGTTCTGTGTCTCCTCCGGGTTGCGGCAATGGTATCCCGATCGTCCGCTACCATTGCCGCATGAACGGTTTCGAATTCGACCTGCACCTGCTCGGGCCACTGGTGAACCGGCTGATCGGCGAGCTCTCCACCCCGCACGGCTGGTGGGCGGCCGGCGCCGTGGTCGCGTGCCTGGGCATCGCCTTCTACGCCGCCGGCTGGATCGAGCGCAGGCTCGAGGCACGCGGCCCGGAGCGCCTGGCGGTCGCCTGGGCACAGCGCGTGGCATGGCCCCTGATGGCGCTCGGGCTGATGGTGGTGGCGCGCGCGGTGCTCGGGCGCTTCGTCCCGGTGAGCCTGCTGTCGGTCGTCATCGCGCTGATGGTGTCGCTCGCCGGCGCGCGCACCGTGGTGCTGATCCTGCGCCAGACCTTCCGGCAGGCGCACTGGGTCGCATCGTTCGAGCGGACCATCGCCACCGTCATCTGGTCGATGGTGGCGCTGCACGTCCTCGACCTGCTGCCGGTGCTGCTCGACACCCTCGAGTCCATCGCGATCCCGCTGGGCAAGACCAAGCTCACGGTGCTGCAGATCATCACCGGGGTGCTCACCGTCGGCCTGGCCGGCGTGATCGCGCTGTGGATCAGCAACGCGCTCGACGCCAAGCTCGCCGGCACCGCCGGCGTGGACCCGAGCGCGCGCGTGGTGATCGGCCGCATCGCGCAGCCGCTGCTGATGACGCTCGCGCTGATGATCGCGCTGCCGATGATCGGCATCGACCTCACCACGCTGTCGGTGTTCGGCGGTGCGCTCGGCGTGGGCCTGGGCCTGGGCATGCAGAAGATCGCGGCCAACTACGTGTCGGGCTTCATCATCCTGCTCGACCGCTCGATCGAGCCCGGCCGGCTGATCCGCGTCGGCACCTGGCGTGGCACCGTGGTCGACATCCGCACGCGCTACACCGTGCTGCGCGGCATGGACGGCATCGACTCCATCGTGCCCAACGAGATGCTGGTGTCCTCGGTGGTCGAGAGCGAGACCTTCACCAACACCCGCGCCCGCGCCGCGGTGCAGGTGGGCATCGACTACTCGAGCGACGTCGAGCGTGCGATGGCGCTGATGGTCGAGGCGGCCGCCGCGCAGCCGCGCGTGCTGAAGGACCCGCCGCCGTTGGCCTTCCTCGTCGCGTTCGCCGATTCGGCGATCACGCTCGAGGTCGGCTTCTGGATCGAGGATCCGCTCAACGGCACGCTCGCGCTGCGCTCGGACGTGAACCTGGCCATCCTGCGCACCTTCCGCGAGCACGGCATCGACATCCCGTTCCCGCAGCGCGTGCTGAAGATCGAGGGCGGGGCGCCCGAGGCCGCGGCGCGCCCCGTGCCGCAGCCCTGAAGCCAGCGTTCAGAAGCTGTGGAGAAACCGTAGCGAGCAGGCCCGAGCCGGTGCCGAGGAGCGCAGCCGTACGTGATGTACGGCGAGCACCGCAGGCGCCGGGTCGGGACGCGCAGTAGGTTTATCCGCAGCTTTTCAGCGGACCCGGACCTTCAGCGTGCCGACGCCGGCCACGCTGCCTTCCATCAGGTCGCCCGGCTTGACCGCGCCCACGCCCTCGGGCGTGCCGGTGTAGATCAGGTCGCCCGGCTCGAGGCGCCAGTACGCCGACAGGTGCTCGATGGTCTCGGCGATGTTCCAGATGAGCTTGGCGGTCGTGCTGGTCTGCTTGACCGTGCCGTTGACCTTGAGCTCGATGGTGGCGTCGGTCGCGCCCGGGGCCTTCGCGGCCGGCACGATCGGGCCGATCGGCGCCGATTCGTCGAAGCCCTTGCCGATCTCCCAGGGGCGTCCCTGCTTCTTCATCTCGCCCTGCAGGTCGCGCCGGGTCATGTCGAGCCCGACGGCGTAGCCCCAGACATGGGCCATCGCGTCGGCGGCCTTGATGTTCGCGCCGCCCGTGCCGATCGCCGCGACCAGCTCGATCTCGAAGTGGAAGTTCGAGGTGCCCGGCGGGTAGGCGATCTCGCCGGTCTCGCCCTCGGCGACGTAGACCACCGCGTCGGCCGGCTTCATGAAGAAGAACGGCGGCTCGCGGCCGGTGAAGCCCATCTCCTTGGCGTGCTCCTCGTAGTTGCGGCCGACGCAGTAGACGCGGCGCACGGGCCAGGCGCCGCCGCCGGCGACGGGGACGAGGACGGGTTGCGGGGCGGGGACGACGGTGCTCATCGGGGGCTCTCGAACGGGAAGGGGTGCGCGGGCCGCGCGGTGCGACGAGTGTACCGTCCGACCCGGGGCACCGAGAGTCGGGCGCCCCGGGATCCGGACGTCGCCGCGGGACTGTCCGCGCTCAGCCCTCGTCGGGCACGAACTTCAGCGCGACGCCGTTGTTGCAGTAGCGCAGGCCAGTCGGCCCGGGGCCGTCCTCGAACACATGGCCGTGGTGGCCGCCGCAGGTGGCGCAGTGGTACTCGGTGCGCGGCCAGATCAGCCGGAAGTCGCGCCGGGTCTCGAAGACTTCGGGCAGCGTCTGGAAGAAGCTCGGCCAGCCGGTGCCGCTCTCGAACTTCATGTCGCTGGTGAACAGCGGCGTGCCGCAGCCGGCGCACACGAAGGTGCCCTTACGGTGCTCGTGGTTCAGCGCGCTGGTGCCCGCGCGCTCGGTGCCCTCGTGGCGCAGCACCTGGTAGGCCTCGGGGGCCAGCGCGCTGCGCCACTCGGCGTCGGACTTCTCGATCTTGCTGCTCATCTCGGTCTCCTGCTGCGGGATCGTCGGTCGCGCGCCGGGGCCGGGCCTTTCGGGGCGCGGGCTGGACGTGCCCCGGGGCGCGCCGGCTCAGGCGGTGCGCGTGGCCTGCGCCATGCGCGCGAAGCCGACCACCTGCTGCGCGACCAGGCGGCATGCCTGGAGCGCGGCCTCGTCGGCGGGGCGGCCGTCGCCGCCGAAGGGCCGGTCGCGGCCGTTGAGCGTGGCGGCGAACGGGGTCGGCCAGCCGCGCAGCGAATGCACGATCGCACGCAGCGAGGCCAGTGTCGAGCCCAGCGCCTGCGCGCCGTCGGCCACGACGATGAGGCCTACCGCACGCCCGTCGAGGTAGGGCCGCGTGTCGTCGCGCATGTCCTCGGTGAAGTCGATCGCGTTCTTGACCAGGCCGGAGATGCCGCCGTGGTAGGCGGGGGTGGCGATCAGCACGCCGTCGGCGCGGCGCAGCGCCGCGATCATCTCGACGGCCTGGGCGCTGCGCTCGGGGCGGGTGGGGTCGTAGGTCTCGCTGGGCATCGCGCCGGCGCCGAAGAGCCGGGTCTCGAAGCCCGCGGCCGCCGCGGCTTCCAGCGCGACCATGAGCGCGCGTTCGGATGTCGAGCCGGGTCGTGTCGTGCCGCCGAGGCCGACGATGAGTGGTGGGGTGTGCATCGTCCCTCTGGGCGATCAGGATGGGGCCGATAAGGGCCTGGAAAGGCCTTACCGCCGCGGTTCGGCCGATGCTAGCATGGCCTGCACCCCTGGGCGGGACGCCCCGGGGTGGCACCGGAACGGCGTTCGCCGGACGGTGACGACGACCCCAACACCACGAGGAGACACGGATGGCGCATCGCATGCGGTTCGGTATTTTCCTGGCCCCCTTCCACAAGCCCGGCATCAACCCGACGCTGGCCCTCGAGCAGGACCTGGAGCTCGTGCAGTGGCTCGACCGCTGCGGCTACGACGAGGCCTGGTGCGGCGAGCATCACTCGGCCGGCACCGAGATCAGCGCCTCGCCCGAGATCTTCATGGCGGTCGCGTCACAGCGCACGCGGACCATCAGGCTGGGCACCGGGGTCGTCAGCGTCTCGTACCACAACCCGCTGTGGGTGGCCGAGCGCATCGTGCAGCTCGACCACCTGACGCGCGGGCGCGTGATGCTCGGCGTGGGGCCCGGCTCGCTGCCTACCGACGGCGCGATGATCGGCTTGTCGCAGACCCAGACGCGCCAGTTGCTCGAGGACGGCCTCGGTGTCATCCACCAGCTGCTGACCAGCGAGGAGCCGGTGACCTTCCGCAACGACCGCTGGGACCTTCGCGACGCGCGGCTTCACCTGCGGCCGTACTCCGCCCCGCTGTTCGACATGGTGGTCGCGGCGGTCGCATCGCCGACCGGCCCGAAGCTCGCCGGCCGCTACGGCACCGGCCTGCTGTCGATCGGCGCGACCACCGCAGCCGGTTTCGATGCGCTGGCGCTGCACTGGGACGTGATGAAGCAGCAGGCAGAGCACTACAAGACCACGGTCGATCGCAACAAGTGGCGGCTGGTCGGTCTGGTGCACTGCGCCGAGTCGATGGACCAGGCCATGCGCGACGTCGAGTACGGTATCGAACACTGGTTCAACTACTTCCAGGCGGTGGCCGCGTTTCCGCAGATGGCGGTGCCGGGCAGCAACGTGAAGGAGATGATCGCCTTCATCAACGAGTCGGGGTTCGGTGCGATTGGCACGCCCGACATGGTGAAGAAGCAGATCGACCGGCTGTGGGCGCAGTCGAACGGCGGCTTCGGCGCGTACCTGATGCTCGCCCACAACTGGGCGAACTTCGATGCCACGCGCAAGAGCTACGAGCTGATCTCGCGGCACGTGTTCCCGCACTTCCAGGGTCAGCATGCGTCGACGACAGCGGCCGCGGAGCGCGCGAGCGCCGCGCGCCCGGCGCTCGCCGAGGTGCATCAGAAGGCGGTGGAGGCGGCGGGACTGCGTTTCGCTGACGAGGTCGCCAAGCGCAGCAGCGTGCACTGAGGGCCGAGGCGCCGGCCCGCGCGAGGCGGGCTGGCGTCTCAGCGCGCCGCCGCCTGCACGGCCGCCGGATCCCAGCCGCCACCCAGCGCCCGATACAGCTGGATCACCGACCCATACGTCGCCGCTGTCGCCTGAGCGAGCTGCAGCTCCGCGTCGAACAGCACACGCTGGGAGTCCAGCACCTCGAAGTAGCTCGAGATTCCGTTCAGGTAACGCAGGTCCACCAGGCGCAGCCGCTCGCGGCTCGCGGCGACGATGCGCTCGAGTGCCGCGCGTTGCTCACGCCGCTTCTGAAAGCCGACGAGGGCGTCCTCGACCTCGCGCAGCGCGGTCTGCACCGAGCGCCCGTACTCCTGGACCGCGATCCGCTGGCGGGTCGCGGCGGCATCGAGGTTGGCGTCGAGCCGCCCGCCGGTCAGCAGCGGCAGCGTGATGCCCGGGGTCACCGCGTAGCCGAGGCGCCCGGCGTCGAGCAGCTGCGAGAGCTGCGGGCTGATGATCCCGAGGAAGCCTGTCAGCGACACGGTCGGCAGGAAGGCCTTGCGCGCGGCGTCGATGTCGGCCGCGCTCGCGGCCACCGTGCGCTCGGCCGCGATGATGTCCGGGCGGCGGCGCAGCAGGTCCGAGGGAATGCCCGCGGGCAGCTCGGCCGGCACTGGCATCTCGGTCAGGCCGCGCGTGCGCGCGATCGGACCGGGGTTGCGCCCGAGCAGCACCGACAGCCCGTTCTCGCCGACGGCGCGCTGGCGCTCGAGTTCGCTGATCGCCTGCTCGGCCTGCGCGAGCGAGGTCTGCGCCTGGGTGACGTCGACCATCGACACCACGCCGGCGTCGAAGCGCAGCTTCACCAGCCGCAGGCCGTCGCGCCGCGTCTCGGCGGTGCGGCGCGACACCGACAGCTGCTGGTCGACCTGCAGCAGCTCGAGGTAGCCCTGCGCGACCTGCGCCGCGAGGCTGAGCTCGGCTGCGCGGCGCAGCGCCGCGGTGGCCTCGACGTTGCGCTCGGCCGAGTCGACCAGCGAGCGGATGCGGCCCCAGAGGTCGATCTCCCAGGAGGGCACCGCGAGGCCCGCCGTGACCGACTCGCTGCGCCGGTTGTTGTTCGCATCCAGGGGCGAGGGCGCGCGCTGCGCGGTCGCGCTCGCGTCGGCGACGACGGAGGGCACGAGCGCGGCGCGGGCCAGCCCGTACTGCGCGCGCGCGAGTTCCACGCGCTCGGCGGCGATCCGCAGGTCGCGGTTGTTGCGCAGCGCCTCGGCGACCAGCGCATCGAGCTCGGTGCTGTCGAAGAACGCGCCGAGCGGGCGCTCGGCGAGGCTGCCGGCGAGCGGCGGCTGCGCGACCCAGCCCGCGGGCAGTGGCGGCTCGAGCGTCGGCGCGGCGGGCTGCGGCGCGCTCGCGGCGCAGGCGGCCAGCAGCGCGGCCGCGAGGGCCGCGGCGAGGGCGGTCCGGGGGGCGCTCATGCGTGCCCCCCGTCGTGCGGGGTGGCCGGCACGGCCGCGGGTGCCCCGTCGTTCGCCGCCTTTGCGGCGGGCGGCGGTCGCTTGCCGCCCATCCAGGTCGTGACCAGGAAGTAGAACAGCGGCGTGAAGAACACGCCCACCAGCGTCGCGGCCAGCATGCCGCCCAGGATGCCGGTGCCCACCGAGTGCTGGGTGGCCGCACCC
>JBIIPQ010000192.1:0-8228 GCA_044342535.1 Burkholderiaceae bacterium
CACCGACATCCTGCTCGGCGGGCTCGCGCCCGACGGCGGGCTGGTCGTGCCCGAGCACTATCCGGCGATCGACGAGGCGACACTCGAGAAGTGGCGCGCGCTGCCCTACGCCGACCTCGCCTTCGTGCTGCTGCGCCTGTTCTGCGACGACATCGGCGATGCGGACCTGCATGCGCTGGTGCGGCGCACGTACACGGCCGAGACCTTCGGCTCGCCCGATATCGTGCCGCTACGCGGGCTCGAGACCGATCTGCACCTGCTGCAGCTGTCGAACGGCCCGACGCTCGCGTTCAAGGACGTGGCGATGCAGCTCCTCGGCCACCTGTTCGAGTACGTGCTGGCCCGCGAGGGGCGGGCGCTGAACATCCTCGGCGCCACCTCCGGCGACACCGGCAGCGCCGCCGAGTACGCGATGCGCGGGCGCCGCGGCATCCGCGTGTTCATGCTGTCGCCCGCCGACCGGATGAGCCCGTTCCAGACCGCGCAGATGTTCTCGCTGCGCGACGACAACATCTTCAACATCGCGGTCGACGGCGTCTTCGACGACTGCCAGGACATGGTCAAGGCGGTCTCGGGCGACCTGCGCTTCAAGGCCCGCCACGCGATCGGCACGGTCAACTCGATCAACTGGGCGCGCGTGGTCGCGCAGGTCGTCTACTACTTCAAGGCCTGGTTCGCGGTCACCGCCGAGGGGGGCGCGCGCGAGGTCTCGTTCACCGTGCCGAGCGGCAACTTCGGCAACGTGCTGGCCGGCCACATCGCGCGGCGCATGGGCCTGCCGATCCGCCGGCTCGTGGTCGCCACCAACGAGAACGACGTGCTCGACGAGTTCTTCCGCACCGGCGTCTACCGGCCGCGCGCGACTGCCGACACGCACCAGACCAGCAGCCCGTCGATGGACATCTCGAAGGCCTCCAACTTCGAGCGCTTCGTCTGGGACCTCGTGGGGCAGGACGGCGCGCGCACCGCCGCGCTCTGGCGCGAGGCCGAGACGCGCGGCGCCTTCGACCTGTCGGGCACGCCGGAGTTCGCACGGATCGGCGCGTTCGGCTTCGTGTCCGGCGCGAGCAACCATGCGACGCGGCTGGCGACGATCCGCGAGACCGAGTCGCGCTACGGCCTCGTCGTCGACACCCACACTGCCGACGGCCTGGCGGTGGCGCAGCGCTGGCGGGAGCCGGGCGTGCCGATGGTCTGCCTGGAGACCGCGCTGCCCGCGAAGTTCGCCGAGACGATCCGAGAGGCCCTGGGCCGCGATCCGGGGCGCCCGGCGGCCTACGAGGGCATCGAGTCGCTGGCGCAGCGCTACACGCGGATGCCGGCCGACGTGGCGATGCTCAAGCGCTACGTCGCCGAGCGCGCGCCCGCGGTCGACGTCGCCCCGGCGCCGGCCGCCGTGGCCGCCTGAGCGGCGCGGCGGGCGCGGGCGCGGGCGTGAAGGTCTTCGGCTTCGCCGGCTATTCGGGGACCGGCAAGACGACGCTGATCGAGCAGCTGATTCCGCGCTTCGTCGCTCGCGGGCTGCGTGTGTCGCTGATCAAGCACGCCCACCACGCCTTCGACATCGACCAGCCCGGCAAGGACTCCTACCGGCATCGCGAGGCGGGTGCCGGCGAGGTGCTGATCACCTCCGCGCAGCGCTGGGTGCTGATGCACGAGCTGCGCGGCGAGCCCGAGCCCGATCTCGCGATGCAGCTCACGCGCCTGTCGCCCTGCGACCTGGTGCTGGTCGAGGGCTACAAGCACGCCGCGATCCCCAAGCTCGAGATCCATCGCCCGTCGACCGGCAAGCCGCTGTTGCATCCGGGCGATCCGCACATCGTTGCGGTCGCCGCCGATGCGCCGGTGGCCACCGCGCTGCCGGTGCTCGACCTCAACGACTATGATGCGATCGTCGCCTTCGTGGCCGGCCGGCTGGGCCTGCTGCACGAGGCGCTGCGCGTCGCCACCGACCCGTCACGATGAACCGTCCCGCGCTGCTCGACTTCGACACCGCGCTCTCGCAGCTGCTGGCGCTCGCAGAGCCGCCCGCCGCCAGCCAGGCGCTCCCGACGATGGACGCGCTCGACCGCGTGCTCGCCGCCGACCAGGTCTCCACGCTCGACGTCCCGCCGATGGACAACGCGCAGATGGACGGCTGGGCGGTGCGCACCGCCGACCTCGCCGAGGGCGAGGCGCTGCCCGTCTCGCAGCGGATCCCCGCCGGCGCGTCGCCGGCGCCGCTCGCGCCGGGCTCGGTCGCCCGGATCTTCACCGGCGCGCCCGTGCCCAACGGCGCCGACGCGGTGGTCATGCAGGAGCAGGCGAGCCTGGACGGCGAGCGCGTGCGCTTCGCGGCAGTGCCGCCGGCGGGCGAGTGGATCCGCCGCACCGGCGAGGACATCTGCCGCGGCGCGACCGTGCTCGCGGCCGGCATGCGGCTCACGCCGCAGGCGCTGGGCCTCGCGGCCTCGGTCGGGCTGGCAACGCTGCCGGTGTGGCCGCGGCTGCGCGTGGCCTGCTTCTTCACCGGCGACGAGCTGGCCATGCCCGGCGAGCCGCTGCCGCCCGGCGCGATCTACAACTCCAATCGCTTCGTGCTCGGGGCGCTGCTGCGCCGGCTCGGCTGCGAGGTCGTCGACCTCGGCATCGTGCCCGACACGCTCGAGGCGACCCGCGCGGCGCTGCGCGAGGCCGCCCGCGACGCCGACCTGATCGTCACCTCGGGCGGCATGTCGGTCGGCGAGGAGGACCACGTCCGACCGGCGCTGACGGCGGAGGGCGAGCTGCGCACCTGGCAGATCGCGATCAAGCCGGGCAAGCCGCTCGCCTGGGGCCGGGTGCGGCGCGAGGGCGGGCACGCGCACTTCATCGGGCTGCCCGGCAACCCGGTGTCGAGCTTCGTGACCTTCCTGCTGTTCGTGCGCCCCTTCGTGCTGCGGCTGCAGGGGGCCGCCGACGTGGCGCCGCGCGTGCTGCCGATGCGCGCCGACTTCGACTGGCCGAGCCCCGACCGGCGCCGCGAATTCCTGCGCGCGCGCACGAACGCGGCCGGCGGGCTCGACCTGTTCCCGAACCAGGGCTCGGCGGTGATGACCTCGACCGTGTGGGCCGACGGGCTGATCGACACCCCGCCGTCGCAGCCGATCCGGCGCGGCGACGTGGTGCGCTTCCTGCCCTACGCGGGGCTGCTGTGAAGGTCGAGGTGCTGTACTTCGCCGGACTGCGCGAGGCGGTGGGATGTGCGCGCGAGGCGCTCGATCTGCCCGCGGACGTCGTCACCGCCGGCGCGCTGCGCGAGCACCTCCGGGCACGCGGCGGCGCCTGGACCGACGCGCTCGCCGAGGGGCGCACGCTGCGTGTCGCCGTCGACCAGGCGATTGCCGCGGCCGACACGCCGCTGCGCGACGGCGCCGAGGTGGCGTTCTTTCCGCCGGTCACCGGCGGCTGAAGGAGGCGGGCCGATGCCTGTGCGCGTGCAGACCGAGGACTTCGACGTCTCCGCCGAGCTCGCCGCGCTGCGGGCCGGGCGGGCGCAGGTCGGCGCGGTCGCCTGCTTCGTCGGCACGGTGCGCGACATCAACGCGGGCGTCGGCGTGTCGACGATGACGCTCGAGCACTACCCTGGCATGACCGAGCGCGCGCTCGAGGCGATCGTGACGTCCGCGCGTGCTCGCTGGCGCCTCGACGACGTACTGGTGGTGCATCGGGTCGGCGCGCTGCGCCCGCTCGACCAGATCGTGCTGGTGGCGGTCACCTCGGCTCACCGCGGCGAGGCCTTCGCCGCCTGCGAGTTCGTGATGGACTGGCTCAAGACGCAGGCGCCGTTCTGGAAGAAGGAGGCTACGCCGCAGGGCGAGCGCTGGGTCGATGCCCGCGAGTCCGACGACGCGGCCGCCGCCCGCTGGGGCGCGGGCGCGGTGCCTAACGCGACGCAGGGGCCGGACGGACGATGAATCCGGCCGGCACCGCGATGACCCTGGCAGCGATCGGTGCCGGGGCCGTCCTCGGGGCCTGGGCGCGCTGGGGGCTCGCGCTGTGGCTGAACCGTGCCGGGCAGCCGATGCCCTGGGGTACGCTCGCCGCGAACCTCGTCGGCGGGCTGGTCATCGGCGCCGCGCTCGCGGTCTTCGAGCGCAGGCCGGAGCTGGCCGCGTGGCGGCCGTTCCTGGTGACCGGCTTTCTCGGCGCGCTCACCACCTTCTCGACCTTCTCGGCCGAATCGCTGCTGATGCTGCAGCGGGGCGCCTTCGGGCACGCCTTCGCGCACTCGGTGGTGCACCTCGGCGGATCGCTGGCAGCGGCCGCGCTCGGCTGGCGGCTGCTGCGCTGAATCGGCGGCGGCGCCGGGGCACCGCCGCGTGCGCTCAGCGCTGACCGACCCGGATCTCGCCGAAGACGTCCTTGTACTCGCGCGGCTGTGCCCGCCAGTACTGCTCCGGGGCCGTCACGCTCGCGCCGAGCGTGGCCGCGGCGTGCCACGGCCAGCGCGGGTTCCACAGCAGGCCCCGGGCGAGCGCCACCAGGTCCGCCCGGCCGTCGGCGACGATCGCCTCGGCCTGCGCCGGCTCGGTGATCAGGCCGACCGCGATCACCGGGATGTCGAGTTCGGCCTTCAGGCGCGCGGCGAACGGCACCTGGTAGCCGGGGCCGATCGGGATCGACTGCTTCGGCGACACGCCGCCCGAGGACGCGTCGATCCAGTCGCAGCCGCGCTCGACGAGGGCACGCGCGAACGCGACCGTCTGCTCGATGTCCCAGCCGCCTTCGACCCAGTCGGTCGACGACACGCGCACGCCGAGCGGGCGATCGGACGGCCAGGCCGCGCGCATCGCATCGAACACCGCGAGCGGAAAGCGCATGCGGTTCTCGAGCGAGCCGCCCCAGCGGTCGGTACGCCGGTTGGCGATCGGCGACAGGAACTGGTGCAGCAGGTAGCCGTGGGCTGAGTGCAGCTCGATCGCCTCGAGCCCGAGCCGGGCGGCGCGCCGCGTCGAGTCGGCGAAGCGCTCGATCTGCGCGTCGAGGCCGGCTTCGTCGAGGGCACGCGGCGCCAGCTCGTGCTCGGCGTGCGGCACCGCCGACGGGGCGACCGCGATCCAGCCGCCTGCATCGAGCGGCACCTGGGCGCCGCCTTCCCAGGGCCGCGCGCTCGCGCCCTTGCGGCCGGCATGGCCGATCTGGATGCCGATCGGCATCGTCGACAGCGGTCGGATCGCGGCGAGCGTGCGCGCGAGCGCGGCCTCGGTCGCGTCGTCCCAGAGCCCGACGCAGCCCGGGGTGATCCGGCCGATCGGCTCGACCGCGGTCGCCTCGATCAGCAGCAGGCCGGCGCCGGACATCGCCATCTGGCCGAGGTGCACCACGTGCCAGTCGTTGGTGCGACCGTCGTCGGCCGAGTACTGGCACATCGGCGAGACGACCAGGCGGTTGGGCAGCGTCAGGCCGCGCATCGTGAACGGCGTGAACAGCGTCGGGCCGGTGGGGCCGGCGGGTGTGGAGGCGGGCATGGCGGGGCGGGCTCGGGATCGTCGAGCGCCCGATTCTAGTCCGGCGCGGACAGCCCCAGCGCGCGCAGCAGCGAATCCCGGCGGATCGGCTTGAGGAGCAGGTCGTCGAAGCCGGCCGCCATGATCTCGTCGGTGGTCTGCTGGAAGGCATGCGCGGTGTAGGCGATCAGGCGCAGGCCGCGCAGCGCCGGGTCGGCCCGGACCCGTCGGCAGACGTCGATGCCGCCGAGGCCCGGCATGCTGATGTCGAGCAGCACCACGTCGAAGGGCTCCGCGGCCAGCCGGGCCAGCGCGGCATGCCCGTCGTCGGCCTCGACCACCGGTACCCCGATCCGCTCGAGATGGGTGCGCGGCAGGATGCGGTTGATCTCCTGGTCGTCGACGATCAGGACCCTCATCGGTCGGTCCTCGCCGCATACTCGAGCGCCGATCCGGTCAGGGCGAGCTGGATCGCGGCGAGCCTCCAGCACGTCGGTTCGCGGGACCGGCGATGGACGGTGCGCGGCAGCGGCAGGGCGGAGGTGGGCGGGGAGATGGCGGCCACGGATTCGAAGGGAGGTGCAGCGGCACGAGGGTGAGCCTTCGGCACGAGGGTGCCCGAGCGGCGGCCTGTCGGCAATCGTTCGGCGGCGGCGAGCGCCGATTGGCCGCCGCATGCGGCCGGACGGCGCGCTCGGACTCCCGTAGCGGGTCGGCGGTGTGCCTGGGCCTTGAAACCGGACGGAAAGGCCTCACGTCGGCAGGGATACCGCGGTCCCGTACCGCCCAGCCTCGAGGACCTCCGATGCGACCCGACAAGCTCACCTCACAATTCCAGGGCGCGCTCGCCGATGCGCAGAGCCTCGCGCTCGCCAGCGACCATCAGTACATCGAGCCGCTGCACCTGCTGTCCGCGGTGATCGGCCAGCCCGACGGCTCCGGCCGGGCGCTGCTCGAGCGGGCCGGCGTGCGCGTGGGGCCGCTCAAGTCGGCGACCGACGCGGCGCTCAAGCGTGTGCCCCAGGTCTCGGGTACCGGCGGCGACGTCCAGGTCGGGCGCGACACGGTCAAGCTGCTGAACCTCTCCGAGAAGGAGGCCACCCGGCGCGGCGACCAGTTCGTCGCGACCGAGATGTTCCTGCTGGCCCTGACCGAGGACAGCGGCGACGCCGGTCGTCTCGCCCGCGAGGCGGGCCTCGAGCGTCGCGCGCTCGAGACCGCGATCGATGCGGTCCGCGGCGGCCAGACGGTGGGCAGCGCCGAGGCCGAGGGCCAGCGCGAGGCGCTCAAGAAGTACACCATCGACCTCACCGAGCGGGCCCGCGCCGGCAAGCTCGATCCGGTGATCGGCCGCGACGACGAGATCCGGCGCACGATCCAGATCCTGCAGCGCCGTACGAAGAACAACCCGGTGCTGATCGGCGAGCCGGGCGTGGGCAAGACCGCGATCGTCGAGGGGCTCGCCCAGCGCATCGTCAACGGCGAGGTTCCGGAGACGCTCAAGGACAAGCGTGTGCTGTCGCTCGACATGGCCGCGCTGCTGGCCGGCGCCAAGTACCGAGGCGAGTTCGAGGAGCGGCTCAAGACCGTCCTCAAGGAGCTGGCCGCGGACGAGGGCCGCACCATCGTTTTCATCGACGAGCTGCACACTATGGTCGGCGCCGGCAAGGCCGAGGGCGCGATGGACGCCGGCAACATGCTCAAGCCGGCGCTCGCGCGCGGCGAGCTGCACTGCGTAGGCGCCACCACCCTCGACGAGTACCGCAAGTACATCGAGAAGGACGCAGCGCTCGAGCGCCGCTTCCAGAAGGTGCTGGTCGGCGAGCCGAGCGTGGAGGCGACGATCGCCATCCTGCGTGGCCTGCAGGAGCGCTACGAGCTGCACCACGGCATCGATATCACCGACCCGGCGATCGTCGCCGCGGCCGAGCTCTCGAACCGCTACATCACCGACCGGTTCCTGCCCGACAAGGCGATCGACCTGATCGACGAGGCCGCGGCCCGGATCAAGATGGAGATCGACTCGAAGCCCGAGTCGATGGACCGGCTCGATCGCCGCCTGATCCAGCTCAAGATCGAGCGCGAGGCCGTCAAGCGCGAGACCGACGAGGCGTCGCGCCGCCGGCTCGACCTGATCGAGCAGGAGATCGTGCGGCTCCAGAAGGAATACGCCGACCTCGACGAGATCCTGAGGGCCGAGAAGGCCGCGGTCCAGGGCAGCGCCGCGATCAAGACCGAGATCGACCGGCTGCGCGCGCAGATGACCGACCTGCAGCGCAAGGGCCAGTTCGACAAGGTCGCCGAGATCCAGTACGGCCGCCTGCCCGAGCTCGAGGGGCGGCTCGCATCCGCGCACGCCGCCGAGCGGGGACGCGGTGCCGACGGGGTCGTGCGGCCGAAACTGCTGCGCACCGAGGTCGGCGCCGAGGAGATCGCCGAGGTAGTGTCGCGTGCCACCGGCATTCCGGTCTCGAAGATGATGCAGGGCGAGCGCGAGAAGCTGCTGAAGATGGAGGACAAGCTGCACGAGCGGGTGGTCGGCCAGGACGAGGCCGTGCGGCTGGTGGGGGACGCGATCCGCCGCTCGCGCGCCGGGCTGTCGGACCCCAACCGGCCCTACGGCTCGTTCCTGTTCCTCGGGCCGACGGGCGTGGGCAAGACCGAGCTGTGCAAGGCCTTGGCGATGTTCCTCTTCGACAGCGAGGATCACATGATCCGGATCGACATGTCCGAGTTCATGGAGAAGCACTCGGTGTCGCG
>JBIIPQ010000193.1:0-8168 GCA_044342535.1 Burkholderiaceae bacterium
CGGCACGACGACCGTGAGCAGCTGCATGATGATCGACGCCGAGATGTACGGCATGATCCCGAGGGCGAGCACCGAGAAGCGCGACAGCGCACCGCCCGAGAACAGGTTGAACAGGCCCAGCATGCCGCCCGACTGCTGCTTGAACAGCTGGGTCAGCTGCTCCGGGTCGATGCCCGGCACCGGGATGTGCGTCCCGATGCGGAACACGATCAGCGCGAGCAGCAGGAAGCCGAGCCGGCGCTTGAGGTCGCCGTACTTGCCGCCCTGCTTGATCAGTGCTGTGGGGGTCTTGGCCAAGTCAACCTGCCTTCAGTGCTGCGTCAGACCGGTCTTCAGGCGACCGAGCCGCCGGCCGCCTCGATGGCAGCCTTCGCACCCTTGGTCGCGCCGATGCCCTTGAGGCTGACCTTGCGCTCGATGGTGCCGGAGAGGATGACCTTCGCGGTCAGCGTGAGCTGGCCGACGACGCCCGCCGCCTTCAGCGACAGCAGGTCGATCTCGTCGCCTTCCATCTTCTGCAGGTCCGACAGCCGCACCTCGCCGACCGTACCGGCCGCGAGCGACTTGAAGCCGCGCTTGGGCAGGCGACGCTGCAGCGGCATCTGACCGCCCTCGAAGCCGACCTTGTGGAAGCCGCCCGAACGGGACTTCTGGCCCTTGTGGCCACGGCCCGCGGTCTTGCCCAGGCCCGAGCCGATGCCACGCCCGACACGGCGCTTCGGGTGCTTGCTGCCCTCGGCGGGCTTGATGTCGTTGAGTCGCATGGTGCTCAGCCCTCGACCTTCACCAGGTACGAGACCTTGGTGATCATGCCGCGCACGGCCGGAGTGTCTTCCAGCTCGCGGGTCTGGTTGATCTTCTTCAGGCCGAGCCCGAGCACGGTGTCGCGATGCGAACCGCGCGTACCGATCGGGCTGCGGACCAGGGTGACCTTCAGGGTCTTCTTGTCGCTCATGGTGCTCGTCCCCGGCCTCAGCCGAAGAGCTCCTCGACGGTCTTGCCGCGCTTCGCCGCGATCTGGGCCGGGGTGCTCATCCGGGAGAAGGCATTCAGCGTGGCGCGGACCATGTTGTACGGATTGGTCGAGCCGTGGTTCTTCGCGACGACGTCGGTGACGCCCATCACGTCGAAGATGGCGCGCATCGGGCCACCGGCGATGATGCCGGTACCGGCGGGCGCGGGCGCGATGTAGACGCGCGCCGCACCGTGCTGGCCTTCGACGGCATGCTGCAGGGTGCCGCTGCGAAGCGAGACCTTGACCATCTTGCGGCGGGCCTCGTCCATCGCCTTCTGCACGGCGACCGGCACTTCACGGGACTTGCCCTTGCCCATGCCGATGCGTCCGTCGCCGTCGCCGACCACCGTCAGCGCGGCGAAGCCGAGAATCCGACCGCCCTTGACGACCTTGGTCACACGATTGACCGCGATCATCTTCTCTTTGAGACCGTCGTCGCGCTGTTCGGCGCCGACGCGTGCCTGGATCTTTGCCATCAGGGTTGCTCCTTTCTGCGCCGCGTCAGAACTTCAGACCGGCTTCGCGGGCCGCCTCGGCCAGCGTCTTCACGCGGCCGTGGTAGCGGTAGCCGGCGCGATCGAACGCCACCGACTGGATGCCCTTCGCGAGTGCCTTCTCGGCGAGCCGCTTGCCGACCAGGGCCGCAGCGGCGGTGTTGCCGCCCTTGCCGCTCTGCCCGGCCAGCTGGGTGCGCACTTCGACTTCGGCGGTCGATGCCGAGACGAGCACCTTGTCGCCGGTCGCCGCGACGATGTTCGCGTAGATGTGCAGGTTGCTGCGGAAGACCGTGAGTCGGTCGACGCGCAGTTCCGCGATCTTGTGCCGGGTCTGCAGTGACCGGCGCAGACGGGATTGCTTCTTGTCCATGTTCGTCCTGTCGCCCGGTTACTTCTTCTTCGTTTCCTTGATGATCACGACCTCGTCGGCGTACCGCACGCCCTTGCCCTTGTAGGGCTCGGGCGACTTGTACGCACGGACTTCGGCCGCGACCTGACCGACGCGCTGCTTGTCGGCCCCCTTGATCAGGATCTCGGTCTGCGTCGGCGTGGTCACCGTGACGCCCTCGGGCATCTGGTGGACGATGGGGTGCGAGAAGCCGAGCGACAGGTTCAGCGCGGCGCCCTGCGCCTGAGCGCGGTAGCCCACGCCGACCAGGGTCAGCTTGCGCTCGAAGCCCTTGCTCACGCCGGTGACCATGTTGAACACCAGCGCGCGGAACGTCCCGGACATCGCCGCCGCTTCGCGCGACTCCCCGACGGCGGCGAACAGCAGCTCGTCGCCCTGGCGGGTGATCGCCACCAGCGGATTGATGGCCTGCGTCAAGGTAGCCAGCGGCCCCTTGACGGTGATCGCCCCGTTGGCGATCTGGACGTCGATGCCCGCGGGCACCTGCACCGGAATGCGTGCGACTCGTGACATGTAAGGCTCCTTACGCCACGTAGCCGATGACTTCGCCACCGATGCCGACCTGGCGAGCCCGGCGGTCGGTCATCACGCCCTGCGGCGTGGTGACGATCGCCACACCCAGCCCGTTCAGGACTTTCGGCAGGTCGTTGCGGCCCTTGTAGACCCGCAGACCCGGGCGCGATACGCGCTCGAGCCGCTCGATCACGGGACGTCCGGCGTAGTACTTCAGTTGCACCTGGAGCTCGGGCTTGCCCGAGTCCGTCTTCACTTCGAAGCCGTCGATGTAACCCTCGTCCTTCAGGACAGCGGCAATGGCCACCTTGAGTTTCGACGACGGCATCGCCACCGTTTCTTTGTCGACGCGCTGCGCGTTGCGGATGCGCGTGAACATGTCGGCGATCGGGTCGCTCATGCTCATTCTGTTTCGCTCCTTACCAGCTCGCCTTGGTCATGCCCGGCACTTCGCCGCGCATGGCGATCTCGCGCAGCTTGTTGCGCCCGAGACCGAACTTGCGGTACGTCCCGCGGGGCCGACCGGTCAGTTCGCAACGGTTGCGAAGACGGGTGGGATTGGCATTGCGCGGCAGTTGCTGCAGCTTGAGGCGCGCCTGATAGCGCTCCTCTTCCGAGCGGGACTGGTCGGCGATGACTGCGTTGAGTTCGGCACGCTTGGGGGCGTACTTCTTCACCAGCGCCTCGCGCTTCTTCTCGCGCTCGATCAGGGAGGTCTTGGCCACGTGTCGAACCCTCAGTTACGGAACGGGAAGCGGAAGGCGGTCAGCAACGCCTTCGCCTCGTCGTCGGACTTGGCCGTGGTGGTGATGCTGATGTTCAGCCCCCGCACCTTGTCGACCTTGTCGTACTCGATCTCGGGGAAAATGATCTGCTCCTTCACCCCGAGGTTGTAGTTGCCGCGGCCGTCGAAGGCACGACCCGAGATGCCGCGGAAGTCACGCACGCGCGGCAGCGCGACGGTGACCAGGCGATCCAGGAACTCGTACATCCGGTTGCCACGCAGCGTGACCATGCCGCCGATCGGGTAGCCCGCGCGGATCTTGAACCCCGCGATGGCCTTCCGAGCCTTGGTGGTCACCGGCTTCTGGCCGGCGATCTTCACGAGGTCGCCCATGGCGAGCTCGAGGAGCTTCTTGTCCGCCACCGCCTCGCCCACGCCCATGTTCAGCGTGATCTTGGTGATGCGCGGGACCTGCATGATCGACGTGTACCCGAACTGCTTCATCAGCGCGGGGGCGATCGAGTCGCGGAAGGTGTGCTGCAGACGTGCCATGTCGCGTATGTCCTCAGGCCTTGACCTGCTCGCCGTTCGAGCGGTACACGCGGACCTTGGTGCCGTCTTCCAGCACCTTGAAACCCACGCGGTCGCCCTTGCCGGTCGCCGGGTTGAACAGCATCACGTTCGACTGGTCGATGGGCATCGTCTTCTCGACGATGCCGCCGGTGATGCCCTTCATCGGGTTCGGACGAGCGTGCTTCTTGACGACGTTGATGCCGTCGACCATCACATGGGCGTCGTCGACGCGCGCGGCGATGGTGCCGCGCTTGCCCTTGTCGCGACCGGCGATGACGATCACCTCGTCGCCCTTGCGGAGTTTCTGCATGTCGGGCTCCTTACAGCACTTCCGGCGCGAGCGACACGATCTTCATGAAGCGCTCGGTGCGCAGCTCGCGCGTCACCGGCCCGAAGATGCGCGTGCCGATCGGCTCGAGCTTGGCGTTGAGCAGGACCGCGGCGTTCGCGTCGAACTTCACGAGCGAACCGTCCTGGCGGCGAACGCCCTTGGCGGTGCGGACCACCACGGCGTTGTAGATCTCGCCCTTCTTGACGCGGCCACGCGGCTGCGCCTCCTTGACGGAGACCTTGATGATGTCGCCGATGCCGGCGTAGCGGCGCTTGGAGCCGCCCAGCACCTTGATACACATGACCGAACGCGCGCCGGTGTTGTCGGCGACGTCCAGCGTCGACTGCATCTGAATCATTGCGCTCTCCCAACTTGATCCGAAGTCGTCCCCGCGTCGCCAGGGGCGGCGCGGATCCGCTGCGGTCAGTCTTGGTCCCGTGGAACGGGGTGGATTCGTCTTCCCTGCCACTGCGCCCGCACCGTGAGTGCGAGCTCGGCCTGAAAAACCAGGTCTTCGACTATAGCACGTTTCGCGGGCCCGTCAACAGAGACGTTGGCAGAACCCGCGAGCCGATGCTCAGATCAGCTTGCTCGCCTCGACGCGACGGACGACCGTCCACGTCTTGGTCTTCGAGATCGGCCGGCATTCCTTGATCTCGACCAGGTCGCCCTCGAGGAGCGCGTCCTCGGTGTGGGCGTGGTACTTCGTCGAGCGGGTGATGTACTTGCCGTACAGCGGATGCTTGACCTTGCGCTCGATCAGCACCGTGACCGTCTTGGTCATCTTGTTGCTGACCACGCGCCCGGTCAGCACGCGCTGGTCGCCGGCGGCGGGTTTCTGGTCGCTCATTTCGCGGTCGCCTTCTGGTTCATCACGGTGCGCACGCGGGCGATGTCGCGACGGGTCTTGCGCAGCTGGGCGGTGTTGCTCTGCTGTTGCGTCGCGATCTGCATGCGCAGCGAGAAGTGGGCCTTCATCAGTTCGGAGAGCTCCTTCTGGAGCTCGTCCGCGCCCTTCGTCCTCAGTTCACTGGCTTTCATGTCGTGTCCTTGGCGCTCAGGCGCCGACGTGGCGAGCCACGAACACCGTAGCGATCGGCAGCTTGGCTGCCGCCAGCGCGAAGGCTTCACGAGCCAGCGTCTCTTCGACGCCGTCCATCTCGTACAGCACCTTGCCCGGCTGGATCTCGGCCACGTAGTACTCGGGGTTGCCCTTGCCGTTGCCCATGCGGACCTCGGCAGGTTTCTGGGAGATCGGCTTGTCCGGGAAGATCCGGATCCAGATCCGACCACCACGCTTGATGTGGCGAGTCATCGCGCGGCGAGCCGCCTCGATCTGGCGCGCGGTCAGGCGACCGCGGCCGGTGGCCTTCAGGCCGAACTCACCGAAAGAGACCGAAGTGCCGCGGGTCGCGATGCCCTTGTTGCGGCCCTTTTGCTCCTTGCGGTACTTGCGACGTGCGGGTTGCAGCATGGTCGTTCCTTATTCGCCCTTGCCTTCGGCAGGCGCGGGAGCGGCGGGCGCGGCGGCACCGTCGGCAGGTGCCTTGCGAACGCGCTTGACGGTCGAGCGGGGCGCGTCGGAGGACGGCGCCGCGGCAGCGGCGTCGGCCGGAGCCGGGCGACCGCGGCCGGGGCCACCGGCACCACCGGGGCCACCGGGGCCGCGACGGTCACCGGCACCCGGACGACCGCCCGGAGCACCGCCCGGACGGCGGGGACGACGGTCCTCGCGATCCGGCGGCGGGGCGGCATCCTTCTCGGCGACGGCGACGTCGCCGCGGCCCAGGGTGTCGCCCTTGTAGACCCAGCACTTGACGCCGATGATCCCGTACGTCGTCACGGCCTCGGAGAAGCCGTAGTCGATGTCGGCACGCAGCGTGTGCAGCGGCACGCGGCCTTCGCGGTACCACTCGGTGCGGGCGATCTCGATGCCGTTCAGTCGACCGGCGCTCATGATCTTGATGCCCTGCGCGCCGAGCCGCATCGCGTTCTGCATCGCACGCTTCATCGCGCGGCGGAACATGATCCGCTTCTCGAGCTGCTGCGTGATCGAGTCGGCGATCAGCTGCGCATCGGTTTCCGGCTTGCGGATCTCTTCGATGTTGACGTGCACCGGCACCTTCAGCATGCGCTGCAGGTCGGCCTTGAGGAGCTCGATGTCCTCGCCCTTCTTGCCGATCACGACACCCGGACGCGCCGAGAAGATCGTGATGCGCGCGTTCTTGGACGGGCGCTCGATGAGCACTCGGCCGACGGACGCGGCGCGCAATTTCTTGCGCAGGTAGGCGCGGACCTTGATGTCCTCGTTGAGCATCCCTGCGAAGTCTTTGCTGTTGGCATACCAGCGCGACGACCAGTTACGGCTGACCGCGAGGCGGAAGCCGGTCGGGTGAATCTTTTGTCCCATGTCCTCGGTTCCTTCGCGCTCAGTTGCCGACCGTCACGTAGATATGGCACGTCTGCTTCTCGATCTTGACGCCCCGGCCCTTGGCCCGGGCATCGAATCGACGCAGCGAGGCGCCCTTCTCGACGTGGATGGTCTTGACCTTCAGCTCGTCGACGTCGGCACCGTCGTTGTGCTCGGCGTTGGCGATGGCCGACTCGAGCACCTTCTTGACGATCTTCGACGCCTTCTTCGGGGAGAAGGTGAGGATGTTCAGCGCCTGCTCGACCGGCTTGCCGCGGACGAGGTCCGCCGCGAGCCTGCCCTTCTGGGCGGAGAGACGGACACCTTGCAGTGTGGCTTTGGTTTCCATGTCGTCTGTCCTTACCGCTTGCCGGCCCCGCTCTTGCCCTTGACCGCCTTCTTGTCGGCCGCATGGCCCTTGAAGGTGCGGGTCAGCGCGAACTCGCCGAGCTTGTGCCCGACCATGTTCTCGTTGACGAAGACAGGAACGTGCTGCTTGCCGTTGTGAACGGCGATCGTGAGCCCGATGAACTCGGGCAGGATCGTGGACCGACGCGACCAGGTCTTGATCGGTTTCTTGTCCTTGATGGCCTGCGCCGCATCCACCTTCTTGATCAGGTGGTCGTCGACGAACGGCCCTTTCTTGACGGAACGTGCCATGGTCAGCCCTTATTTCTTGTGCCGGCGCTGCACGATCATCGAGGTCGTGCGCTTGTTGCGACGCGTGCGGTAGCCCTTCGTCGGCTGACCCCACGGGTTGACCGGCACGCGGCCTTCGCCTGTCTTGCCTTCGCCACCGCCGTGGGGGTGGTCGACCGGGTTCATCGCGACGCCTCGCACGGTCGGGCGGATGCCCTTCCAGCGGGTGGCGCCGGCCTTGCCGGTCTGGCGCAGGTTGTGCTCTTCGTTGCCGACTTCGCCCAGCGTGGCCCGGCACTCGATGTGCACGCGACGGATCTCGCCCGAGCGCAGGCGGACCTGCGCGTACGTGCCTTCACGGGCCAGCAGCTGCGCGGACGCACCTGCCGACCGGGCGATCTGGCCACCCTTGCCCGGCAGCATCTCGATGTTGTGGATCGTGGAGCCCACCGGGATGTTGCGTATCGGGAGCGTGTTGCCCGAGCGGATCGGCGCCTCGGCACCCGACATCAGGGTCGCACCGGCGGCGACGCCGCGCGGCGCCAGGATGTAGCGGCGCTCGCCGTCGGCGTAGCACAGCAGGGCCAGGTGCGCGCTGCGGTTCGGGTCGTACTCGATGCGCTCGACCTTGGCGGGGATCCCGTCCTTGATCCGCTTGAAGTCGACGATCCGGTAGTGCGACTTGTGACCGCCGCCGCGATGGCGCGTGGTGATGTGGCCGAGGTTGTTGCGCCCCGAGCTGCGGATCTGCGGCTCGACGAGCGACGCCAGGGGCTTGCCTTTATGCAGGCCCGGCGTGACCACCTTGACCATCCCCCGGCGGCCGGGCGATGTCGGCTTGAGCTTGACGACCGGCATTTACTTCGCCTCCGCGAAATTGATTTCCTGGCCGGGCTTCAGGCTCACGTACGCCTTGCGCACATTGCGCCGGCGACCGTTGAAGCGACCGAAGCGCTTGGCCTTGCCCGCCTGGTTCAGCACCTGGACGGACTCGACCTCGACCTTGAACAGCAGCTCGACGGCCGCCTTGATCTCGGGCTTGGTCGCGTCCTGCAGC
>JBIIPQ010000030.1:0-23039 GCA_044342535.1 Burkholderiaceae bacterium
CACCGCCACCACCGCCACCGCCACCGCCACCGCCGCCACCACCGCCGCCACCACCACCACCACCGCCACCGCCACCGCCACCGCCACCGCCACCGCCGCCGCCGCCACCGCAACCCGGGTCCGAGGCGCTGCCGATGCCGCCGACGCCGCAGCCACCACCACCACCACCACCTGGCGTTTCCGTCCGGATCTGCACGATGAGCAGCCCGCCCGACAACGTCCCCGGCGTCCAACCGGTCGGCGCCGCACCGCCGTCGCCCGGTGCGGCCATCGGCGCCGACTCGCCCGGCGCTCCGGTGTAGAAGCCCGCCAGCGGCGCGCTGCCCAGGCTCGCCATCTCGACCAGCGAGGCGCGCGGCGTCGGTGCGTTCGCCACAGGCGCGTCCTCCTCGATCACCGCCGACTTGACCCGCTGGTCGCGCAGCGGCTTCGGCGTGCAGTCCACCGGCATCTTCTTCATCCCGCTCGCCCGGGCCGCGACCGGTGCGGCCTTGACCGCGACCGTGCCGTCGGCCGGCACCTGCGGCTTGGGCCGCACGATCTTCGGACGGGGCTTGGGCGCGGGCACCGCGACTGCCTCGCCGCCGCTCGCGGGCGTCGCGTCGGCGGTCACCGGCACGACCGGCTTGGCCGCCGCGGGCGGGGCCACCCGCTTGCGCACCGGCGCCTTCGGCTTGGGTTGAGCCGGCACCTCGACGAAGCAGTCGTCCGCGGCCGCCGCCGCGATGCCCGGCACGCCCGCCGCGGCGAGCGCGGTGACGAGGCAGGCTGCGGGCAGGGCACGGAACAGGGAACGGGGGCGTCGGGTCATCGGTGGGCTCGGAGTAGGCCTTCTCGACTCCCGATTTTCCGGACGCGATGACCGCGAACGAGGAACTACGGCACGACGCGCGGACGGTCGCGGGCCCGCGAACGTAGAATGTGGTGTATTCCCGTCCACCGTCGACCGCAAAGCGGCCGCACCTCGCCATCATCGCCCCCGCAATGAACAACGACGTCTTCCTGCGTGCGCTGCTGCGCGAGCCCACCGAACACACCCCGATCTGGCTGATGCGCCAGGCGGGCCGCTACCTCCCCGAGTACAACGCCACGCGCAAGCGCGCCGGCAGCTTCCTGGCGCTGTGCAAGGCGCCGGAGCTCGCCTGCGAGGTGACGCTGCAGCCGCTCGAGCGCTGGCCGCTCGACGCCGCGATCCTGTTCTCGGACATCCTGACCGTGCCCGACGCGATGGGCCTCGGCCTGTACTTCGCCGACGGCGAGGGTCCGAAGTTCGAGCGCCCGGTCCGCGACGAGGCGGCGGTCGCCCGGCTCGCGGTGCCCGACCCGAACGTCGAGCTGCGCTACGTGATGGACGGCGTGTCCACCATCCGGCGCGCGCTGAACGGCCGCGTGCCGCTGATCGGCTTCTCCGGCAGCCCCTGGACGCTCGCCTGCTACATGGTCGAGGGTGGCGGCAGCGACGACTTCCGCCAGGTCAAGTCGATGCTCTACAAGCGGCCCGACCTGATGCACCGGATGCTCGCGGTCACCGCCGACGCGGTCCGCGACTACCTGAACGCCCAGATCGATGCGGGCGCGCAGGCGGTGATGATCTTCGACACCTGGGGCGGCATCCTGCCCGACGGCCACTACCAGAAGTTCTCGCTCGGCTACATCCGGCGGGTGCTCGAGGGCCTGCGCCTCGAGCGCGAGGAGCGGGCGCCCGACGGCAGCGTCAGGCGCGTGCGCGTGCCCTCGATCGTCTTCACCAAGGGCGGCGGCCTGTGGCTCGAGGACATCGCCGCCAGCGGCTGCGACGCGGTCGGACTCGACTGGACCGTCAACCTCGGCCAGGCGCGCGCCCGTGTCGGCGACCGGGTGGCCCTCCAGGGCAACCTCGACCCCATGATCCTGATGGCCGACGGCCCCCAGATCCAGGCCGAGGCGATCAAGACGCTGGAGAGCTGGGGCCCGCCCCAGCCCGGCCAGGGACACGTCTTCAATCTCGGGCACGGCATCTCGCAGTTCACGCCGCCGGAGTCGGTCACCGCCCTCGTCGAGGCGGTGCATCGCTACAGCCGCGAGCAGCGCCGGCGCGGCGCCGCAGCATCCGGCCTCTAGCGTCGCCGCACCACTTATGCACATCGCCGTCGGCTTCGGCCGACGGACGGCGCTCGCCCCGAAACGGCGAAGCAGGCATCTGCAAGTGCTTGATTGTCAAGCGTTTATATTTGTAGAAAAAGTGGGCATCCGCGCTGGAAACGCGCAACCGCGCGGGTTGGCGGGCGTTGATGCACATCTATCCACACTTTTATCCACAGGTTTTGTGAACACCTCGGAAAACCATCGACGCCGTCGGGGGTTGCGACCGATTTGAAGGATTCACTTTAAGTCCGCACGTGGCTGACGAGCCCACCATCGCCCGCGTCGCCCTCGACGTGCCGCTGCCCGAGCCGTTCGATTACCGGCTCGCGGAGGGCTGGTGCCCGGCGCCCGGCGACTGGGTGATCGTCCCCTGGGGCAGCTCGCGCCGGGTGGGGCTGGTCGTCGGGCTGGCCGATGTGTCCGATGTGCCGCCCGAGCGCCTGCGCCCGCTGGAGGCCCCCCTGACGGGCATGCCGCGGATGCCGGCGCACTGGCTCGACTTCGTCGAGTTCGGCGCGCGCTACTACCACGCGGGCATCGGCGAGCTCGCGCTCCCCTCGGTGCCGAAGCTGCTGCGGGCCGTGCCGACCGCCCGCAGCCGCGGCGCGCCGACCGGCCGCGCGCGCACGCGCTTCGACGCGATCGCCGC
Source organism: Burkholderiaceae bacterium (assembly GCA_044342535.1). GTDB lineage: Bacteria > Pseudomonadota > Gammaproteobacteria > Burkholderiales > Burkholderiaceae_E > UBA4615. Next base: position 2,774 of record JBIIPQ010000030.1, read on the forward strand.
GCCGCCTGGCGGGGCCGCGGCCGATCCCGGCCACCCGCCGAACGACGAGCAGGCCGCGGCGCTGGCGGCGATCGAGTCGGTCGACGGCCACGCCGTGTTTCTGCTCTACGGCATCACCGGCAGCGGCAAGACCGAGGTCTACTTCCGCTGGCTCGAGCACCGGCTGGCCAGCGCCCCGGACGCGCAGGCGCTGGTGCTGGTGCCCGAGATCGCGCTGACGCCGCGGCTGGCCGACCGGATCCGCGAGCGCTTCCCCGCCTATCCGCTGGCCATCCTGCACAGCGACATGCCGGACGCCGAGCGTGCCGCCCACTGGCTGGCCGCCGCCGAGGGCCGCGCGCGGATCGTGCTGGGCACGCGGCTGGCGGTGCTCGCGCCCCTGCCGGGGCTGGCGGCGATCGTCGTCGACGAGGAGCACGACGCCTCGTTCAAGCAGCAGGAGGGCGCCCGCTATTCGGCGCGAGACCTGGCGATCGCGCTGGCCGCGCGCCGCGGGCTGCCGATCGTCCTCGGATCGGCGACGCCTTCGCTCGAGACCTGGCATGCGGTACGGCGCGGCCGCTACCGGATGGCGACGCTCAGGCTGCGTGCCGGGGGCGCGGCGCTGCCGAAGGTCGTGCGCGTGCCGCTGCGCGGCGCCACCCTGCGCCAGGGGCTGACCGAGACCGCGATCGCCGAGGTCGAGGCGACCGTGGCCCGCGGCGAGCAGGCGCTGCTCTTCCTGAACCGGCGCGGCTATGCGCCAGTGCTCACCTGCGGCGCCTGCGGTTGGCTGTCGAAGTGCGACCAGTGCGACGCCTATCGGGTGATGCACCGGATCGGCGGCCCGCCCCGGCCCGACGAGGTCGAGTCCGCCGGCCCGCGCTCGCGCTACCGGCTGGTCTGCCATCACTGCGGCGCCGACCAGCGTGTGCCGCGCGCCTGCCCCGACTGCGGCAACATCGACCTCGCCGGCCTCGGGCGCGGCACGCAGCGCCTGGAGGAAGGGCTGCAGGAGCTGTTCCCGAGCGCCCGCATCGGCCGGCTCGACCGCGACGTCGCCCGTCACCGCGGCGCCGCCGAGGCGGTGATCGACGCGGCCCACGCCGGCGAGGTCGACCTGCTGGTGGGCACGCAGATGCTCGCCAAGGGCCACGACTTCCGGCGGCTGACGCTGGTGGTCGTGGTGGACGCCGACGGTGGCCTGTTCGCCGCCGACTTCCGCGCCCCCGAGCGGCTGTTCGCGACGCTGATGCAGGTGGCCGGCCGCGCCGGCCGCCATCATGCCGCGAGCCGGGTGCTGATCCAGAGCCGCCACCCCGACCACCCGGTCTACGCGGCGCTCGCCGCGCACGACTTCGAGCGCTTCGCCGCCGACCAGCTCGCCGAGCGCGAGGGCGCTCGGCTGCCGCCCTTCGTGCACCAGGCGCTGCTGACCGCGCAGGCCAAGACCGCCGAGGCCGCCGAAGGCTTCCTCGCCCAGGCGCGCGATGCGCTGGTCGCCGGCGACACGCTGCCCCCCATCGGCCGCGAGGTGCTGGATGCGCTGACCGTCTGCGACCCGGTGCCGATGCCGCTGGCGCAGATGCGCGGCGAGGCGCGCGCGCAGATGCTCGTCGAATCCGCCTCGCGCAACGTGCTGCACGCGGCCATCGGGCCCTGGCTCGCCGGCCTTCGAGCGCAGCGCACCCCCGTCCGATGGCAGCTCGTCATCGACCCCCACGAGATCTGAAGGACCGATGAGCGACACCCTGAATCCGGCCCAGCGCGAGGCCGTCAGGTACCTCGACGGCCCCTGTCTCGTCATCGCGGGCGCCGGCAGCGGCAAGACGCGCGTGATCACGCAGAAGATCGTCCACATGATGGAGAGCGGCGTCACGCCGCGCGCCATCGCCGCGATCACCTTCACCAACAAGGCCGCCAAGGAGATGGCCGACCGGCTGGGCAGCATGGTGAGGCTGCGCGGCAGCGACACGCCGCTGGTGTCCACCTTCCACTCGCTCGGCGTGCAGATGCTGCGCCAGGACGGCACCTCGATCGGCCTGAAGAAGGCGTTCTCCATCCTCGACGCCGACGACGCCTCGTCGATCGTCGCGCAGCTGATGACGACCACCGACCGCAAGCGGGTGCGCGCCGTGCAGTCGCGCATCTCGCTGTGGAAGAACGCCGGCCTCGACCCCGACGAGGCCGCGGCGGCCGCGCGCGACACCGACGCGCACACCGCCGCGCGCATCTTCCGCGACTATGCCGCGACGCTGGCCGGCTACCAGGCGGTGGACTTCGACGACCTGATCGGCCTGCCGCTGAAGATGCTGCGCGAGCAGCCCGAGGTTGCGGGGCGCTGGCAGAACACGCTGCGCTACCTGCTGGTCGACGAGTACCAGGACACCAACTCGACTCAGTACGAGCTGCTCCGCCACCTCGTCGGCCCGCGCGCCGCGTTCACCGCGGTGGGCGACGACGACCAGTCGATCTACGGCTGGCGCGGCGCCACGCTCGAGAACCTGCGTCGGCTCTCGACCGACTTCCCGCGCCTGAAGGTCATCAAGCTCGAGCAGAACTACCGCTCGAGCCGCACCATCCTCGCCGCCGCGAACAAGCTGATCGCCAACAACCCGAAGCTGCACGAGAAGACCCTGTGGTCCGAACTCGGCGTCGGCGACCCGATCCGCGTGCTGCCGATGGACGACGACGAGGCCGAGGCCGAGTCGATCGTGATGCGGCTGCAGGCCGCGCGCTTCGAGCGCCGCGGTCGGTTCAGCGACTACGCGATCCTGTACCGCGGCAACCACCAGGCGCGCGTGATCGAGCAGGTACTGAGGAAGGAGAAGATCCCGTACGTGCTGTCGGGCGGGCAGTCGTGGTTCGAACGCGCCGAGATCCGCGACGTGATCGCCTGGCTGCGCATGCTCGCCAACGACGAGGACGACCCGGCCTTCATCCGAGCGATCACCACGCCCAAGCGCGGCGTCGGCCCGCAGACCCTACAGGCGCTCGGCACCTATGCCGGCGAGCGCCAGGTGTCGATGTTCGGTGCGGTCTTCGAGCACGGCATCGAGACGCGGCTCGCCGAGCGCCAGCTCGAGCCGCTGCGCGCCTTCGGCGACTTCGTGAACCGGATCGGGCTGCGCGCCAAGCGCGAGCCCGCCGGGCCGCTGCTCGAGGAGATCCTCGAGGCCATCGGCTACCACGAGTACCTGGTGCAGACCTTCGACGATCGGCAGGCGAGCCAGCGCTGGCAGAGCGTCACCGACTTCGTCGCCTGGATCGCCAAGCGCGGCGAAGAGGACGGCAAGTCGCTCGTCGACCTCGCGCAGACCATCGCGCTGCTCTCGCGCCTGGACGGCGGCGACGAGGACACCGACGCGGTGCGTTTGACCACCGTCCACGCCTCCAAGGGACTGGAGTTCCCGCATGTCTTCATCGTCGGCTGCGAGGAGGGGCTGATGCCGCACACCGGCGACGCCGAGGAGGAGGGCGAGGACGGCCCGCAGCGCGTCGAGGAGGAGCGCCGGCTGATGTACGTCGCGGTGACCCGCGCGCAGCGCTCGCTGACCCTCAGCTGGTGCCGCCAGCGGCGGCGCGCCAAGGCGATGTCGCCGAAGCTGCCCTCGCGCTTCATCGCCGAGATGGGGCTCGATGTCGAGGGCGGCGCCGGCGTGCTGGTCAGCGTCGACTCGGCCAAGGCCCGGCTGGCCTCGCTCAAGGGGCTGCTCAAGCCGCGGAGTCCGTCGGGGGCGGGAGAGGGCTGAGACGCCGGGCTCGCCACGCCACGGCGGCGGGCCCGCAAAGCAGAACGGCGCCCGAAGGCGCCGTCCGATGCCGGGTGCGGGAGGCGTTACTTCGCCGCCGCCACCATGTACTGCACCGCCGACTTGATCTCGGCCTCGCTGGCGGCCGAGCCGCCCTTGGGCGGCATCGCGCCCTTGCCCTTGACGACACTGGCGGTCAGGCCGTCGACGCCGAGCGCCAGGCGCGGCGCCCAGGCGGCCTTGTCGCCCAACTTCGGCGCGCCCGCGACGCCGGCGACGTGGCAGGCCTGGCAGGCGGTCTCGTAGAGCTTCTTGCCGGCGTCGGCCGCGGGGGCCTCGGCCTTCGCGGCGCCGGCGGCGGCCACCACGGCGGCCGCGGCGGCCGGCGCCGCAGCGGCGGCCGGCATCGGTGCGGGGGCGGCCGGTGCGGCCTCGGCGGCTGCCGGGGCGGCCGGGGCCACCGCACTCGCCTTCGGCTCCTCGAACTTCCCGCCGCTCTTGTTCGCCATGAACACCACGGCGCGGCCGATCTCGGCGTCCTCGTACTCGCCGCCGCCCTGCGCGGACATCGCGCCCTTGCCCTTGAGCGCCGAGTTCAGCAGTGCGTCGTAGCCGGTCTTGATCCGGGGGGCCCAGGCCGCGACATCGCCGGTCTTGGGCGCGCCGGCGACACCGGCCGTGTGGCACGCGCCGCAGACGGCGGTGTAGACCTCTTCGCCGGCCCGCAGCGCCTTCGGACCGTCGGCGCCCTTGAGCGAGAAGCCGGCGACCGGGCGGATCCGGGACTCGACCGCCTGCGCGCTGAAGGCATCGCTGCCCGCGGCCGGCCGCTTGGCCGAGCCGACGTACGACGCCAGCAGCACGATGACGATGATCGGGACGATGAAGGCCAGCGTCACCACCGTGATCAGCTGGCGGGGGGTCTTGATGAAAGGCTCGTGTTCGCTGCTCATTCCGTCATCCGGCTGCGTCGGTACAAACCTTGGAGTATAGCCCGATCGATCGTCCCGGCACGGTCTGCGTGAAGACTCGCGTCGGCCCCCGGCTTCATCCTCCCGAGACGGCGGCCGGCAGCTTGAACACCGCCACCGTCTCGGCCAGCGCGCTCGCCTGGTCCTTGAGCTGGCCGGCGGCGGTGGCCGTCTGCTCCACCAGCGCCGCATTCTGCTGGGCCCCGCGGGCCATCGCGTCGATGTGCCAGCCGACCTCCTGGAGCCCGCCGCGGGTCACCAGGAAGAACGTGCGGAACAGGTATCCGGCCAGCAGCAGCGTCACGGCCACCCGCACGGCGGTCGCGTTGCGCTCGCTCGCCAGCCCGCCGATCCGCACCGCGATCGCGGCGTCGAGGGCCTCGAGCTGCGCGAGCTGTGCGGTGTGCAGCGGCTCGAGCGCGGCCCGTGCCTTGGTGGCGGCGGTATCGAGCCGCAGCGTCTGGACGAGGTCCTTGCGCTGTGCGAGCACCTTGCCGATGGCCGACTCGAGGGCGGCGAGACCGCTCTCGCCCACGATCGCCACGCGGTCGGCCCGCCGGCGCTGCGCGTCGGTCGCCTTGCCGGCGGCGGCTGCCGCGTGTGCGGTCGCGGCCAGCTGCGACAGCGACTCGGCGAGCGCCGGCACCTTGGTGGTGACCGCGTCCATCATGTAGTAGGTGTCGACGTCCGGATCGAGCGTCAGGTTCGAGCCGTCCGCCGCCTGCGACATCAGGTCGGACAGCGCGGCGACATGGGCGCCGTGCACGCCGTATTGCCGCTCGCTCGGCGCATCGGCCGCCAGCCCGGCGATGGCGGCGCGCGCGTCCTGCACCGCCTTCCACTGCGTCGCGGTGCCCAGCGCCTCGCCGAGCGACTTCTGCGCGTCGGCCAGGCCGGTGCCGGCCGGTGCTGGTGGGCGTTCGCCGCGCATCGCGGCCGCGCGGGCCGCCCGCGCCGCCGCGAGTTCGGGGAGCAGCGCGCGGAGATCGCTGACGCCTTCGCGCTCGGCCGCCGAGAACGCGATGCTCTTGGCGTTGCTGGTGAAGAAGCCCCAGCTCAGCACCGCCAGCGGGATCGCGAAGGCGGCAGTGATCATCACCGACTTCGTCGCGAAGCCGATCTGCCTGAACAGGCGCACGCCCGGCGCCCAGGGACCGTGGAAGGCGAAGAAGCCTCCGCTCGGATGCGGATGGGCCGGAAAGGTGGCGTCTTGCGGAGCGTCATCTGGAGGGAGTCCGGTCGGGGCGAGGAGCGGCGTCCGGCGCGCCGGCCTCGCGGGCGCTTCGGTGTCCGGCCGAGTCGACCGGACCTCGTGGATCCTACGTAAGGGTTATCCGACGTTAACGTCCGATAAGGAGGTCTGTTCCGCCTGATTAGCGGTTTGCCGACACGCGGCCGGAAGCACCCCGGTGTCCCCCTGGCGTCCGTTGACGCGCCGTCGCGCTGCCCCATGAGCCGCCCCGACCTGCCGTCGACCGCGACCGACCGCCTGCCGGGGTATACTCGTCGATTACGCGCCCGTAGCTCAGTGGATAGAGTATTGGCCTCCGAAGCCAAGGGTCGCTGGTTCGATCCCAGCCGGGCGCGCCACCCCTCCCGCCTTTCGTCCGCCGCGCGACATGTCAGGCCGGGCCCCGCATCCGCCGCGACGGGCCGGACTGGGTGATCGACGGACGCAAGCGGTCCATCACCGGCGCCGCGCATCTTGCCTGCCGCGTGGCGATCGTGATGGGCGTGTCGGACGACACCGAGGACGCGCCGCGCCACGCGCGCCATGCCAGGGTGCTGGTGCCGATGGACACGCCCAGGCTCACGGTCCTGCGCAACGTGCCGGTGATGAACCACCTCGCGCCCGAAGGGCACTGCGAGCTGATGTTCCACGGCGTGCGCGTGCCGGTGGAGAACCTGCTCGGCGAGGCGGGGCAGGGCTTCGCGATGGCGCAAGCGTGGATCGCCGAGAGCCCCATCGAGATGCCGGAGCGGCTGGGCTGAGCCCAGCCTGTCGGACCGGACGGGCCGCGGCGCGCCGCCTCTCAGCGTCCGGTCTTCAGCGTCCTGCCGTCGGGCAGGCTCACGCTCACCGACAGCACTTCCATCTCGCGATCGCTGTCGAGGTCGACGGCGATGTCCTCGGGCGTGACCGGCACGAAGCGCGAGACGGCTTCGAGCACGGCCTGCTTGATCTGATGCAGCAGCTCGGGGTTGTTGGTGCGCGCGCCTTCGCGCGCGATGATCACCTGGAGCCGCTCCTTGGCGAGCGAGGCCGTGCGAGGCTGTCGGCCCAGGATCCGATCGAGTAGGGACATCATCGGGGGGTCCTCCTCAGGCCGCCTTGCGGCTCACGCTGTCGAGCAGGCGGCGCAGGAAGCCGCGGTCTTCCTCGGCGACGAAGCGCAGCGGCACCTGCTTGCCGAGGAACCGGTCGATCGAGTCGGCATAGGCCTGGGCGACCTCGCTGGTGGCGTCGTGCACCGCCGGCACGCCGGCGTTCGACGACTCGAGCACGCGCTGCGACTCGGGGATCACGCCGAGCAGCGGCACCTTCAGGATCTCGAGGATGTCGAGGTACGACAGCATCTCGCCGTTGCGCACGCGCTTGGGGCTGTAGCGGGTGATCAGCAGCCGCTCCTGCACCGGCTCGCGGCCCTCGCGGGCCCGGCGCGAGCGCGACTGCAGGATGCCGATGATGCGGTCGGAGTCGCGCACCGAGGAGACCTCGGGGTTGACGACGACGATCGCATGGTCGGCGAAGGTCAGCGCCATGATCGCGCCGTTCTCGATGCCGGCGGGTGAGTCGCAGACGATGTAGTCGAAGCCCATCGTCTTCAGGTCCTTGATGACCTTCTCGACGCCGGCCTCGGTCAGCGCTTCCTTGTCGCGGGTCTGCGAGGCGGGAAGGATGTAGAGGTTCTGCGCGTGCTTGTCGCGGATCAGCGCCTGGTTGAGCGAGGCCTCGCCGTTGATCACGTTGACGAAGTCGTACACCACGCGCCGCTCGCAGCCCATCACCAGGTCGAGGTTGCGCAGGCCCACGTCGAAGTCGATGACCGCGACCTTCTTGCCCCGCAGCGCGAGCCCGGCCGACAGGTTCGCCGACGACGTCGTCTTGCCGACGCCGCCCTTGCCCGACGTCACAACGATCACTTCACTCATCAGTCGTTTCCTTCCCCGAACGTGCAGGGCTGATCGACGGCGGACGGCATGCGTGCCGCCCGCCCGGGTTCGTTCCTACAGCGGACGCATCGACAGCGTGTCGGCGTCCGCCTCCAGCGAGATCCTGACCGGCTTGCCCGCGTGCTGCGCGGGCACGCCGTCCTCGAACGTGCGATAGATGCCGCTCACCGCCACCAGCTCGGCGCGCAGCTCGAGCGTGAAGATGCCCGCGTCGCGGCGCCCGCGTGCACCGGCGATCGCGCGGCCGCCGAGCGTGCCGTAGACGTGCACGTGTCCGTCGGCGATCACCTCGGCGCCCGGCGACACGTCGCCGATCACGACCAGGTCGCGCTCGCGGGCGTAGATCTGCTGCCCCGAGCGCACCGGGCGCTCGACCACCATGGCGGCGAGCGCGGCGGCCGGCGCCGGCTCGGCCGCTACGGGCTCGGGCGCCGGGGCCTGCGGCGCCGCCTCGGGGACCCCCTCGGGCGCCGCCTGCGCCGTGGGCTCGGCGCGGCCGCGCCGCTCCGGCAGCGCCGCGAGCCATCCGAGCCGCAGCCGGTCGGCCTCGGCCCGGAGCGCGGCATTCGCGCCGGAGATCGCCACCGGATGCAGGTGCGCGCCGCGCAGCCGGGCCACCACCGCGCCGAGGTCGAAGGACTCGGCCGCCGCGATGCGGACCGCGTCGATCACGACCGGCTGCCACTCGAACGCGCCCGAGTCGTCCCCGAGCAGCGTCTCGAGCGCGGCCGCGATCGCCCGGTCCTCGGACTCGTTGAGCACCAGCCGCAGCGCGGGGTGAGACAGGCCCTTGAACTCGGCAGCGGGCCGCGCCTGCGAACGCAGCGGCGAGGCGGGGGAAGCACCCGCATGGGCGGGCGACGACGGATCGGCAGTGGGCTCTGACATCGACCGGGGGGGACGTGAGGGGGGCCCGGCGCCGCACCCGTCCAGCACGACTCGACGACGGCGCCGACGCAGCGGGACCGGTGTCGCGGTGATGCTGGAGCGCGGCGGCTCGGCTATCGGCTACGACGGAACAAACACGATTGTAACCCGCTGCGCGACCCGTTCTCCGATCGGAAAGCGCGAAAGTCCCGGAGACCTGCGGCCACGCTCGATCGAAGGGCCCGCGCGCCGACGCGGGCCCGGCCGGGCTCAGCCGCGCAGCGTGCGCTCTGGCATCGCGCGGAACAGCGCGAGCACGACGAGGCTGGTCGCCGCGCAGGTCGCGAAGATCGCGATGAACGCGCGCTCGGCCACCGGCTGCATGCGCGTGCGCAGCGCATCGGCACCGGTCTCGGTCAGCGCGCGCATCACGTCGGCACCGGCAGCGCCGCCGGCCAGCTCCGGTGCGCCGTGGCGCAGCAGCTCGAGCAGCATCGTCGACAGCAGCGCGATGCCGATCGCGCCGCCGAGCGAGCGCACGAAGTTCACCGCGGCGATGGTCGCGCCCAGGTGCTCGACGGGTGCCGCGCTCTGGATCGCGACCAGCGTCGTCGGGAACTGCAGGCCGAAGCCCACGCCGGCGACGAAGAGCAGCGTGCCCGCCACCCAGTCGGGGGCGTCCATCCAGATCGCCGCTGCCAGCGCGAGCACCGCCAGCGCGGTGCCGAGTGCGCCGATCGTCTGCTGCGGCCGGTAGCGGCCGGTCGCGGCCATCGTGCGACCGGCGATCATCGACCCCACCGGCGGGCCCATCGACAGCGCGATCAGGTGCGTGGCCGCGGCCGCCGGCGCCAGGCCCGCGACCAGCTGCAGCTCGAGAGGAACCATCACGGTGAGCGTGATCATCAGCCCGTGGCCGAGGAACTGCGACAGCAGGCCGAGCGCGACGATCCGGTTGCGCAGCAGCGGCAGCGGCAGCACCGGATCCTCGACGGTGCGCTCGCGCCACGCGTAGCCGGCGAGCAGCGCCGCGCCCGCGCCGAGCCAGCCGAGATTGCGTGCGTCGAACCAGGGCAGGCCCTGGCCGGCGCGCGTGATCGCGATCAGCACCGCGGCCAGGCCGAGCGCGAGCAGCAGCGCGCCCGGGCCGTCGATCGGGCTGCGCCGCCCCGGGATCGGCAGCACACGCAGGCGCTCGCGGATGACGAGCAGCGCCGCGAGCGACAGCGGCAGGTTGGCGGCGAACACCCATTGCCAGGACAGCGCGTCGGTCAGCCAGCCGCCGGCCACCGGGCCGAGCACGCTCGCCAGCGCGAACATGCTGCTGAAGTAGGCCTGGTAGCGACCGCGCTCGCGCGGCGACACGGTCTGCGCGATCGCCGCGTGCGCGCCCGAGATCAGCCCGCCGCCGCCCACGCCCTGCAGCACGCGGAAGCCGACCAGCATCGGCATCGAGGTCGACAGCGCGCAGCCGAGCGAGCCCACGGCGAACACCGCGATCGCGCCGGCCAGCACGATGCGCACGCCGTGCCGGTCGAAGAGCTTGCCGTAGATCGGCGTGACCACGGTGGCCGCCACCAGGTAGCCGCTGATGACCCAGGCGATCAGGCCGAAGCCGTCCAGCCGCTCTGCGATGCGCGGCAGCGCCACCGCGACGATCGTCTGGTTGATCGCGCCGAGCAGCAGCACGAGCATCACGCCGACGAGGACGCGACGGGGGTCGGTGGCGGTCTGGGTCATGGGGGAGGGGGTGCTTCGAGGCTAGCACGCGCCTGCGGGCGCCGCGCCGCGCGAACCGCGCCCGCGCGCCCAGGACGGCGCCCCGCGTTCCGAACCCTATAATCCGCCGATGCGCACGCCCTCCGCCGAACCGACTCCGCACGACGACGCGGCCTCCGCCTCCTCGCGCCTCGTGGCCGCCGGCCGCCACATCGATCGCACCATCGCCACCGTGAACCTGCCGGTGACCCGCGCCTCCAGCGTGCTCTTCGAGTCGCTGGCCGCGGCCGACGCCGAGGGCGCGGCGGCAATGGCCGGCGAGCTCCACCGCAGCACCTACGCCACCTCCGGCACGCCGACCACGATGGCGCTGATGGACGCGCTCGCCGAGATCGAGGGCGCGCCGCACCGCTGCCGCGCGGCGCTCATGCCCTCGGGGCTGGCCGCGATCTCGGTGCCGCTGCTGGCCTACTGCTCGCCCGGCGACCACGTGCTGATGAGCGACTCGGTCTACGGGCCGGCGCGCGCCTTCGCGACCACGCTGTTCAAGCGCTACGGCGTCGAGACCGAGTTCTACCCGCCGACGATCGGCGCCGGCATCGAGGCGCTGATCCGGCCGAACACGCGGGTGCTGTACCTCGAGAGCCCGGGCAGCTACACCTTCGAGATCCAGGACGTGCCGGCGATGTGCCGCGTCGCGCGCGAGCGCGGCGTGCTGACGATGATCGACAACGCCTGGGCCTCGCCGGTGCTGGCGCGGCCCTTCGACTGGGGCGTCGATGTCTCGCTGCTGCCGCTCACCAAGTACTGGGGCGGGCACGCCGACCTGCTGATGGGCGCGGCCATCGTGCGCGAGGAGCACTGGCTGCCGCTGTGGACGGCGGTGCGCCAGCTCGGCGTGTGCGTCGGTGGCGACGATGCCTTCCTCGTGCTGCGCGGGCTGCGCACCGCCGAGGTCCGGATGCGCCGCCACGAGGCCACCGCGCTCGAGGTCGCGCGCTGGCTCGAGACGCGGCCCGAAGTCGCGCGGGTCCTGCATCCGGCGCTGCCCTCGCATCCGCAGCACGCGCTGTGGAAGCGCGACTTCCTGGGCTCGAGCGGATTGTTCTCCTTCGAGCTGAAGGGCGCGACGCAGGCCCAGCTCGCGGCGCTGTGCGAGCGCCGGCGCTTCTTCCGGATCGGCTACTCGTGGGGCGGCTTCGAGAGCCTGATCATGCCCGCGAAGATCGCCACGCTGCGGACCTCGCAGCCGTGGACCGGCGGGCCGCTGGTGCGGATCCACTGCGGTCTGGAGGATGCGGCCGACCTGATCGCCGACCTGTCCGACGGGCTCGCGGCGATGGCCGCGGCCGCCTGACAGGGCGCGCGGCCGTACGCATCCTCCGCGCGGCCCGCGCCGACCGTACCGCAGCGCCCGCGCGATGGCCGATTCGCTGAAGTCGAAGTACGGCCCCGAGATCCCGCGGCGCATCGCCGAGATGATCGCGCGGGTGCATCCGGTCTTTCCCACGCGCGCCTTCGTCGAGCAGGCGCTGCGCGGCTACGAAGACCTCGAGCTGCTGCCGCGCGCGCGACACATCGCGCGTGCGCTCGGCGACCACCTGCCCGCCGAGTATCCCGAGGCGCTCTCGGTCGTGCTGCGCTCGCTCGGGCCACCGGTCCGATCCGCGATGGGGCAGGGCATGGCGCCCTTCCTGTACTTGCCGCATACCCTCTGGATCGCCGAGCGCGGGCTCGGGCACCTCGACGCGTCGGTGGCCGCGATGCATGCCCTGACGCAGCGCTTCTCGTTCGAGTTCGGCATCCGGCCGTTCATCGAACGGCATCCGCGCGAGATGCTCGCGGTGCTCGAGCGCTGGTGCGCGGACCCCAACGTCCACGTGCGCCGGCTGGTGTCCGAGGGTACGCGCCCGCGCCTGCCGTGGGCGTCCCGGCTACGGGTCTTCGAGCGCGACCCGCGGCCTGTGATCGCGCTGCTCGAGCGGCTGCGCGACGATACCGACGAGTACGTGCGGCGCTCGGTGGCCAATCACTTGAACGACCTGGGGCGCGCGGACCCGGCGCTGCTGGTCGAGGTCTGCACGCGCTGGGCGGAGGATGCGCCGCCGGCGCGCGTGCGGCTGATCCGGCATGCGCTGAGGACGCTGGTCAAGCGCGGGGATCCGCATGCGCTGACGGTGCTGGGCTTCGGGGAGCGCGCGCGGGTGGCACTGCGCGGGGTATCGGTCGAGCCTGCGCGGGCGCCGATCGGCGGGCGGGTGCAGATCGCGTTCGAGCTGGCGAGCGCGGCGCGGCGGGCGCAGCCGCTGCTGGTGGACCTGCGCGTGACGTATGCGGACGCGCGCGGCGAGCCGACGCGGGTCAAGGTGTTCAAGCTGTCGACCGTCGAGCTCGGGGCGGGGGAGGCGACCTCGTTCGCGAAGACGCTGTCGCTCGCGCAGCTCAGCACGCGCACGCACTACCCGGGCATTCACCGGGTGGCGGCGGTGGTGAACGGCGTGGCGTACGAGGTGGGGGTGTTCGAGGTGGTGGCGTAGACGGGCCGGCGGCCTTCAGCGCGCCCCCGCGCCCGCTGCCCTCGGCAGGTCGGGTACCCGGACCGGCGTGCCCCCGACCAGCGGGTGCATGGCCTTGGCGAGGGTGCGGCCCCAGTCGACGGCCTCGGCATCCGAAGCGAACGCCTCCACGGGGACCAGCACGCGCACGACGGCGAAGTCGCCGGCGATGTAGCGGGCGACGCCGATGTTGTACTGGACCGCCGGGATCGGAATCCCGCGGCCGCGCGCCCAGTCCGCGGCCATCCGGTACGGGGCGAAGGCCGACTCGGGCCCGATGAAGCGGCCCTTCGACACCATCAAGCATTCCGGTCGGACCGGGTTGGTGTCGATCAGTTCGAAGTGAAGCGCGGTCCCCTCGACGCAGGCGGAGTTCGACCAGGTGTTGGTGCTCGAGCGGCGCTCGAGGCCTTCGAAGAGGACGGCGCCAGCCATCGCCCCCGTCGTGGCGGCCACCGCGACGCCACGGAACCGCTCCGACCTGGCGCCCTGGCGATCGCGCCTTCCGGACGAGGTCTCCTCGAGTCCGACCAGGGTCCATTCCTGTTCCGGGAGCCTCAGCTCCTTGCCACCGATCGAGAGCGTGCCGTCGGGGATCGGAGCCGGGACGTTCGCCGAGCCGACATCGATGGCCTGTGCCGTGGCGCCGGCGAGGGCGAGCGTCGCGATCGCGCCGAATCGCTGCAGGGTGACCATGGGAAATGTCCTCCAGGTGGGTGGCCCGACTCGCGAGCTGCCGGGGTCCATCGATCCTAAGCCTCGCTCCGCTTCGCCCGCATCCTCAGGCTGATTGATCGCGCCGCCGCCGCCGCTCCGCGCGGGGGCGCAGGGTCGTCCTCCCCGCGGGTCGCAGGGCTCGTGCACCGCGACGTGCCAGAGCGGTCGGACCCGCCCGATTCGGTGATGCGCCACGCGGATCGCGCCGTGCAGCCGAGACATTCCTCACGGAACTTAGCGACTTAGTCTGGCGTGTGTTCGGGATTCTTCCTATCCTCGGCTGCACCATCGATCTCTACGGAAGGCTGTCCACGTGAGGACACTCGGATTCGGCGCGGCGCTGTGGATCGCCCTGGTCGTCGCCGGATGTGGCGCAGGCGGCGGCACGGCGCCCGAGACCGTGCCGGCGACGCCCCCGGGTTCGCCGACAAACCCTGCGCAGGGTCTGCCGGCGACGCCCCCGGGTTCGCCGACCGACCCTGAGCAGGGTCTCGTGACGGGCGGCACCCTGGGCACGCCTGCCGCGCCCAGGGCCGTCTATGTCTCGCCCTCGCTCTACCTGGCGAAACAGGCGATCGTGCCGCTGGTGCCGAGCGTCACCGGACCGGTGACCGCGTTCAGCGTGTCGCCCCCCCTGCCCACGGGGCTCGTGATCAGCGAGAGCAGTGGCGTCGTCTCGGGCACGCCGGCCGTCGGCATCGCAACCGCCGACTACACCGTCTCGGCCACGGGGCCGGGCGGCACCACCACCGCGACGCTGCGCCTCGGCGTGGAGCCGGTCGTGTCAGTCTCGCGTATGGCGGTCGTCGGCACGACGGTCCATCCCCGCGTGATGCTCGACTCCGTCGCACTGGGGCTCGCCGGAGCGATCCATGCGTTCGCGAGCGATCCGGGGGGGGTGTTCGGTGCGCCGGTGAAAGTGAGCACCAGTGGTGGCAACCACGTGCTCGAACTCGCCACGCTGACGTCGGTCGCGGCCGGGACCCGAGCGGGGCGTGCCGTCGTCCGCTTGTGCCGCGACCCCGATTGCACGACGCCTCTGCCGATGCCCAGGGTGCTGGTGGACTATCGGGTCAGGCTGCTGGCGACGGACGGGGCCTGGCCGGGCGATCACCTGACCGCCCTGTCGCCGCTCGCGGGCGCGCCGGACTGGACGACGCACCAGGGCAATGCCGCGCACACCGGCTTCGTGCCCGTCACCGTCGATCCGGACAGGTTCGACACACGCTGGCAGCTCACCGTCCCGGCGCTGGTCTACGGCACGTCCAATCTGGGGGCCGTGACCATCGAAGGCGGACGGGTCTTCCAGGCGAGTCCGAACGCCGTCACCGCACGCCGGGAGCACGACGGGTCGGCGCTGTGGACCTACAGCTTCGCGGGGCTGCCCTATCCGTCGTCGAATCCCCCTGCCGTCAGCAACGGGGTCGTCTACGTTGCTGCCGGGCAGCAGTCCTCGACGTTCCTGTTCGCCCTCGACGCGGCCGACGGCTCGGTGCGGTTCAGGTCGGGCATGTCCTCTCAGTGGGAAAACTACCTCGCACCGACGGTAGGGCCCGCCGGGGTGTACACCAACGCGGGCACCTACGGCGGCCTGTACGCATTCGATCTGCAGGGCACCCCGCTGTTCGCCGGCCCGACCGCCCAGCAGTCGACGTGGACGCCCGCGGTCGATGCCACGAGCGTGTACGCCTACACAGGCGACGCGCTGCGCGTGTTCGATCCGGTCAGCGGCGTGCTCAAGGCCACGATCACCGATCCGACCTTCTCGAACTACATCTACGAGATCGGCGGGTCTGCCGTGCTGGGAGCGCCGCAGTCGGTCTTCGCCGCCGCCTACGCCAACCGAGTCCTCAACGGCGGTTCGATCGGAAACTCGCTGGTGCACTTCAACCTGAGGACGAACACGGTCGACTGGAGCATTCCGGGCGTCTACGCAGCGACCCCCGCCTATGACGGCGGCGTGGTCTACGCGGTCAACAACAACCCGCTGCGCCTCGAGGCGCGCGCCGAGTCCAGCGGCGCACTGCTGTGGTCGTGGACACCGCCCGCCTCGGGCGACGTCGAGTTCGCGAGCGAGGTGCTGCTGACCCGCAACGCGGTGTTCGTCAGCACGAACCAGTCGACCTATGCGATCGATCGGGTCTCGCGCCGCACGATGTGGAGCTATCCGGCGGCCGGAAATCTCGCGCTGTCGCGCAACGGCGTGCTCTACATCGCGAAGCAGGGCGCGTACGGCGAGTCGGACACGACCCTGACCGCGATCAATCTGCGCTGACGCATGCCGCCTCGGCCTCGCGGCGTGCGATGCTGCCCGGCATCTCGCTCCGTCGACCGCGCCGCGCATGCCGCCCGATCCCACTTGGACACCGTGGGCTTCGGCGATTCGGCACCGCCGCCGTGGCCGCCGTCGATCGAGCGCTGGGCCGCGGTCGCGCACGAGTTGCTCGACGCGCTGGGCTTGGGCATCGCGGGCGTCGTGGGCCATCACACCGGCGGCGGCGTCGTGATCGAGATGGCCGCCTGCCGCGGCGAGCGGTTGCGGCAGCCGACGCTGGTGGTGCGCGCCACCGCGGACCGGTTCGCCGCGCCGCGGGCCGAGGCGCTGCGGGCGCGGCCGCACGACGCGCGGATCGTGGACGTGGAGGGTGGGGGTGTCGCGCTGCCCGACCAGATGCCCGAGGCGTTCGCGGCGGTGGTGGAGGCGTTCCTGGCGGACGGCGGGGCGTAGCGGCGCGAATCGGCGCGAGTCCGCTCGAATCGGAGCGAATCGGCGCATCCGGGCTGCTGTCGGTGCATATCGCGGGCCTGCGCGCCCGAAACCGGACCGAGACAAGAGCGCCGCCGGATCGATCCCTTCGCGGGTCCGGAGCGAGCCGGACGGTCGGCACACTGCATCCATCGACGACGCACATGAAGCGCCGCCGACACGAGCCGGATGCCGGCGTCGTCGACCTCCTGCCCAACGACTTCAAGGACCACACCATGAACACCTTCACCAAGCTCCTCGCCCCCGCCGCCCTCGCCTTCGCCGTCTTCGGCGCGCAGGCCGGCGAGATCACCGCCGGCGACATCGGCTCCCAGGCAGTCAAGGCCGGCTCGGCCACCGCGGTGCAGATCACCGGTCCGATCGGCGTCAGCGGCGAAGTGGTCGTCGGCGATCTGGGCCTCCGGAAAGTGACCGCTCAGCGCGTCGCCAAGCAGCCGCGCGACACGATGGCGCAGCCGGTCCGCAGCCTGTACGCGATCGGCGCCTGACGCGCGGTGCCGGCGCGGGGCGGCATGGAGCCGTCCCGCCGCTGCCCTGACCCATTCCCGCGGGTACCGAACGGTTTCGCCGGATCACAAGCGGTCTGGAGCTGCGGCCGTTCGATGGCAGAATTCGCCCCCCGATTAACGAGGGGGTCCCATGCAACTGAAGATCGCGCAGTCGACCCCCACCGCAGGCAGCATCGCGGAATTCGTGCAATCGAACTACGACCTGGGCGAAGTGGTGGGGAGTGAGTTCCTGCGACGCAGCTTCAACCAGGTCTACCGGCTGGAGTTTGCCGACGGGCGCCGCGTGGTCGCGCGCCTGAGTGCGGAGCGTCCGCGGGGCGGCCCGAATCTGCACTTCGAGGCCGAGGTGCTGGACCACTGGGCACGGCGTGGCTGCGCGGTGTCCCGGTGTCTGCGAGCATCGAATGGTGACGTCTCGATCAGCGTGCCGCTGCCCGAAGGAGCGCGCGCGCTGATGCTCTTCGAGTTCCTCGACGGAGAGGATACCGGCGACTCCGACGAAGACATCCAGGCCTTCGCGCGCGGTCTCGCCGCATTGCATGTCGCGGGCGACAGTTACCGGGGCACGGCAAGTCTCTATACGCTCGACCTGGACTACCTGCTGTGGCGTCCGCTCGAGGGCCTGCTGCAAGCGCCCACCATGGCCACCGAGCTTCGTTCACAGTACGAGGCGCTGGCCGTACGTCTGCGCGATCGGATCGAAGGCCTCGGGCCGCTCAGCCGTGTGATGTGCCACGGCGACGCACACGGCTACAACAACTTCGTGGTGCCGGGCGAACACGGAGAACGGAAGGCAACGTTCTTCGATTTCGACGAGGCCGGCCCCGGCTACCTGGGCTACGAACTCGCCGTCTATCCATGGCACCGCTTCCCGCGCAAGCCCGACGACGCGCCCAGCGACAAGGTGCTGAGCCAATGGCGGCGCTTCATCCAGGCCTACCGCGATGCCCGCGCCGTTCCGGCGGCGGACCTTGCCGCGATCCCGCGATTCATGGCGGTTCGACAGTTCTGGCTGCTGGGCGAATACGCCGGCCGCGTCCCAGTCTGGGGCTCCCAGGCGATGCCCACCGACTTCCTGCGGCGCCAGGTCATGATGCTGGAGCAGTGGGAGGGGCTGGAGTTGCCGACCGAATGAGAAGCTGTGAATAAACCTACTGCGCGTCCCGATCCGGCGCCTGCGGTGCTCGCCGGGGAGCCTCGCGCCTGCGGGCGCGAGTCGTTCGACCGGCACGGCGCGTGCGCCGTGAAACCCCGGCCTCACCACCTGTACGGCTGCGATCCTCGGCACCGGCTCGGGCCTGCTCGCTGCGGTTACTCAGCGCGTCGAGAAGCAGCCGCGCGACACGATGGCGCAGCCGGTCCGCAGCCTGTACGCGATCGGCGCCTGACGCGCGGTGCCGGCGCGGGGCGGCGTGACGCCGCACCCCTGCGATCGGACGATACCCGGGCCCCGCTGCCGACTCAGGTCGGTCGCGGGGCCCGGGTCCTTGTGCGGCCGGCGCGCATTCAGCCGACCAGGGGCCCTGCAGCGCGGACCAGCTTTTCCCGCAGGTACTCGGGCGCGAGGTCGGCGCCATTCGGCCAGACGAGGGTGCGGAAGACCGGGTCGACCCGGAACTGGGCGAATGTGCCGACATCGCGGAGCGATTCGAAGATCGGACCGTCGAGGTCATCCGACAGGTCGACCTCGCCTTGCGCACCGTCGGCAAAACAGAGCCGAACGACATGTCCGCGCACGTGGCGGGCCGAGACGAGTCGATGGTCCATGGTCACTCCAGCGGATCGATGCCTTGCAGCGGCCTGCGCGCTTGCGCGCGCTGCCAGTTCTCCAGAAGGGCGCCCCGATTCCGTAAGCGCCATCGCTGCACCGCCGCGAGCGAACGGGTCGGAAACCGGCCGGTGACCCGACCCGAGTCGATCTCCACGATGACTTCGAAATCGCCGAAGTAGGCGTGGAAGTGCGGGGGGTGCATGGTCACGATAGAACATCGCGATCACGATGCCAAGAAAGCGGCTGAGCTCGGGCATGACCGAGCGTAGGCCGGCACGCCGCGGCCGGCATCGATCTTAGGTCTCAGCCGAAAGACCGAGCCGGCGCGCCGCGAGTCCGAGCATCAGCGCCATGTTCTGCACCGCTGCCCCGCAGCGCCCGATGCGCGCGTTGTCATGCGGCCGCTCAAGCCGGCGCTGTCCCGGGCGTTGGGCATCGCGCACCGGGTGCGTGTGGACGACCCGGCCACCGAGGCCGCGCTCGAGGCGTTGCTGCGCATGCGGGAACCTCGAGGGCGCAACGGCGCCGACACGACACCACCCCCGGCTTCGCCGGTGGGTCGCGTGGGCGGTCGAGGCGTATCCGCGCGGCGATCCGGGCCGAACCGCTAGCCGACGCCCGGCGACGCCCCCCGCTCCAGCCGGATGGCCACCGCCGCCGCCGCGAGCGACAGCAGCGCGCAGCCCATGAGGATGACGAGCAGGGCGAGCGGCGTGGCGGAACGCTCGACCACCAGCGCGGTCAGCGTGCTGAGCACGGCCCCCAGCGCCAGGGACAGGGCGCCGCTCAGGCCCGCCGCCGTGCCCGCCAGCGCGGGGCGGACCGACATGGTGCCGGCGTTGGCAGAGGGCAGGGTCAGGCCATTGCCCAGGCCGACGAAGAGGGTCAGCCCGAAGAGCGCCAGCGGGTGCGACACCCCGGCCGCGAACACCGCCAGGGCCACGGCCATCGCGGTCACCGACACCACGCGGCCCGACGCCAGCAGCACGCCCACGCCGCGGCGGCGGGCCTGGCGGGCGCTGATGGCGGCGCCGACGAGGAAGCCGCTGGTGATGGACCCGACGCCTATGCCGACCTCCGCGGGCGACAGGCCCCAGGTCGCCGCGCCCACGTAGGGCACGCCGGTGACGAACACGAAGAAGGCACCGACCGAGAAGGCGGTGCACAGCACATAGGACCAGTACCGGCCCGATCGCAGCAGGTCCGACCAGTCGCCCCACCTCGGCGCGGGCAGTCCGGGCGCGCGCGTCTCCCCCATGTCGACCCAGGCCAGCACCAGCAGCGCGCCGCCCAGACCGGCGTACAGCGCGAACACCGAGCGCCAGCCCAGGGTCACGTCCAGCAGGCCTCCCAGCATGGGCCCGAGCATCGGCGCCACCGCCATGGCGGAGGCGATCAGGCTCAGCTTGGCGGCCGACTCGATGGCCGAGAACCGGTCGCGGATGACCGCGCTGGACACCACCGTCCCCGCGACGATCACGGCCT
>JBIIPQ010000194.1:0-8081 GCA_044342535.1 Burkholderiaceae bacterium
CCACCGTCGCCCACAGCCACGGGTTGGCGAACAGGCCGTGCCAGGCACTGCGGGTCTCGGACCGGGGGTTGAAGCAGTTGAAGCGCTGCGCTGCGCGTGCGAAGACCCGGGTGGCGCGCACCGCCTCGGCCAGCGCCGGCTCGCCTCGCGCGGCGAGCGCGTCGAGCTCGGTGCCGGTCAGTGCCCGAGGCGGCGGCTGCGCCGCCGAACCGGCGCGCACGATGCCCAGATCCGCGGCGATGCGCAGCACCGTGCGCGGATGGTCTCCGGTGATCATGACGACGCGGATGCCGGCGGCCTGCGCCTGACGGATGGCCTGCCCCACTTCGGCGCGCGGCGGATCGATGATGCCCACCGTGCCGACGTAGATCAGCCGCTGCTCGAGCCCGACATGGGCTGTGGGGGATTCGCCCGGATCCAGGGGCCGGTACGCCACCGCCAGCGTCCGGAGCGCCGCATCGGCCAGGGCGCCCACCTCGGCGAGGATGTGCGTCCGCATCGGGGCGTCGAGATCCAGCGTGGCGGGGCCGACCTGCAGCTGCGTGCATCGCGCCAGCACCACGCCCGGTGCGCCCTTCGCGACCACCACCGGGGCGTCGTCGTGGTCGTGGTCCGCCTCGAGGGTGGACATCATCTTCCGGTCCGAGGTGAACGGCATCTCGGCGATGCGCGTGAAGCGTCGCTCGCGCCCGGCCGCTGCCCTGCGCCACCGCCGTGCCCTTGAAGACCATGACCAGGTCCGCACTCGGGATGCGCAGCATCCGCGCGTCGCGCACGCGGCGGGCGGCGCCGCGGGCCGCATCAGGGTCATTGCGTCGACGCCTTGACGCACATGGAGACCCCCCGTTCGAGCCGGGCTGACGAGGCCGTGGCTGGGCTGCATCGACGCGGCTGCATCGCAGCGCGCAGCCCACCCGGGGCGAACCCGGCCGACCGTGCGGCAGCGAACGGACCCGGGATCAGCGGGTCGACGCGCGCTCGCGCAGATGCGCGCGCAGGGCCGGGTTCGCCAGCGCCGCGTCGCGTCCGGCCTCGATCGCCGCATCGATGTCAGCGCGCAAGGCCAGGCGCCGCGGCGACAGCCGCGACGACGTCTCGAAGCTCGAGTTCATCGACGTCCAGTCGGGCGTGTCCAACCCGGCCTTCCTTCGGTCTCGCGTCGACCCTGCAGAAAACTCTGTAATGACTTGTAAGTCATACAGTGACCTATCAGACATAACCTGACCGTGCGAGCCGCACGGCAATGTCGCGTCCGCGCCCGCCGCGGTCCAACTGTGAGGAACGATCATGATGATCCGCAGGCTCTACAGCGTTTTCGCGCTCTCCACGCTCGCCTTCGTCGCCGCCTGTGGCGGCAGCGACGACCCGCATCCCGCCCCGCCCGCGTCGATCGCGCAGACCGCCACGAACGCCAATCTCACCGCACTGGTCGCGGCAGCGACCAAGGCCGGGCTCGTGCCCACCCTGTCCGACGCCACCGCCAACCTCACCGTGCTGGCGCCGTCGAATGCGGCCTTCAATTCGCTGGCCACCACGCTCGGCTTCGCGGATGCCACGGCCCTGGTCAACGCGCTTCCGGCCGAAGCGCTCAAGAACATCCTCCAGTACCACGTGCTGGCAGGTCGCGTCACGGCCGCGAACGTCCAGTCGGGCCCCGCCACGCGCCCGACGCTCTACACCTTCTCGGGCGAGGCGGCCAAGCTGGGCGTCACCACCGCGACCGGGGTCGGCTTCACGGATGCGGTGCTGACCCGCGCCGGCGTCGTCACCGCGGACGTCGCCGCCTCCAACGGGATCGTGCACGTGATCGACAAGGTGCTGGTGCCGCCGGGCGTGCTCAACGTCGTCCAGATGGCGCTCGCCAACCCGGACTTCACGTCGCTCACGGGTGCGCTGAAGAGCCGCAACCTCGTCGCCACCCTGTCCGGAGCCGGTCCGTTCACGGTGTTCGCCCCCACCAACGCGGCGTTCACGGCCATCGCGCCGACCGTGGCCTCGCTCACCGGGCCGCAACTCGACACCGTGCTGACCTACCACGTGCTGGGTTCGCAGGTGCTCTCCACAGGCATCCCGTTCGGCACGCCCGTCACCACGGTCGCGGCGCCCCGCCAGATCACCATCACGGCCGGCCCGGCACCCGCGATCGCATCGATCGCCGACAGCACCGCTGCACCGTCGCGCATCGTCGCCGTCGACATCCGCGCCAGCAACGGCGTGATCCACGTGATCGACAAGGTGCTGATCCCGAGTCCGCTCTGAGTCGCACGCCCCCGGGCGCAGACCCGGCCCGCCGCATCGGCCTCCGATCGGCGGCCGCGCTCGGGGGGGCGGCCCCCGGGCCGCGGTCTCAGCCGACCGGCGTCGTCGCCTGCATCGAGGCGCGCGCGTTGATCCGGGCGTGCCAGGCGGCGGCCTTCGGCGCGCGCGCGCGCCAGTCGAGCGCGGCGAAGCGGAAGTCGAGGTAGCCCAGCGCGCAGGCGAGCGTGAGCTTGCCCAAGTCGACGGTGTCGCCCCAGGCCGCCGCATGCGCCTCGATCTCGGCCAGGCCGCACTCGACCTTGTCGAGCTGGCCCGCCGTCCAGTCGGCCCAGCGCAGCGGCTCGGGCCGCATCGCGCCCTCGTAGCGCGCCAGCAGCGCCGCATCGAGGATGCCGTCGCCCAGCGACTGCTCGGTCAGCACCTGCCAGCGCGCCGCGCCCGACGCAGGCACGAGGCTGCCGCGCCCCAGCTCGTTCAGGTACTCGCAGATCACGCGGCTGTCGTACAACGCCACGCCCTCGTCGGTGATCAGGGTCGGCACCTTGCCGAGCGGATTGACGGCGACGATCGTCCGGTCACGGTTGATCGGGTTCGCGGCGGACGCGAGCCGCTCGATCCGATCGGCGAGACCGACCTCGTGGGCGACCACCATGCACTTGCGCACATAGGGGGAGCTGGGGGAGAAGAAGAGCTTCATGGGGCGACGACCTCGGCGCAAGGATGGATGCGCCCGGAGTGTAGCCCCGGCACCCGGACGGGGTCCGGGGCGTCGCGACGTATTCGGACCGCTCGCGCGACGCCCCGCACGGATCAGCCGAGATCGAAGCGATCCGCGTCCATGACCTCGACCCAGGCCGCCACGAAGTCGTGCACGAACTTCCCGCCCGCGTCGTCCGAGGCGTAGACCTCGGCGATCGCGCGCAGCTCGGAGTGCGAGCCGAAGATCAGGTCGGCCCGCGTCGCCCGCCAGCGGACCGCGCCGCCCGCCTCGCGCCCTTCGAACACCTCGTCGGAACCCGAGGCCTGCGACCAGCTCGTGCCGGGGTCGAGCAGGTTCACGAAGAAGTCGGTGCCCAGCACGCCCGGCCGGTCGGTGAGGACGCCGAGCGAGGCCCGCCCGGCATCGACGTCGAGCATCCGCAGGCCCGCGACGAGCACCGTCATCTGCGGCGGCGTGAGCCCGAGCAGCTGTGCCCGGTCGAGCATCAGCACCTCGGCGGGCCGTCGGGCGCGGGGACCGCGGTAGTTGCGGAACGCATCGGCGACCGGCTCGAGCACCGCGAAGGACGCGAGGTCGGTCTGTGCCTGCGAGGCGTCCATGCGGCCCGGCACGAACGGCACCGTCACCGGATGGCCCGCGGCCCGCGCGGCCCGCTCGACGGCGGCGCAGCCGCCCAGCACGATCAGGTCGGCCATCGAGAGGCGCTTGCCGCCCGAGGCCCGGGACTCGAAGCCGCGCCGCAGGTCCTCGAGCGTCGCCAGCACCAAGGCGAGCTGCTCCGGCCGGTTCACCTCCCAGTCCTTCTGCGGTGCCAGACGGATGCGCGCGCCGTTGGCGCCTCCTCGCTTGTCGGAGCCGCGGAACGTCGAGGCCGAGGCCCAGGCGGTCGCGACCAGCTGCGGCACCG
This sequence comes from Burkholderiaceae bacterium, assembly GCA_044342535.1. Taxonomy (GTDB): domain Bacteria; phylum Pseudomonadota; class Gammaproteobacteria; order Burkholderiales; family Burkholderiaceae_E; genus UBA4615. The sequence continues at coordinate 3,888 of JBIIPQ010000194.1, forward strand.
TCAGCCCCGACGACAGGATCGCGGCCTTGAGCGAGGCCACGTCGGCGGCGTCGACGACGGGATGGTCGAGCGCCGGGATCGGGTCCTGCCAGAGCAGCACCTCGGCGGGCACGTCGGGCCCGAGGTAGCGGGCACGCGGCCCCATGTCGCGGTGGGTGAGCTTGAACCACGCCCGCGCGAAGGCGTCGGCGAACTGCTCGGGATGGCGGTGGAAGCGACGGGCGATCGGCTCGTAGGCGGGGTCCATCCGCAGCGACAGGTCGGCCGTCGTCATCATCGGCGCATGGCGCTTGGACGGATCGTGCGCGTCCGGGATCATGTGCTCGGGGCTGACGTCGCGGGCGCGCCACTGGTGGGCCCCGGCCGGGCTCTTCACCAGCTCCCACTCGTAGCCGAACAGCATGTCGAAGTAGCCGTTGTCCCAGGTCGTCGGGTTCGGCTTCCAGGCGCCCTCGATGCCGCTGGTCGTGGCGTGCGCGCCGTGCCCGGTGCCGAAGCGGTTGAGCCATCCGAGCCCGAGCGCCTCGATCGGCGCGCCCTCGGGCTCGGCCCCCACGAACGCCGGGTCGCCCGCGCCGTGAGCCTTGCCGAAGGTGTGCCCGCCGGCCACCAGCGCGACCGTCTCCTCGTCGTCCATCGCCATCCGCGCGAAGGTCTCGCGCACGTCGCGGCCCGAGGCCACCGGGTCCGGATGGCCGCCTGGGCCCTCCGGGTTCACGTAGATCAGGCCCATCTGCACCGCGGCCAGCGGGTTCGCGAGCTCGTGCTCGCCGCTGTAGCGCGCGTCGCCCAGCCAGGTGGCCTCGCTGCCCCAGTCGATGTCCTCGCCCGGCTCCCAGACGTCCTCGCGACCGCCGCCGAAGCCGAAGGTCCGGAAGCCCATCGATTCGAGCGCGCAGTTGCCGGCCAGGATCATCAGGTCGGCCCAGGAGAGGCTGCGGCCGTACTTCCGCTTGATCGGCCACAGCAGCCGGCGCGCCTTGTCGAGGTTGCCGTTGTCCGGCCAGCTGTTGAGCGGCGCGAAGCGCTGGGTGCCGGATCCGGCGCCGCCGCGGCCGTCGGCGACGCGGTAGGTGCCGGCGCTGTGCCAGGCCATCCGGATGAACAGCGGCCCGTAGTGCCCCCAGTCGGCGGGCCACCAGGGCTGCGAGCGCGTCATCAGCGCGGTCAGGTCGCGCTTGACCGCATCGAGGTCGAGCGAGGCGAACGCCGCCGCGTAGTCGAAGTCGGGGTCCATCGGATTCCCGAGCGACGCGTGCTGGCGCAGCACCCCGAGGTCCAGGCGGTTCGGCCACCAGTCACGGTTGGCGCGGGCGCGGGCAGTCGGCGCCACGGGATCGGATCGGTCGCCCGCGAACGGGCAGCGGCTTGCGTCGGACATGTGTTGGCCTTCCTGTCGGTTGCACGGTCGCCGCCGGCGGTCTCGAAGCGAGGCGCCGTGACGACCCCTGCAGCGTGGCCCTCGGCGCAGCGTCCGTCCAAGCAATCGTTTCGATCACTCCGATCGGCTTGTCCGATCGGGTGGGGGCCGCCGCTGCGGCCGGCCCGCGTTTGCCGCGCACGGGCGCATCGCGTAGAACCGCGGCATGACCCAGACGGATCCGCGCCGGTACAGCCCCTCGGCGCAGCGCAACGCCCCGCCCATCCTCGCCGAGCTGCAGCGTGTGCTGCCGGCGACGGGCCTGCTGCTGGAGGTCGCCAGCGGCACCGGACAGCATGCCGCGCACTGCGCCCCGGGCCTGCCCGGCTGGCACTGGCAGCCCACCGAGCACGAGGCCGACGCCCTGCCCTCGATCCGCGCCTGGTGCGCCGGGCTCGAGCGCGTGCGGCCGCCGCTGCGGCTCGACGTCCTGGCCTGGCCGTGGCCGCGCGAGCTGCCGTCCGAAGTGGATGCCGTCTTCTGCGCGAACATGATCCACATCGCGCCGTGGCCGTGCACGGCCGCGCTGATGCGGGGGACGGCGGCACTGCTGTCGCCGACCGGCGTGCTCGTGACCTACGGCCCCTACCTGGAGGACGGCGTGGCGACCTCGCCCGGCAACCTCGCGTTCGACGCGGACCTGCGCGCCCGCGACCCGGCGTGGGGCCTGCGCCGTGTGGCCGAGGTCACCGAGCGGGCACGCGCCGAGGGGCTCGTGCTGCGCGAGCGGGTGCCGATGCCGGCGAACAACCTGCTGCTGCTCTGGGCACGCGCGCCCGTCGGCCCGGACGCCGCGTCATGACCGAGCTGCGCTATCTCGGGGGCTATCCGCAGCCGGTGCTCGAGCAGGTCCGGGTGCTCATCGCCGAGCGCCGCGTGCTCGCCACCGTGGCCCGCCGCTATCCGGACACGCACGACGTGCGACGCGACCGCGACCTGAGGGACTACGTGGGCGAGCTCAAGGCCCGCCACATGCGCAGCGCGCCGCCCCTGGCCCGGGTGAGCTACGACAACCGGCTGCATGTCACCCACGACGCGCTGGGCACGCACACCGCGATCTCGCGCGTGCAGGGCACTTCGCTCAAGGCCAAGCGCGAGATCCGGATCGCCAGCATCTTCAGGGACGCGCCAGCCGCCTTCCTCAGGATGATCGCGGTGCACGAGCTCGCGCACCTGCGGGAGCGGGCGCACGACCGTGCGTTCTATGCGCTGTGCCGGCACATGGAGCCGGACTACGCCCAGCTCGAGTTCGACACCCGGCTGTGGCTGACGGGACTGGCGCTCGAGCCGGCTGGCGACGCCGACGCGGCGCCGGCGGCGGCGCGCGACTAGCCCGGCGCGGCCGCCTGCACGATCCGCATGCGCTCGAGCACCTTCTCGTGGAGGTCCTCGCGCCCCTCGCGCGCATGCATGACCCGCAGGTTGTTGAGCATGCGGATCAGGATCTGGTGAGGCGCCGCGGGCTGCAGCAGGGCCCCGGCGTCGGCGCCGTGGGGCGCCGCGCGGCGCTCGATCTCGTTGCCATCGAGGCTCTCGCCGGTGAACGGGTCGATGACGACGATGCCCTCGTGCAGGTTCACCCGCAGCAGGAAATGCCCGGGAAACGCGATGCCCCGGGCATCGAGCCCGACGTGGCGGGCGAGTTCGACGAACAGCACCGCCAGGGTGATCGGGATGCCGCGGCGCGTCTCGATCACGCGGTGCAGGTAGCTGTTGTCCGGGTCGTGGTAGGCGCGCACGTTGCCGCCGAATCCCTGCGCCACGAAAAAGAAGTCGAGCGCGCGCTGCAGCCGCGCGGTCTCGGTCGAGACATGCCTGCAGTCTTCGGCGAGCTGACCGGCGAGCCGGTCGAAGGCCGCCAGGCTCGCCTGCAGGTCGAGTGTCGGGTAGGCGTCGAGCGCGATCGAGGCCGCGGCTTCGAGCAGCGGGATCGAGTCGGCGTCGCTCACCAGCATGCGGAAGTAGCCGAGGGCCGTGGTCGGTTCGTACATGGCGGAGGGCACGGTGCGTGCAGCGAAGTATGACTCAGCGGCCGCGGCCGCCCGCTCAGGGATCGAGCCGGATCACCCGATCCGACTCGCCGGGCACGCAGCCCGGCGCGATCGGCTCCCAGCCTTCGCGGATCACGATCCGGCGCTCGGCATGGCAGAACTCGAAGCGGCGCGCACCGGGCACCCGGGCCCGCGCGAAGGCCTCGATCGAGGCAGGCATGTTCACGAGGAAGCGCCACTGCCGCAGGTCCTCGGCCGGATGGTCGTCGCGGTGCAGCCAGGGCAGCACGCCGCCCAGCCACATCAGCACCGGGTCGCCCACCTCGAACCGCGCCGGCCGATAGCCCTGTTCGCTCAGCCACCGCTGGGCGTCGATGCGCAGCGCGTCGCGCTGCTCCGGCCCCTGCTCCGCCCCCTGCCCCAGCCCGCCCCAGGCGACGCCGAGCAGCTCGGCCACCCACTGGTTGCAGTTCTGGTAGCGAACGCCCCAGGCGTACGCATTGGCGCTGTAGGTGGCGCCGACCAGGCGCAGCGCGAGCCGGTTGTCGGTCGCGGCCCGCTCGAGCGCCGCCTCCTCGCCGGGGATCAGCACGGCCGAGAACCAGCCGATCGACGGATCGCCGTTGCCGGCGAGGAAGCCGGCCACGCCCTCGTCGAAGAGCCGAGGACGGCGCTCGCCGCAGTCGAAGTAGAGCTGGCGGATCGACCACGGCCCGTTCGCGCTGTCGCGCAGGCTGATGCCGGCGTGGGAGTAGCGCATCCCGAAGCGTTCGAGGTCGAGCC
>JBIIPQ010000195.1:0-8031 GCA_044342535.1 Burkholderiaceae bacterium
GACCGTCGGATCTGAGTTTGCCACAGTCGCGATCAACGCGTCCCGAATCACCTTCGACGGCGAGCGCGAGCGCGAGCGCCGGCGTCGCGGAAAACGCCTCGAGTGCCCGTGAGCGACTCTTGCTCAGGCTCGATAACATGCCCTTCGATACCCACCAGACCGTCAACGCGGACCAGCAGGCGGCATGGCAGGACGAGTACCTGACCTGGGCCACGTCGGTCCTGGAGCGGCGCGAGGCGGCCTTCGGGCCGGAGGCCCGCTACGAGCTCCATAGCAACATGTCGGTCGACGTCGCCGGAGCGATGCTTCCCGCGGTCTACGACGCGGCCCGGTCATTCATCTCGTCGACTTCCAGATCACCCGTGTCCAACACGGTTACGAACGCCCTGGGCAATGCCGGAGAGTTCACCAACACCTACGATCCCGCCGTGATCGGCGGCATCGCCGGCGGATTGGCCGCCTACGCCGTCGACAGGACGCTCCTCGGCGCGATGGACCGGCTCTCGTGGCTCGCGAACATGCCGAGCCTCAAGCCCGTCGACATCGATGCCTTGATCCCGGAGCCTTGCACGGTGCAGTTGCGGCTGTCGAATCGCGACGGTGTCACGTACAAGCGGTTCGAGCGGGTCGCGACCGACGCGGAGCCACGCGTTGCCCAGCACGACGCGAGCGCGAACACGAGCCTCGCTGCGCTGCGCCGAACGTCCGCCGAGCGGCGGGAAGCGGTCGGAGCCTGGCAGAGCGTACTGAATGGCAGGTCCGGGGCCTCGCTTGTCCACCCAACGTTCACCGGCCTGACGAACATGGGCCGGCGCGCATGGCTTCCGGAGAGCGCGTTGTTCGATACCGGGCAGCTGCTCGGGGCGTCGGCCCTCGCGTCGGGCACCGCCGCGGCCGCGAGCCGGTTGGCGCTGGGGATCGCCAGATCGCTGCCGTGGGTGGCCCAGACGCACGTTGACGACCTGCTGGGCGGGACGCAGCGCGTGAATCTCTTCGTGTCGACCCGGCGGGACGCCGATGCGCGCGCCGCCGGGTTCGCCAGCATCGTGAGCCTGCCGCGCTACCTGCTCCCCCTCGCTCGGGAGACCGTTTCGCTCGGCCGGCACGCCATACCGATCCCCTTCCTGAACCGATCCTGGAAGGACCTGGGTGCGCAGGGGCTCGACATGACCCGCCATGCGTTCTCGAACGCCTGCGCGAGTGTCTTCTCGGTCAGCGTCGGTTCCATGGTCGCGCAGCTCGCGCGCAACGGCAGCCTCACCGCGCTTCCCGGCGAAGCCCACAACTCGCCTGCCGCGTTGCTGCAGCAGTTCACGCAAAGTGCGGCCAGCGACCACATATGGGAACTGTTCAAGGCGAACCTCAGTGCAGTCGAACACAAACTCGGCAACTCGCTCGATCAGCGGAGGGACATGCAGGTCTCGCACTTCCGCATGGTGCAGGTGATCGCGCGTGAAGCGGTGCAGCAGGCGCTGAACCAGCTCGCTCTCAACGGGCTCTCGGAACCTATGCGCGATGCGCTGGTCAAGCTCTCTGGCGAGCTGGACGTCAGCGATGTCGCCGGGGCCGAGACGCTGCGCCAGGCGCGCAAGAGGCTGCAGTCGGCGGCCGGGTCCGACGTTGAGATCCTCGGCGCAGAGCGGCTTCCACTCCTTGACGCCACGGCAAAGATGCAGCGCGCCGGCTCGTCGATCGAAGCCCTCGAGCGCGTGCGTCGCGCGCCCGGAGGAACGCCTGGAGACTGACACGATCGCGAAATACGGACGTCACGTTCAAGTAACGAGCGGTCGATAACGTGCGGCGCTTTCCTTCGCCGAGTTCGATCGATGTACTGGAACCACACGCCACTGCTGAGCTGGGTCTACGACAGTTTCTCCATGCTGTTGCCTGCCGGCGAGACATTCGTGCGCCGCGTCGCGCTTGCGGGCGCCGCAGGAGCCGTACCCGACGCGCTGGGTTCGGCGCTGCGAGCACTCGCCGACGACGAGCACGCCCATCTGCGGGCCCACCAAGCCTACAACCGCCGCCTCGATGCCCTCGGTTACGACGCCTCGGCCCGCGCTGCATCGATCCAGCGATCCCTCGATGCCCTGACGGCGCACCTGGGGTTCGAGCGCCAGCTGGCGCTCGCTTGCGCCCTGGAGCAGTTGGCCGTGCGCATCGGGCACCTCACGATACGTAGCGACAGGTGGGTGCCGGACGACGGTTCGCCCCAGGCATCGTTGTGGCGTTGGCATGCACGGGAAGAGATCGCGCATGGGCGTGCCGCCCTATCGCTCGCGCGTCTGCGCGTGCGCCCGGTCGCCCGCTGGTCGATGGTGCCCCTGGCTTGGGCGCTGGTGCTCTTCGATCTTCTGGCGGGGGTCGTCCACTGTGCGCGCATCGACCTGGGACGGGGTCGCGTGGGTGTGCGTGGGCTGCTCGCGTCGGTGCTCGATCTGGGGGCGCGGATCCGCGGTGAGCTGTTCCGCTCGGCGACGCATCTCTCCTCGGCGCATGCGAGGGTGGCGGTACGGTTCCTGAGTCCCTCGGACATCGATGAATTGCGTGCGCTGGAACTGGCCCGTTGGGAGCCCGAGCAGGCTGCTACGCCCGAGACGCTTGCCCGACGCATCGCGGCGCATCCGCGCCACTGCATCGGCGCGTTCTGCGTTCGAACCGGCCGCGTCGTGGCGTCGCTCTTCATGAAACCGGCCCGCGCCGAGGATATCCTCGCCGCTCCGACATGGGAGGAGATCGCCGCCGTCGGCATCGATCCAGTCGGCGGGCAGTGCGACACCGTCTTCGGCATCAGCCTGACGAGCGCGGATCACGAAGCGGTCGGTGCGATGGTCGCCTTTTACTGGCCGCACGCGTTGCGCGCCGGGCACCGGCGCGTCATCCTGTCCTCGCCGATGCCGGGACTGGCACGGCATGTGTCGGTCTCGCCGGGCGCGTGTCCCGACGCCTACGCTCGCACTCGGCGCCGGGGTCGTCCCATCGATCCGCAACTGCGCTTCTACGAACGTCTTGGCTTTCGCCGCCTGCTTGCGGTCAAGCCAGGGTACTTCCCTCACCGCGCATCGCTCGATCACTCGGCGCTGCTCGAGGGAAGGGTGCCATTCGGCTCGCTCTCGGCACTCTGGAGTCGCTGCCCGGGGTGGTTCGTGGGCACGTTGTGCCAGATGGTCGCGTCGATCGGCGGGGCCTTCACGCAGGGTCCGGCTCGCCGCACCAGCCGGGATTGAGAGCAAGGGGAGCGCGGCGGCCGCAAGAGAGAGCCGCCTGCGGAAGTTTGAACACAGCGATAAGTGAAGAAGCTGCTCCTATGGACGAGGTCAGAGCCCGGGGTTCGAATCCCCTACGGGACGCCAGCATCTCCCCGGTGCCGGCCGCAGCCAAGCGTTCCCCGATCCGTCATCCTCGGCCATCCGATTTATCCGTCGGGTGCTCGTCATCACGAGCCGATCGATATGCGCGGGCGTTGCGGCCGGCATCCCACGCCGCCCGGCGGCAGCGCTCCCACCGTCCGGCGGACCGCATCCGCCCTCCGCGCCCGCATCCGCTCCGCTCGTCGCGGCGACTCCGACACTGCGCCCCATCGGACCACGCCGGTCCGGATGACGGGATGCGAACGATGATCGGGAACACGACGACGCACGCAGTGCTGGTGGCGATGCTGACGGGTGCGCTGGTCGCGGGCTGCGGTGGCGGCGATGCGCCGACCGCCGCCCCCGCGTCCGAAACCCCCGTTGGGGCGGCTCCGTCCGCCGAGGCTCCGCCTGCATCGGCCGAGCCGCAGGCGGACATCGAGCCCACGCCCGAGGAACTGGCCGCGCTCGATGCGGCGGCGGCCGCCGCTGCACCGGTCGAGAAGCAGATCGTGGCGGCGCCGGCCGACCGTCGCGTCCCGGGCCAGTACATCGTCACGCTGCGCGAGGACCCCGGTGCGACCGGCAAGTCGATCGACGACAGGGCGGACCGTGGTCTGAAGCGGGCCGGCGGCGGCATCGTCAACGAGCGGTTCACGAAGGCGATCCAGGGTTACGCGGCGACGATGTCGGAGGCGGCGGCGCAGGCGCTGCTCGCCGACCCCGAGGTCGAGGGCATCGAGGAGGACCAGGTGGTCGCGATCGGCGCGGTCGTGCAGAACGCCGCTGCCTGGGGGCTTGACCGGATCGACCAGCGCGCGCTGCCGCTGTCGGGCTCGTACCGCTACGAAGGCGTGGCGAGCACGGTCACCGCCTACATCCTCGACACCGGGATCCGCGCGACCCACGCCGAGTTCCGCAGCGCACCGGGCGCCGCGACGAGCCGGGTGCGCCCGGACCTGGGGTTCAGCGCCATCGCCGACGGCCGCAAGACCGACGACTGCAACGGTCACGGCACGCATGTCTCGGGCACCGTCGGCGGCCTGACCTACGGCGTCGCCAAGCAGGTCACGCTGGCCCCGGTGCGGGTGCTCGACTGCAGGGGCGGCGGCACGCTGAGCGGCGTGATCGCCGGCCTCGACTTCGTCGCGCGCAACGCACGCAAGCCTGCGGTCGCCAACCTGTCGCTGGGGGGCGGGGCCTCGACCGCGCTCGACACCGCGGTGGCGAACGTGGTGGCCGCGGGGGTGCCGGTCATCGTGGCGGCAGGCAACAGCGCCATCGACGCCTGCACCGTGTCCCCGGCGCGTGCGCCGACGGCCATCGCCGTCGGGGCATCCACCAGCTCGGATGCGCGGGCCGGATTCTCGAACTGGGGGCGGTGCCTGTCGCTGTTCGCGCCGGGCGAGGCGATCACGTCGTCGGTGATCTCGAGCGACACCGCCACCGCCGTCTACAGCGGCACGTCGATGGCCGCGCCGCACGTGACGGGCGCCGCTGCGATCCTGCTCGGCACGACGCCGAGCTTGACGCCGGCGCAGATCGCCGAGCGGATCAAGGCACTGGCCTCGCCGAATGTCGTCACCGTTGCCGGCCCGGGCTCGCCGACCACGCAGCTCTACTCCAGCCCGGGGGCCGAGCAGGCCGTGCCCGCCCCGGTCAAGGTCTCGGTGCGCGCCTTCGGCGTCACCCGCAAGGCAGTGGACGCGAACTGGTGGACGGCGACCGTGACCGTCGCGGTGAAGAACGCGGGCGGCGCGCCGGTGTCGGGCGCCAAGGTGTCCGGCGGCTTCAGCATCGGCGGTGCGCCGCTCGACTGCACCACCGGGAGCGCGGGCACCTGCAGCGTGGGCACGCTGCGCCTGAGCCGAAAGAGCACTCCGACCGTGGTGTTCACCGTGGCCGGTCTCGGCGGGACCGGCATGGTCCACGACACGGCGGCAATGGCACCCCGCCAGGTCCTGATCCTGCGGCCCTGACCGCCGGGCTGCAGGCCGCGTGCGGCGTCAGGCGGTCCGGGCGGCCTGACCTCGGCAGCCGCAGCAGCCCCCGGCCTGGTCCCGGGCGACTGCCGACGCCGCGACCTCGACGGCGACCGGCGTGTAGCCGGCCGCTTCGATGGCGCTTCGCAGCGTCGCGGCATCGGTCCGGGTCGTCTCGACCGAGACGAGATGTCGAGGCAGGTCGAAGGTGAGCCGGGCGTCACCGTCGACGGCGGCGAGCGCCTGCGTCAGGGTGGCGACGCAGCGGCCGCAGGTCATGTCGTCGATGCGGAAGGTGATCATGGCGAGGTCCGGGTCGGGGGGGAGCGAACCCCACTGTCGACCTTCCGACGATGGCAAGGTCAAGCGGCTCGAGGCTGCGGGCGTCGCCGTGGTCGCAGGTCGACGCTCGCGGGTCCGGGCGGGCGATCCGTTACGATCGGGCACGCCACCGCCCTCGTTGTCGCATGGCGCGGTGCTCGCGGGGAGGTCGTTGATGTCCGGTTCGGTGCGCTCGGATGAAGGCGCGGTGCTCGCGTTCGATGCTCCCGACAGCGTGGCGGGCTGGCGGGCGATCGACGATCGGGTGATGGGCGGCGTGTCGCGCAGCCGCATGCGGCACGATCCGGCGGGGCATGCGGTCTTCGAAGGCACGGTCTCGCTCGATCGCGGCGGCGGCTTCGCGTCGGTGCGCGCGCCGGCGCCCGCGGTCGGCGACGACGCGAGCACGGGCTGGCGCGTCGAGCTGCTCGGTGACGGCCGGCGCTACCGGTTGGCCTTCGTGTGCGCCGGCCTGCCCGATGGCATCGTCTACCAGGCGGACATGGCGCCGCCGGCCGGTGAGTGGACGACGCTCGAGCTGCCGCGGGCGGCCTTCGTCGCGCGCTTCCGGGGCCGCGCGGTTCCGGATGCGCAGTCGCTGCTCGCGTCCCGCGTGCGCGAGATCGGGCTGCTGATCGGCGATCGGCAGGCCGGGCCCTTCGCGCTCGGCATGAGGCGGATCGCGGCGCTGCGGGGGTGAGGCCGGGTCCGCGCCGTGCGCGCCGAGGAGGCGTGGCGCGTCGAGCGGGTCAGGTCTGAGGCTGCTGCGGCGGCGAGCCGGCGCCCGTGCCGCCGGACCCCTCGCGAGGCACCACCCGCGCCGCGAGCGGCGGCGCCCAACGCTCCGGCGGCACCGACTTCGCGTCGCCGGGGTCGCCGAAGTAGTGCGGCGACATGATCTGCACGCCGTTCTCGTTGAACACGTCCTGGATGTTCGCGTGCAGGCTGCTCAGGATCTCGGCGCGTGGCCGCGGCTGCTCTGGGACGGCCTGGCAGACCAGCCGGTACTGCGGATAGAAGTCCGACAGCGCCACCTGGAAGACCTTCGGCGCGGGCTCGGCGAGCACGCCCGGCGTGCGCCGCGCGGCCTCGAGCAGCATCGCGTGGACCTGACGCCACGGCGTGTCGTAGCCGATGGTGACCTCGGTGTCGAGGACGAAGCCGCGGCCCTTGACGGTGCGCGAGTAGTTGCGCGTCACGGTGCCCATCACCAGCGAATTCGGCAGCGTCAGCTCCTCGCCCCGACCGGTGCGCACGCGGGTGGTGAAGGTGCCGAGCTCGACCACCGTCCCCTCGTGGCCGTCGATGTGGACGAACTCGCCGATGCGCAGCGTGCGGGTGTACATGATGACCAGGCCGCTCGCGCCCTGGGCGATCAGGCTCGAGCCGCCGAGCGAGATCATCACGCCGACCAGCACCGACAGGCCCTTGAAGGCCTCGGTGCCGGAGCCCGGCAGGTAGGGGTAGGCCATCGCGATCGCGAACAGCCAGATGCCGAGTGCGCCGAGCCGCTTGGCCGGGCCCACGGTGTCGGTGTCCAGCCAGTCGAGAGTGCCGGGTGTGCGGACCGCACGCTCGAGGAAGGCGCCGAGGCCGCGCGCGGCCATGCCGGCGAGGATGAAGATGACCGCCGCGACCAGCAGGTCGGGCAGGGCGCCGAGAATCCCGCCTGCCAGCATCGACAGCATCCCGAGCAGGAAGCGGTTCAGCTGCTCGCCCCAGGGCCGCGTATACGCGAAGTGCTGCAGCACGAAGCCCAGCCACTCGTAGGCGATCACGGCGGTCACGGTCCAGCGCAGGCCGACCAGCGCTGCGCGCACGCTGCCGAGCAGCCGGTCGCGCTGCAGCAGCTCGGTGCCGCGCAGCTTCAGGCGTTCGGCGTTGCTGTCGGCGACCCGCAGCAGCCGGCGGCCGAGTGCGCGGAACAGCGCGCGGCAGCCCAGCGCGAGCGCGGCCGCCACGACGGTGGCGGCCGTCGCGATCAGCAGGCTGCGCAACAGGCCCGACAGGTCGCGGGCCTCGCGGGTCGCGGCGATCGCCTCGCGGAGCTGCGCGACGGCGAGGCGCGCGGCCTCCTCGGCGGTCTCGCCGCGCTGGCGGTCGGCGTCGTCGGGCTGGACGATGAAGGCGAAGCGGCCGTCGACCTTGACGACGGTGCCCAGCGTCTGCGCCTCGGTCTGGACCTCGCCCGGCCCGCCGAGCGCCAGGGTGTCGTCGATCGCGAGGCGTGCGCGGCGTGCGCGCTCCGCCGGGGTGCTCGCGAAGAGCGGCGCGCGCATCACGACGATGGGGCGGTTGAAGACTGTCAGCGTCGCCTCGGGCGCCACTGGCATGCTCGTGGGCTGCGGCGCTGCAGGGGGCGCTGCAATGATCGCAGC
>JBIIPQ010000031.1:0-22728 GCA_044342535.1 Burkholderiaceae bacterium
GAACTAGCCCACCGGGATGAGGCGCCGCCGTCTGGACAACCCTGCCCGTTCGATGCGCCCGCAGGCCGCTGCGAAACGGTCGTCTCTCGCACTGTCCTGCATCACGCAACCCGAGTGCGGTCGTGACGGAATCGACGGGTCGACCGAAAGCCTTGAACTATGATCGACGCTGTCCGTGGGCGATCGCCCCACCGCTGGGAGCGGCTTCGCCTCGAGAGTATAATGCCAACAGTTAATCGCCTCCAAGAACGCCCCACTGGAATCAGTGCCCTCACCCACAAGGCGCTGCCATCGCTGAGTCATCCGTGGCGCGTCGTGTCCTCGCACAAGTGGTTGCTGCTCGCCGCGACGATCGCGGGCGGGGCGCTCGCCGGGACGCTGGCGGTGATACTGACACCGCAGTATCTCGCGACGTCGAAACTGCTGCTCGAGGCCGGGAAGAACAAGGTGGTGTCGGTCGACGACGCCTACGGAGCGTTCACGGCGAACCGCGAGCACTTCCAGACCCAATTCGAGTTCCTTTCGTCGCGCGGCGTGGCGGAGCGGGTCGTGCGCGAACTCAACCTCTCGAAGCACCCGCTGTTCGATCCGCGCCAGGCCTCGCCGTCGGCGCTGCAGCGTGTGCGGTCGGCAATCGGGCTCGCGGGTCCCGAACAGCCTTGGACGGAAGCGACGGTGCTCGAAGCGGTGATCGGACGTCTGCAGGCGGACGTCAAGTTCGATCCGGTGCGCCTGACGCAGGTCGTTCTGGTCGGTTACGAGTCGCCCGACCCAGAGCTCGCCGCACGCGTCGCCAACGAGTTCGCGAGGTCGTTCATCAACGTCGACCTCGACACCCGGTTCCGCCGTAGCCAGACCGCGAGCGGATGGCTGAACGAGCGACTGGCGTCGCTCGGCAGTCAACTCGAGGAATCGGAGCGGGCGCTGCAGAAGTTTCGCGACTCGACCGGGATCGTCGAGGCGAAGGGCGTGCCGGGCCGCGGCGAGGACCGTGTCCTCGACGACATGTCGCAACGTCTGGTGGCAGCGCGGATCGAACGGGCCCGTGCCGAGCAGCTATACCGCCAGGTCCAGCCGAACGCACCAGGACGGTTCGAGGTCCCCGAGGTGTTCAGCAGTCCGCGCGTGACGCGTGCGCGCGAGGTGGAGGCCGCGGCCCTGGCCAAGACCACCGAGCTCGGCGACCGCCTGGGCCGGTCCCATCCGATGATGCAATCCGCCCAGGCGGAAGTGGATGCCGCTCGCGGCACCTTGCGGCGCGAAGCCGAATCGGTGATCGCGGGCATCCAGAAGGAGTACGAGCTGGCGGTCGCCAAGGAACGGTCGCTGGAAGGCGCCGTGTCGGCCTCGAAGTTGTCCGTGCAGTCGTTGAACCGCAAGGAGATCCAGCTCGCGGCGCTGGAGTCCGAGGTGGATACGAACCGCCGTCTGTACCAGACCTTCCTCTCCCGGTCGCGCGAAACCGGCGCGACCTCGGACTTTGCGACGCCGATCGCCCGGCTCATGGACCCGGCGACGCCCCCCGTGTCGCCGTCGAAGCCGCCGCGCAATCTGATGATCGCGGTCGGGGCCCTGCTCGGGCTGCTGCTCGGCGGCGCGTTCGCCTGGTGGCGGGAAGGCGCGCTCGACGTCCTCCGCTCGACGGCGGACGTCGAATCGGCCCTCCAGCTGCCGCTGCTGGCGGCCATGCCGCTGCTCAAGCCAGCGCAGCTCAAGGATGGAGCCACGATCCAGATCGACGAGCCGCGCTCGCTGTTCGCGGAGTCGGTCCGTTCGGTCCTCACCGGTGTTCGGCTGTCGACCCTGGGCGAACCCAATCCGGTCATCGCGGTCACGTCGACCCTCCCCGGCGAAGGCAAATCGACGCTCGCGTCGAGCCTGGCGCTCGAACTCGCGCGCACGACGCGGGTGGTTCTCGTCGAACTCGACTTCCGGCGCCCCTCTCTCGGCCAACGGCTCGGCCTGGACCCGGCGGCGCACGGTTTCAGCGACCTGATCCTGGAGAAATCCAGCCTCGCCATGGCGTACCAGAGCGTTGCCGGTTCGACGCTGCAGGTGATCACGGTCGGGCGCAAACCGGGTCGCGCGGTCGACCTGCTGATGGGGCCGGCGTTCCGCTCGCTGATCGCTGCCCTGCGCACGGAGTTCGACACGGTGATCCTGGACACCCCGCCGATCCAGGTCGTGGCCGACGCGTTGGTCGTGGCCGGCAACTGCACGGGCATGGTCTACGTGGTGCGCTCCAACCAGACGTCCGTGGCGCTCGCGCAGAGGAACATCAGGCGCCTGCGTACCGCCGGCGCCCGCATCATCGGCGTGGTCATGAACCAGCACGACTTCGAGAAGGCCGAGCGCTATTACGGCGATCGCGCATCCTCGACAAGCTATCTGGCCCACACGGTACCGGCGCAACGGCGCGCCGCCGGGTCATGAACGGTCGCGCCATCCCGTGACCGTCGGCGGCGCACGACAGTCGTGGCGGCCTTGCGACGGCGATTAGCCGCCGGTCGGCGCCGCGGTTCGCCGCGCCGCCGGTTCCCGCTGCACCCTCTTCCTACCGCGAGGTAAGGGCCCCTCTGGGGGTACCGCAGCGGAGCCTCGTGGACGTCCCGGGGCAGTCTCAAGCGTTTTCGTCGGCCGGGGTGGATGTCGCGAGGCCCATCCGTCCTTCGGGAACCCCCACTCATCGGCCCATGCTCGACTCCCGCAAACCACACCTGTTCACGGTCGACGTAGAGGACTGGTACCACGGCTCGTCCGAGCCCGAGGTGCGCAGGAACTCGACGTCCCGATTGCACGTGGGCTTGAACAAGCTGCTCGAGATGATGGCGCGCACCGGCGCGCGCGGAACGTTCTTCTGGCTCGGCGCGGCGGCGCGCGAGAACCCCGCGCTGATCCGCGCCACCGCACAAGCTGGCCACGAGATCGGATGTCACGGCTGGAACCACGATTTCGTCTGCCGCATGACGCCGGAGCAGTTCCTCACAGATACCCGGCAGGCGACCGACATGATTGCCGATCTGGTCGGAAGCCGGCCGATCGCCTACCGCGCGCCGTACTTCTCGGTGACCGGAGACTCGCTCTGGATGCTCGAAGCCCTGGCCGAACTCGGTTACGAGGTGGACTCCAGCATCGTGCCGATCCGGGCGGTGCGCTACGGCATCTCCGGCTTCCCGCGGCGGCGCTTCGTCGTCGACACCCCGCACGGGCGGATCGAGGAGTGGCCGCTGACGGTCCGCGACATCGGACCGCTGACCCTACCGGCCTGCGGCGGGTCTTACACGCGTCTCTATCCGTACGCCGCGCTGGCGAGCAACTTTCGCGCGCTCGAAGCGTCTCGCGAATTTGCTGGCTTCTACATCCATCCGTGGGAGCTCGATCTCGACCGGCCCCGGCCGAAACTCACTTGGCTCGAGCAGATCGTGCAGACGCTCGCCGACAGACCGGTCGACGACAAGTTGCGCCGACTGCTCGACGAGTTCCGTTTCGTTTCCATCCGTGACATGCGGTACGCCGCGACCTCGGCGAGCCCGCCGCAGGCCGTACCCCTTTCGGACCTGATCGACCGCTACGGCGGCAGATGACCCGAGACGGACGATCGTCAACCGACGTGGGGAACCGATGCGACCGGTCCGCTAAGATCGGAACCAGCGTCCTTCCGGCAAGCCCCTTCCACAAGAGACCACTCGTCCCGACATCGTGATCATTGACGCGCGAACACTAGAATCTGGCCTCGAACTTTCGGCGGACGTCGTCATCGTCGGGGCGGGCGTTGCGGGGATCGTCCTGGCACTCGAGTTCGAGCGCCGAGGCATCGACGCGCTGGTGCTTGAAAGCGGCGGACACAAGCCCGAGATCGCCAACCGTGACCTTTATCGCGGCGAGAGCGGGGGCATTCCTTACCGATTCGCCGATGGATGCAGGAGCCGCTATCTCGGAGGCTCGAGCAACTGCTGGGGTGGCTGGTGCCGTCCGTTCGACGACTGGGACTTCGAGAAGCGCGAATGGATCCCGAACAGCGGCTGGCCGATCAAGGCGTCCGACGTCACGCCCTACTATCCGCGCACCCACGAGTTCCTCGATCTCGGCCCCTTCAACTTCGACATCGGTGCCTTCGAGGCGGAGATCGGCAAGCACCACGTCCGGCGCATGCCGCTGCCGAGCGGCCGAGTCTGGGACCTGATCGCACAGTTCTCGCCTCCGACCCGGATGGGCCGCAAGTATTCGGCCGAGCTCAAGGCGGCGCGCCACGTCCGGGTCGTGCTGAACGCCAACGTGGTCGATATCGAGACCGATCCGGATGCACGCACCGTGCGGCGGCTCAAGTGCCGGACGCTGTCGGGACGGTCGTTCGCGGCGAAGGGCAGCAAGTTCATCCTCGCGACCGGCGGCATCGAGAACGCGCGCCTCCTGCTCGCGGCCAACACGGTGCGGCCGAATGGCTTGGGCAACGACCATGACGTGGTCGGTCGCTACTACCTGGAGCACCCACGCCTGTACTCTGGCTCGATCAGGTTCAACGGCGACTGGGGCCGGAACATGATGTACGACATCAAGTTCCACTACCACAACGCCGCGGTGCAGGCCTTCGGACAGAAGTTCGCGGGGGCCTTCGCGCTCACCCGCGAGACGCAGGAAGCCGAGCGCGTGATGAACGGGCGCGTCTGGCTGTGCTCCATGTTTCCCGGGGACGAACAGCCCGCCGCGAAGTCGCTCGAGCGTATCAAGCATCGGCTGGAACGAAAGGAAGAGCCCGGGCCGACGCTGCTCGAGGACCTGTTCACCGTCGCGAGGAGCCCGCTCCAGACCGCAGGCTTCCTCGGCGGTCGGCTCTTCCGCCTGCGCTCGCTGATCCGCGACGTCCGCTTCCAGGCGATCGTCGAGCCCAATCCGGACCCCGAGTCGCGGATCACGCTGCTGCCGCACTCGCGCGACGCGCTGGGCATGCCGCGCGTGAAGGTCACCTGGCAGCTCGGCGACATCGTGCGCCGCACCTTCGACCGAAACTTCGCGATCCTCGCCGACGAGATGCGCCTGGCCGGCATTGCGCAGACGACGCTGGATGCGCCGATGGAAGGTACGGGCGGCTGGCATCCGACGTTCGAGAACCAGGGGACCTGGCACCATATGGGTTCGACGCGGATGCACGATTCGCCGAAGTACGGCGTCGTCGACCGGAATTGCCGGGTGCACGGGATGAGCAACCTCTTCGTCGCGGGCAGTTCGGTGTTCACCACCGGTGCGGCCAACCTGCCGACCCAGACCATCGTGGCGCTGACGCTTCGCCTGTCCGACCACCTGGCGGATCGACTGCGCGAGGCGGAGGCGACGGCTCAGGCCCTGCCCGCATGATCGGCCGGGCGAGGAATCTGCTTTCGCGATTGAGCAGCAGCCTCTGGAGCGGCCTCGAATTCGGCTCGGCGGCGGTCGCCTCGTTCGTCTTCACGCCGCTGCTGTTCCGGCAGCTCGGTCAGGAACAGTTCGGCGCCTATGCGCTCCTCGTCGCGCTCGCGACGTTCGGTTACGTCGTCGGGCTCGGCGTACCGACCGCCACGTCGAGGTTCGTGGCAGAGCAGGCCGCCGTGGCCGACGACCGGGCGGGCCTTCGACGCGCCGTATCCGAATGCGGCGGACTGGCGATCTGGTCGGTCATCGTCGGCGTCGTCGTGGTGTTGGCGGCCGGTGCGGTCATCCATGCGTTCGGCGCGGCGCTCGCGGGCATCGCGGACCAGCTGCCGTGGCCCGTCCTCGCCGCCGCGGCCCTGTACGCGGCCATGCAGTTCGACGCCTACGCATCGGCGTGCATGAAGGGACTGGAGCAGTTCCGTCCCCTCGCGCTGACCGAGGCCGCCGGACGCGTGAGCATGTACGCGGCGCTGCTCGCGGTCGCGATCGCAGTGCCGAGCCCCGGGTGGCTCATCGCCGCGCAGGCCTTGGCGTACCTGGTCTTCGGCATCGTGAAGTGCGTCATCTTCAAGCGCGGCGCCGGCCTGACGTCCATGGCGCCCGCGATGGCGCCGGCTGGCATCCTTCGGATCTTCGCGTTCGCACGCTGGCCCTGGGTGCAGAGCATCGGCGGCGCACTGTTCAATTCGGGAGACAGGCTGGCGATTGGCAGCGTCCTGGGCCCGTCGGCAGTGGCCGTATACGCGATCGCGCTGCAGCTCGGCCAGCTCGTCCAGAACCTGACGATCGCGGTGTTCCAGCCTCTCTTGCCAAAGATCAGCCGCCTGTTTGCGGAACGGGCGTTCCCCGAGATCATCCGGCTCGGCGGGCGCACGAACCGGCTGAATCTGCTCACCGCCTCGATCGCCGCGCTAGCCTCGGCCGCCTTGACGATTCCGTTCCTGCAGCTGTGGATGGGACGCGAGTTCGCGGCGGCGAACGGCACGGTCGTGCTGCTAATCGTGCTGTCCTTCTGCGCCATGTCCACCAGCGCGGCCTCCTATTTCATCCTGGTCGGCGCGGGAAAGGTCCGGACGGTTGCCATGATCAGCCTCGGTGCCGGTGTCGCGATGCTCGCGTCCCTCGGCCCGATGCTGTGGCTGCTGAACATCCATGGCGCCGCGGCGTCCCGAGGCATCTACGCGGCCGTGGCGCTCTTGCAGCTCGTCGCGCTCGTGCGTTTGTTCCGCGAACTGAAGGCTCCGGCTCCGGACGCCCCGACCGCAGCGGCAGGCTGAGCGCGCGCCCGGCGCCGGCCGAACGGTGAGCGCGAGATCGGTCGTGTCGTTCCGGCGCTCAGGCCTGCAGGAATCCGAGGTCCCGCACCGGAAAGTTGCGCAGATCGGGGAACACGCTGTCGAAGGAACCGGCGAGATCGGGCGCAAAGCCCTTGGCGAGGGTGGCGCCGTACTGGGACAACGACGTCGTCGGAATCCAGCGTCCGTGGTTTCCGGACAGGTTGGTCGCGGCATCGTCGCTGCCGCCGAGCTCTAGGCTCTGGAAGGTGCCGTAGGCGCGGGCGCCGATCACTGCCCCGCCCACCACGATCTGCGCGTTGCCCCAGCCGTGGTCCGTTCCGCCGCTCGCGTTGCGACGGAACGTGCGGCCGAAGTCCGACTGGGTGAAGGTGGTCACCCGGTCTGCGACACCCATCGCCTTGGTGGCCGCGTACAGGCCCGCGATCGCATGCGAGACTTGCTGGAGCAGATCCGCATGCTGGCCTGCCTGGTTGGCGTGCGTGTCGAAGCCCGGCAGCGACACGAAGAAGACCTGGCGGCCCGAGCCGAACATCGCACGCTGCTTGATGACCTTGGCGACCTGGTACATCTGCCATCCGATGGAGCTGTTGTACGACCCGGTCATGTTGCCGAAGGCCGCCGAGATCTCGGGATTCGCCGGATCGGGGGACCCGCCCGAGGGCGCCTGCTTGAGGACCGGTCCGAGTGCGTCGCCGCGCTGCATTGCCTCGATCTGCAGCGCGGCCAGGCGGTTCTGCATCGTGCTGCCCGAGGCGCCCGACTGCGCGAAGATCGCGTCGAGCGCGGCCCGCCGCGCGTTCGACTGGGACGTGCCGGAGTAGCCCTTGATCGCCAGCTCGCTGCTCGGCAGCGGAAGCACCAGCTCGGAGCGCGACGCGCTCTTGCCGAACCGCGCGTTGCCAGCGAACGAGATCACCTGCGGACTGCCGGCCACCAGGGCGCTCAGACGTCCGCCCCAACCGCTGCGGACCATCGTGTCGGCAGTACCGTTCTCCCACAGGGCCTGCTGGTCCGAGTGGGAGAACAACGACATCGGCAGCTTGGCCGTGTCGGCGAGCGACTCCCAGGCCATGAAGTCCGAGCGTCGGGTCGGTCGCACCAGCGGCCCGACGTTGTGCACGACGGCCATCCTGCCTTCGCTCCAGATGGCGCGCAGCGGTGCCGCCGCCGGATGCAGACCGAGCTGATCGTCGAGCTGTAGGACCTGCCCGCGCGGGATCGCCAGGTCGCCGCGAACCGCGGCGTACTGGGCATAGCGCGCGTCGCTCGCGGGCGGGAGCATGTTCAGGCCATCGTTGCCGCCGTAGAGCGACACGCAGACGAGCGCCCGGTAGTCGGCCGCCTGAGCATGAGCGAGCCGAGTACACACCATCGCCCCCGCACCGATCGAGGTGAGCGCGGCGGCCTGCGAGAGAAAGAGTCGTCGGTTCATCGTGTACCTTCGCGATTTGCGATCAATGGGACGCGGCTCAGCGCTGGATCATGAACTTCGGCGATGCGAAGATCAGGTACGCAGCGGACTTGACCCGTTCGATCTGCCAGCTTGAGTTGAAGGCCGACTGCATCAGCCAGGTATCGGCGGGCGTCCAGGCGTTCATCGCGTTCACGATCTCGCCCTTCTCAGCGGACGACAGTCTCCCTTCGAGCAGCAGCTCGTTGAGGCGGTCGACCACCGCACCCGAGTCCGCGGCCGTCTTGAGCGTCGATGCCAGCGCGGACAGGTCGAGCTTCGTGCCGACGGCGTCGCGCAGCAGCGGGTTGCGGCTCAGACCGGCCCCCGCGTTGTACCAGTCGAAGATCAGGTCGTTGAGGTAGCTGATTCGCGACAGCGTCGTCGACACGTTCTCGATGCCGAACTGCGGCGCAGCCATATCGGTGCCGGTCAGCGCGTAGTCCGCCGGGTAGAAGTTGAACACCGAGACGGCGTTGAAGACCGGCTGGCCCATACGGTCGCCCCAGGCGTAGCGGCCCAGGTATTCGCCGTCGGTGACGCCATTCAGCGCACGCACCGCGTTCAGCATGTACTGAACGGGCTCGCGCAGCTTGCCGAACCGCGCTTGGGCGGCGATCGCGGCGTCGCGCGCCTCGGCGTCGAGCAGGATCGCCGCCAGCATGGCGCGCATGTCGCCCTTCGTGCCACTGCCGATCGACATGAATCGGTCGGTGTAGACCCCCGAGTTGAAGGCTGCGGAGACTCGACCGACGTAAGCCGGCGAAGGGTTGCTGGTCACCAGGAACTGGATCATCTGCTTGCCGATGAACGGTCCGACGTTCTGGTGGGCCATGATCGAATCGAGCACCCCGGACAGCGCCTGCTGCGGCGTACGACTGCCGGACAACGACACGCCGGACAGCAGCCGTCGGGAGTTGGCATCGTGCTGCGCCGGCACGGCCACCATGGGACCGCGAAGGAAGATCGGGTTCTTCCAGGACTGGCAGCCCACGCACCACGGATCGACTCCGCCCTTCGGGTAGGTCCAGCCCGTCAGCGCGAAGGCGTACTCCCGGACGGTGTCGTTACCGTAGGTCGCCGTGCACTTGCCACCGGCCATCGAGCCGTCCGGATTCAGGACGCACGTGCCGATCGAAAACAGCTGCAACAGTTCCCGGGCGTAGTTCTCGTTCGGCTCGGTGCGGTCGTTGTTGACCATGTTCAGGTACATCCCCATCAGCGGGGACGTCGTCACCTTCTCCAGCAGCGTGCGGAAGTTTCCGAACGCATTGTCGAGAAGGAGCTGGTTGTATTCGGCGAATCCGTAGCTGCCGTTCACCTCGCGGCCGGACGTGACGAAGATCTGCGACAGCGCGAATGCGACGCGCTGACGCAGCTGGTCGGGATTCTTCGAGGCGTTGAGGAAGAAGTCGCGGTCGACCGGAGCCGTGCCGAACCATTCCTGCTCGCAGTACGCGCCGTCGAGGGTGCCGGGCGCGAACTGGCCGCAGAAATCCTGCTTGCCGTCGGTGTGCAGCCGCGCCCGGTCGGAGTAGGCTGACAGCGTGTAGCGGTAGCGAGAGACGGGCTGGATGAACTGCTCCAGCAGGTGCGCGCGGAACCCTTTGGCGGCCACGTCGCCGACGGTCGTCTCGTTCGGTCCGAAGCTCGACTGCTGCAGGAAACGCGCCGCGTCGCGACGCGTCGGCTTGGGCTCGAGCTTCGCGACCGCGGCGATCTCGGCGGAGGTGATCGACGTCGTGATCACGCCGGAGGACGGCCCGCTCGGGGCTGTCGAATCGACGGCGGCCGCTTCGGGGCCCATCGACGACTCGCCCCAGTTGCTGCATGCGGCGAGGATCGCCGGGGCGGCGATGGCGAGCGCACGGGCGAATCGGAGAGGTGCGCTGCGCGAGGGGAAAACGGCGAAGCGCCGTGCAAGGGTCCGGATCATGACTGGTTTTCCCCGTCTGACATGGCTACAAAATCCGGCGGGTCGGGCGTCGAACGCCTGGACTCGCCGGCAGCGGGTGGAACAGCGGGGGCACGACCTCGCTGTTCCCATGAACTCCGTCACATGCTGTCATCGAAGAAGCTGCTAGGGCACCGCGCCCCCCCCGGGCGGCGCGATGCTCCCGCCGAGCGGTCACGCCCCTCGGCTACCAGCGGTGCCCCAGGCCTCGTTCCGCTCTTCGCGTGTGGGTTCGTGACCGATTCCCACCTTCCCGCCGAATGGATTGGTGTACCTTCTCGTGGGCTGATTGAACGGCATGGGCGCGCGATCTCCGGCCCCGTGCGAGCACCCGCCAGCGGCCTTCGACTCCTGGATCGATCACTGCCGCGACGCGGCATGAGCACTCTCCGGTCACACGAGCCGACGGCTGACACCATGCAGGAGCACCTTTACTTGCGGCAGGACCACACAGGCGCCACCGGAGCCGATCTCGACGGCCCGACCTTCACGCCGGATCTTTCGTCGCTCGGTCAGCGTGCCGTCCCTGCAGCGCGGTTCGTGATGAATGCAGTGACCCTGCACAAGTGGTCGTTACTGCTGACACCTGCCGCTGCAATCGCGATCACGCTCGCGGTGCTCTCGACGGTGCAGCCGATCTACCGATCGACTGCGACCGTGCTCATCGAGCAGGGACGCTCGAGCGTGACGCCGATCGAGGAGGTCTACGGCGGCATCGCGAGCAGCCGCGAGTTCTTCCTGACTCAGGGGGAATTCCTGAGGTCGCATGAAGTGGCGTCCCGCGTCGTGCGACAGATGCAGCTAGCGGACAATCCTGAGTTCTCCGGATCCGCAGGCCCGTTCGATCGTGCGATCGAGCGCGTTCGCGAGAGTCTCGGCCACTCGAACGCGCCGGACGCCGCGTCGAGGGAAGCCAGCGGCGTGATCGACCGGTTCATGAAGCGTGTGAGCATCGAGCCTGTCCGCGGCAGCCAGCTGTTCCGGGTGTCTTTCGAATCTGCCGACCCGGCGACGGCGGCCAATGTCGCGAACGAGATCGTCGACACCTACATCCGCGCCGACCTCGACGCACGCTACGAGGTGACCCAGCAGGCGGGCGGCTGGATGTCAACGCGTCTGGCCAAGCTCAAGCAGCGGCTCGATGGTTCCGAGCGCGATCTGCAGCAGTACCGGGAGCGCACCGGATCGGTGGCGTCCCGCGGACCCGGCCCGACGGCTCAGTCCCGCGACCTCGACGAACTGACCGAGAAGCTCGTGGATGCCGAGGTCAAGCGGATCCGTGCGGAGAAGCTCTACGCCCAAGTGCAGGGCGACAGTTCGGGACGGTACGAGGTCGGCCCGGTGGCGAACCACCCGTCGGTCGCCAAGGCCCGGGAGGTGGAGAGCGACGCCGCCCGGAAGGTTGCCGAAGTGTCCGAGCGCTACGGCAGCGCGCACCCCGAGTACGTCGCCGCCGAGACCGCGCTCAAGGCGGCGCAGCAGACGACCCGGCGCCTGGCGGAAGGCGTGGTGGCCAGCCTCTCGCGGGACTTCGAGACGGCACGTGCGATCGAGGGTTCGTTACGCGCACAGCTGTCACGCGCGCGTGACGGTGCGCAGAAGGTGAACCGCGACGAAATCGACCTCGGTCGGCTCGAGCGCGAGGTGGCCACTAACCGCCAGCTGTACCAGGCCTTCCTGTCGCGAGTCCGGGAGACCGGCGCAACAGCGGACTTCCTGTCTCCGATCGCGCGCATGGTGGACGGTGCCGTGCCCTCCGCGGAGCCGGTCAAGCCGCGCAAGCTGACGATCCTCGCCGTGATGGGAGCGCTCGGCCTGCTGGCCGGCGTCGCCCTCGCGCTGTTCCGCTACCGTCGCAACAGCACGATCACGAACACCGCCCAGGTCGAGGAGCGCCTCGGGGTGCCGCTGCTGACCGCCACCCCGACGATCGATGAGAAGGGCGGGGAGGGCGTGGCTGTCTCGACGAGCGACCCGCTGTTCGTCGAGTCCGTGCGCACCGCGATGGTCGGGCTGATGCTCGCCACCGTCGACGAGCGTCGAAAGGTGTTCACTGTCACGTCGGCGGCGGAGGGGGAAGGCAAGACGACGTTCGCGTGCAGCCTCGCGAAGGCTCATGCGCGCAACAGCCGTACCCTGCTGATCGATGCCGACATGCGCCGTCCTTCGGTAGGTTTGCGGCTCGGCATGCCGGCCGATGCGCCAGGACTGCGCGAGGCGCTCGAGTCAGGCTTGGAGGCGTCGCATCACCTCCACCCGATCCGGGGCACGAGCCTGACGGTCATGCCCTCCGGCAGCGTCTCGGGCGCGCCGTTCGACCTGATCGTCTCGAGCCGCTTCCACACGCTGATGAAATCGCTCTCCGAGCAGTTCGACGTGCTCATCGTCGACTGTCCGCCGGTCGGCGTGGTCTCGGACGCCATGCTGATCAGCGCCGAAGCGACCGCGGTGATCTTCGTCGTGAGGGCCGCCCGGACACCGGTGGCGCATGCGCTCTCGTCGATCCAGCAACTGCGCGGCCTGAAGACGCCGATCGCCGGCGTCGTGCTGAACGGCCACGACTTCGGGATGGCCGAGAAGTACTACGGCGAGTACTCCGGCCACGAGCTCTACCGGAGCTATGTCGGGACGGCAAGAAAACATGCGGGCTGAACGCTCCGTCCTGGCGCTCGCGGTCCTCGCAACGCCGCTGGGCTACGGATTCCACGCGATCACGCGAGGCACGGACGGGGAGCCGTACACCGGCAAGCTGGTTCTATCGATCGTCACGCTCGTGGTGCTCGCGACGATCCTCTCCCGGCCGGGCGATCTGCGCAGAGTGCTGGATCGCTTCCCGCTGGTGTTCCTCTCGGTGGCGGCCCTCCTGACGGTCGTCCTGCTGCAGATGGCCGTGTACGGAATCGTCGCGCCCGACCGCCTGCAGATGCTCGACACCGCGGCCTGGATCGGGCGGGTCGTGTTGTGCACCCTGCTGTTCGTTCTCGGCTACCAGCTGTCGGCCGATGCGAAGCATTCGGTCGGCGTGCTCGTGGTCACAAGCCTCTTTTCGATCGTCATCGGACTGCTCGCGCTGATCTACGGTCTCGGGCAGCTCGGCACTGCAGACGCCGAGGTGCTGCGGGCGATCGAGGTCGACATGCTGACGCCTTCGGCGTTCGGGAACGCATCGATTCCGACGGCCATGATCCTCGGGGGCATGCCGGCGCTGTTCTATCTCACGCGGCGCATGTCGGCGATCGTGCTGATGCTCGCGCTGCCCATCATCGCGCTGTCTCTGCGGCGGTCCGCCATGGCCGCCTTCGCCGGATACATGCTGGTGTGGGTCGTGGCGAATCGGGCATTCGCGATGGTCGGCGTAGCAGGCCTGCTCGGCCTGCTCGGCCTCGCCGGCTTGGGCGGCCTGGCGATGGTGGACCCGTCGGGCGGCGTGATGGCGGACACGCTGCGGGCGAAGCTACTCGACTCCTTCGGCAGCGATGGAGGCACGGGCTCCGGTCGCTACGTCTTCTGGGGGATCATCCTGGACAACGCATCGGAGGCGGGCCTGATCGAACTGCTCATCGGTCAGGGCGCCGGCACCATTCCCAAGCTTCTGATGCTGCGCTTCGGCACCGCGATCGGGGCTCACAACGACTGGCTCGACTTCGGCGTGAACTTCGGCGTGGTGGGCTTGCTGGCGGCCTGGGTGCCGACGTTCGGCCTGCTGATCTACGCCGTCTCGAATCGCGACAGTCTAGGCTGGCGCGCGACCTCGATCGCCGTGTCGCTCTCACTGGTGCTGCTGGCGATCTCGCTGCTCGCCGGGGGCATCTTCGATCCGTACTTCGGGCCGGCGTTCGCGACCCTCGGATTCGCACTGGGCTACGCTCACCGCGCCGCGGTCGAACCCCGCGCGGTCATGTCGCGATCCGCGCTGCCCGTCAGAGAAAACCAGACATGATGACTCCCGAAAAGCCCCCGTTCCTGTTGATCGAGGCCTGCGACTTCGTCGAGGTTCCCGCAGGCGGCCAGCTCAGCTTTGCGAAGTCCCTCGCCCACAGCTGCCCCGACGACTTCAGGTTGGTCGGCGTGGCGCGGGAAGGCGAACCGGTCGGCGAGTGGATTACGCGTCGCATCGGCGAACGCGAGCTGCCGTTCTATGCGTTCGATCACGCGACGCACTATCGGGCCAAGGGCTGGCTGCCGATGCGCCTGCGCTCGACGATCTCCCTGGCGCGGCACATCGGACGGCTGCGCGCCTGCGGCGCACGCGGCGTCTTCCTGCAGGCGCCGGAGCTGCTTTTCGCGATCCGCAGCGGCAGCTTCCAGAGCCTCTGCATGTGCTTCGCCGGCGCCGAGAACCCGCTCCTCTATTCCCGCTACCGCATCGGACGCTGGCTGGCGCCCGTCTTCATGCGCTTGCTGCGCTGGCAGATCCGCAAGGCCGACGTGGTGCTGGCGTCTGCGGACTCGGCCGCCTGCAAGAGTCTCGGGGACCGCATCGGCCGCGGGATCAAGGCGCTGCCGACGAGCTTCGACGAGACGGTGTTCTTCCCGCACGACGAGCAGCGGACGGTCCGGCACGAGCTCGGCGTGGCCCAGGACGAGCCGATGTTCGTCGCCGTCGGTCGCATCAGCACGGTCAAGGGCTGGCGGCTGCTGCTCGAGGCGTTCTCGTCCTACCGGGCCGTGACAGCTCGGGGTCGCCTGGTGTTCGTGGGTGACGGCGAGGACCGCGTGGCGCTGGAGGCCGCGGCCGCGGAGATCGGCGTCGCCGAGCATGTGTCGATCACCGGGATGCGGACGCCGGCACAGGTCCGGATGATCGTCTCCGCAGCCACGGCGGTACTGTTCGGGTCGCACATCGAAGGATTCTCGGTGGCGATGCTCGAGGCGCTCGGCTGCGGCGCCAACATCGTCTGCACCGAGGTCAGCGGCGCGCGAGACCTGGTGCGCGACGGCCGCAACGGATTCGTGCTGGAAAACCGGGATCCCGTGGCCTTCGGCGAGCGGATGAGACAGTCGGAAAGCTTTCCGCGGCCCAACCCCGTTTCGCTCGACATCGCGGTCACCTACACCACGGCCCGATTGCGCACACGACTGGCCGACGTGTGGCCGCCGTTCGCGCTGGACGTCCAGCGCGGATGACCTCGACGCTCACGCCATGAGAATCCTGATCGTCCACAACATGTACCGGTCCAACCAGCCTTCCGGGGAGAATAGCGTCTTCGAGGCCGAGCGCCAGCTGCTCGCCAAGGCGGGCCACGACGTCGAGGTATTCGTCCGGGAAAGCGACAGCCTCGAGCGCTGGGGCGCCGCGGCGCCGATCGTGGGAGGGCTGTTGACGCCGTTCAATCCGGTCTCGGCGTTGCAGATCCGACGTGTGCAGAAGTCCTTCCGTCCGGACGTGGTGCACATCCACAACGTCTTTCCGCTGATCTCGCCCTCGGTGCTGTTCGGGCTCGACGCCGAGGTGCCGGTCGTGATGACCCTGCACAACATGCGGATGTTCTGCGCAGCGGCCGACCCTCTGCGCGACGGCAGGATCTGCCTCGACTGCATCGACCAGCGCAGCGTGATGCCGGCGCTGCGCCACGGGTGCTACCGCGGCAGCAAGGCCGCGACGGTTCCGCTCGCAGCGTCGATCGCGCTGCATCGCGGACTCGGAACCTGGGAGCGCCGGGTCGACCGCTTCCTCGCATTGACCGAGTTCCATCGGCAGCTGTTCGTGTCGGCAGGGCTTGCCGCATCGAAGATCGTCGTCAAACCGAATTTCGTGAAGGTGCCCGGGAGCGGCGTGGCGCGCGACGATCGGCCGGATGACGTCGTCTACGCGGGTCGGCTCTCCGAGCCCAAGGGCATTCGCGTACTGCTCGAGGCATGGCGCATGCTCGGCCTGGACGCGCCGCGCCTGCGGATCGTCGGCGACGGCCAGCTCCGTGGCGAGGTCGAAGCTGCCGTCGCGCTCGGCGGCGGCCGCATCCGGTACGACGGCCCACGCACTCACGCCGAGACGATGGCGATCATCGGCGGCGCGAAGCTGGCGGTGATGCCCTCCCTCTCGATGGAAGGCTTGCCGATGGTACTGATCGAAGCGTTTTCGGCAGGAACACCGGTCTTGGGCTCGGCGCTCGGCGCCATGGGCTCGCTGGTGGCCGAAGGCAGGACCGGCCGGACCGTGAAGGCCGGCGAAGCCGCCCTGCTCGCGCAGGCCGTGCGCGATCTCTTCGGCGACCCGCGGACGCTGTCGCGGATGTCGCGGGAAGCCCTGGTCGCCTACAAAGATCAATACACTGCGGAATCTTGCCTGGCACGGCTCGAATCGGTCTACGAGACTGTGTCTCTGGGCCGCATGGCCGACCGGATGGGAGTCGTGTGATGAGCGTCGTGAACATTCTCGGGTATCCAGTGAGCCTCGCCTCCGCGCAGGCCTGCGCGCGAGAGATGGATGCGTGGATTGATGCGGGCGAGGGGTGCCGGATCGTCTCGTGCATCAACCCGCACTCGTATGCGTCCGCCAAGAAGCTGCCGGAGTTCGCGGCCGCCCTGCGCGCCGCCGACTGGCTGCTGCCGGACGGCATCGGCGTTGTGATCGCCGGGAAGCTGACCGGCATCGACGGTCTGCAGCGCGTGACGGGGAGCGACATCTTCGCGGCGCTGTGCGCCCGGCTCGACGCACGCGGTGGACGCAAGGTGTTCTTCCTCGGCTCGACCAAAGCGACCCTGGGCCGCATCCAGGCTCGGATGACCGCCGACTATCCCGGCATCGAGATCGCCGGGACGCTGTCGCCGCCGTTCAAGGACCGGTTCACGCCGGATGAGATCCGCCGGCAATGCGAGCTGATCAACGCGAGCGGCGCCGACGTGCTGTGGGTGGGCATGACCGCGCCCAAGCAGGAGGTCTGGCTCGAGGCGGCGCGTCCCTATCTGAAGGTGCGCGTCGCCGGGGCGATCGGCGCGGTGTTCGACTTCTACGCGGGCACCATCTCCCGGCCGTCCAGACTCACGCAGGCGCTCGGACTCGAGTGGTTCGCGCGCTGGGTGCGCGAACCGCGCCGTCTGTGGTCGCGCGTGTTCGTATCCGGTCCGACTTTCCTGTTCGACGTCCTGTGGGCGCGCCGCTCGTGAGCGCCCGTCGCGATGGGCCGGTTCTGTACGCGTCGTGGGCCTCGCCGCCGTCGCGCTCGGGATCCGCTCACGTCGTGATCGAACTCGAAACGGCCGACCGCCGCGGAGCCCTCGCCTTCGCGGGTGCCACGCCGCTGCTGCAGCCCGAGCCGCAGACCGAATGCCGGCGTCTGCACTCGATCCGCAGCGACCTGCTGCGCGACGGCCGGGGCGACCGCTGGCTTTGGCCGCTCAAGCTGCTGACCTTTCCGTGGCTGGTGGCTTCGCTCGCCTGGATCGTGCACCGGGAGCGTCCGCGCGGGATCGTCGCGGTGTTTCCCGACGCCTTCTGGAGCGTGGCCTGCCTGCTGGTCGCCAGACTGTCAGGGCGCCCGCTCGCCACCTACTTCCACAACGGTTACTCGTGGAATCGTCAGGGCCTCGGGCGCGCCTGGGCCACCGCCGTCGAGCGCAGGATGCTCGCGGCCTCGGAGACGGTGCTGTTCATCAGCGAGACGCTCAAGGACGGTTACGCGCAGCGTTATCCGGAGCATGCCTGGCGTTTCGACGTGCTGCGCCATCCCGTTGCACCCAATGCGTTCGAACCGGCCCCGGTCGACCCGGCGCGCGCCGCGGGCCCGGAGACCGTCGTCACGCTGATCGGCACGCTCAACGACTCCAACCTCGACGCGACCGTGCGATCGATCGAGGCGATCGCCGGCGAGCCCGGCGTGCGGATCGACGTGATCACGCACAGCCGCGTGGAGTTTCTCCTCCGAGCCGGCTTTCCGTTCGGGAAGGTGAACTTCCTGGGCTACCTCGGCGCCGACGAGCTCGATGCGCGGCTGCGCGCGACCGACGTGTTCCTGCTTCCGCATGGGTTGTCGGGCTCGTTCTCGACGGAGGAGTACCTTTCGATCATGCCGACCCGGCTGACGACCTACCTCAAGTACGGGCGCCCGGTGTTCGCGCACGTGCCAGCCGACTCCGAGGTCCAGCGGTTTCTCGACGCGCATCGCTGCGCCGTGGTCGTCACGCGCGCAGACGTCGACGAGGTCCGCGAAGCGTTCCGCGCGATGCGTTCCGACGGCCAGCGCCAGCATGCGCTCGGGGCGGCCGCGCTCACCGCGTCCGCGCAGTTCGACCCTCGGCGCGTGATCGACCGGCTCGTCTCGGCGGTCCAGCCGATCAGAAGGGTGGTAGCGGCCCCGTGCCCATTGAGCCGCCGAGATCCTTCGGCCTGACCGGCCCGGCCGCATTGACGTTGCGGCCGATACGCGCGTCGATCGCACCGAGCAGCTCGATTCCGGCACCGCCCGCCAGGCGATTGCCGTCGACCGTCGCGCTCGTACCCTGGATCAGGATGCCGCGGCCGCTCTCGATCACATTGCCGCGGTAGACGTTGCGATGGTGCCGATACGCGGCCGGAACGTGCGGCGTATCCTGCCAGCGGCCGTCGCCGTAGATCTCGTCGAAGATCGGCGCCCATTTGGCCGACCCGGCGCCCTTGGGCTGGATCACCGTGTTCTCGACGACGCGGTTGAACCCCGACCAGCACTGGGCACCGAAGCGGCCGGGCACGCCGAGCGGCCCGACGATGCTCGAGACGCTGATGCAGGGGGTGATCGCCGTCACGGTGTTGCCGGTGACCACGTTGTGCCACGCCGAGCCGTACAGGCGGATGCCCCAGCCGGTGGGGCCCGGGGCTACCGTGTTCCCGACGATGCGGTTGCCGAGGAAGGGGCGCGAGATCAGCAGCTTGTCGCCGGGCTTGAGCAGATCGGCGAAGTCGCCTCCCGCCCGAGACACCACCAGCCCCTGCCGCGGCGATCCTTCGACGGCGGCGACCTGCCCCGCCGCAGCGCCGCTCAGCACGATCACGTACCAGTCGCGCTCCGCCCAGCCGTACGGGACCGGCTCGGCGATATCGATCGCATGCTGGCGCACGTTCGGTGAACTCGCCCGGCGCACGGTCGCGATCGGGCAGTTCGGGTTCTCCGCCCAGCCGTTCGGCTGGTCTCCGGTGCAATCGAGGCTGATGCTTTCCTCGCGCGCGTCGAGCACCGTGTTGCCGAGGATCACGTTCCCGGTGGTGAGCGACGGCGCCAGGTCGCGACGCATCAGGATGCCGATGCCGACGATGCCGCCCCGCGTCGTGTTGTCGCGGATCAGGGAGTCGGCGAGGTGGAAGGCGTAGAGGCCCGAGTTCGGCCCCTTCACCGTGTTGCCCTCGACGAGCGCGCGGCGCCCGCTGATCTGCAGCACGCCGTAGCTCGCCGCGCGCGCGACGATCGTGTTGCCACGGACGACGTGATCGGTGCCGCCGCGCTCGGCGTAGATGCAGTGCAGGCCGGCCCCCTCCAGCGCGATGTCGCACGCCTCGACACGACAGCCTGCCCCGCGCTCGGTCAGTTCGATGGCGACGCCAGAGCCGGCGAACCCCGGCCCCCCTCGCACCGACACGCCTGTCAACGTCGCGCCGCTGTCGAGGCGCACGCCGCGCTCGGCGCGGTCCGCGATCAGCAGCGTCCCGGGGCCGGCGATCGTGCGACCACGCGGCACGTTCAGCGCGGACACGCGGTAGACGTGACCCGCGGGGATGGTGACGTTCGACTTCCTCAACTGCTCGGCGAGTCCGGCAGTCGCATCGCTCAGTCCGGTCGGATCGATCATGGGTGCCAGGGGACCTGCCCCGGACGCGCAGGATGCGCGTCCGCCGGGCGGAGGGCTTTCAGTGTAGGCGAGCCGGCCGCGGACCCGCCCGGGCCCGGACGCTTCGACACCACGTCCGACGAAGCATTCATCCGGCCGACCGGATGCACCGACCTTCGACCCGGCGACCTCGCTGCGCCCGGCAGGCCCCGGGGTATGATCGTCACCGACAATCCGAGCGCGACGTGATTGACCTGCACTGCCACTATCTGCCGGCCGTAGACGACGGTGCGTGCGACCTCGCTGCGGGCCTGGCGCTGGTGCGCGCCGCCGCCGACAACGGGGTGGTGGCCGCCGTCCTCACGCCGCATGTATTCGCCGGACGCTGGGACAACACGCTCGCCGTGCTCCGCCCGAAGTTCCGCGAGTTCCGCGCCGCCGTGGCCCGAGCCGGCATCGGCATCGAGCTGCACCTGGGGGCCGAAGTGCACCTGCTGCCCGAATCGCTCGAGCTCTACGCCGCAGGCGACCTGCCGTGCCTGGGCACCTGGAACGGGTCGCGCGTGATCCTGCTCGAGATGCCCGACGGCGCGATCCCGGTCGGCGCGATGAAGGCCGTAGAGTTCCTGATGCGCCGCGGCGCGGTGCCGATGATCGCGCACCCCGAGCGCAACAAGGACGTGATGCGCTCGCTGTCCAAGCTCGAGCCCTTCGTGAAAGCGGGCTGCCTGCTGCAGCTTACGGCGGCCTCGGTCTGCGGTTGGTTCGGCGCGCCGGCCCACCGCTCGGCCCACGAGATCCTCGAGCGCGGCTGGGCGACGGTCGTCGCCACCGATGCCCATAACCTCGTGCACCGGCCGCCGGTGCTCGCCGAGGCCCGGCACGTGCTGCAAACACAGTACGGCGAGGACGAGGCCACGCTGCTCACCGAGGTCCATCCGCGGATGATCGTGGCGGGGCGCTCGCCCGAGGACGACTGAGGCTGCTGCTGACAAAGGGTGTACGGCGCCGAGCTGTTGCATTCGGTGCGCCAGGCGCCGAGCGTGCACGAAGGCGGTCGGCCATGGGAGTACGTGATGGGGGTCACCGATGCGCAGACCCCCATCGAAGCCATCGGCCAGAGCTACCGCGCGGGCTGACGGTGAGAACGGCTTCGACGTCAGGGTGAACGGCCACGTCTTCGCGTTGGCGTGGACTACTCCGGCGGGCGCCGGACCAACAGGTCTCCAGGCTGGCAGTCGAGCACCTCGCAGATCCGGTCCAGCGTGTCGAAGCGCACCCCGCGCGCGCGCCCGCTGCGCAGCATCGAGACCTGCTGCTCGGACAGTCCGATGCGCTCGGCCAGCTCCTTCGAGCGCATCTTGCGGCGCGCGAGCATCACATCGAGCTCGACCACGATCGGCATCGCGCTTCTCAGACGAACTGCTCGACCTCGTCGGACAGCGAGGCCGCCGATTCGAGGACGTGCGCGAGCACCCACAGCGCGCCGAACATCGCTGCATAGAGCAGGTCCTCGGGACGGACCCAGTGCACGAGGAACATCGGGTCGAGCGCCGGCCCGGGCGAGAGCAGCGCCCGGATCACCGGACGCAGCGCGATGTCGAGCACCGTGGCCGCGAGACCGAGCTGGCCGATCCGCTTAAGCGTGACCGACGCGTCGACCGAGAAGACCCGCCCAGCCAGGTAGTGGCCGGTCAGGCGCCAGACCGCGACGACCCCGGCGATCACCAGGGCCCAGACCGTGAGCGACATGCCGAAGCCGGCCGCGCGCCGCAGCCCGTCGGCCAGCGCCGGCTCGCCGCCGTACCAGCCGGAGAAGGCCCGCGCCACGAACTCGGCGTCGGCCCAGAACGCGCCGACCCGCAGCAGCGACCAGGCGGCGTAGCCGATGGCCGCGGCACGGATCGCGCGGCACGGCCAGACGATCCGTGCGCGCAGCACGGCCTGCTTGTCGAGTCGGGGCATCATCCCTCCGGCAAGGTTGAATGATGATAACTTAAGCTAAAACCTTTATTTATTGCTCATCCTGATGGGTGAACGCCCACGTCCGGCTCAGCGCGTCCCCGGCAGCGGCAGCGCCGTCGTGTCCTTGATCACGTCGAGCGCGAAGCTCGTGCGCACATCCAGCACGCCGGGCTGGCGCAGCAGCCGCTGCTGCACGAAGCGCGAGAAGTCGTCGAGCGTGCCGACGTGAACGCGCAGCAGGTAGTCGACGTCGCCGGTGGTGGCGTGGCAGGCGACCACCTCCGGCCAGTCGCGCACCGCCTCGCGGAACGCGTCGTAGGGGATCTTCTCGCCGCGGCCCGGCGCCCGCTTCTCGAGCTTCACGCTCGAGTAGGCGATCACGCCGAGCCCGACCGCGCGCGGCTCGACCAGCGCCGCGTACCCGCGGATCACGCCGGCCTCCTCCAGCCGCCGCACGCGGCGCAGGCAGGGCGAGGGCGACAGCGCGACCCGCTCGGCGAGCTCCTGATTGGTCAGGCGGCCGTCGCGCTGCAGCTCGGCGAGGATCCGCAGATCGGTGCGGTCGAGCTCGACCGTCTCGACGGGACGGGGGCGCGGACGGGGGTTGGGCATGTTCTGTCTCCGGGATCGCATACGGAGACAGCAGCTTGCGCCGTCGGCCCGCGCTGCGCTATCGGCGACGCGGGATCGCCCGGGGCGGACCGGCCCGGGTCGGCGCGCACGCGGCGCGCCCCGGGCCGATCGCGGTCACTGCGACTTCGGCCGGATGGCGTCGGCGGTGCCCTGGATGAACGCCTTGATCTTCTCGGCGTCGTCGGGCGTCAGCTTGCCGGTGAAGTCGGGCATCCCCTTCTCCGTCGCCGGCCCCTTGAATAGCCAGACTCCGAGGTTCTCGAGGTTAGCCGCCGCGGTGTAGC
>JBIIPQ010000032.1:0-22663 GCA_044342535.1 Burkholderiaceae bacterium
GTGTTTCGCGCTCCACCAACCCATGCTCCAGAACAGCATGCCAACCTGCTCGCGCCTGTTGACACGTGGGACCATATCAGTCGACCTTCGCGCCCGAGGCCCGCACGATCGGCCCCCAGCGGTCGCGGTCCTCGCGGATCACGCGGGCGAACTCGTCGGGCGTGCTCGTCCACAGTTCGAAGCCGGCCGCCGAGATCCGCTGGCGCATCTCGGCCGAGCGCATGCCGACGATCAGCGACTCGTTGAGCTTCTGCACCACCGGCTTCGGGATGCCCGCCGGGCCGACGATGCCGAACCACAGGTCGCTGCCGGCCTCGGAGAAGCCCTTGACACCGGACTCGGCCATCGTCGGCACCGAGGCCGCGTACGGCGAGCGCCGCTCGCTGGTGACCGCGAGCGCCTTGACCCGGCCGGCCTGCGCCGAGGGCATCGCGGTGATCAGGATGTCGAACATGAAGGTGATGTTGCCGGCGATCACGTCGGCCAGCGCCGGCGCGCTGCCGCGGTACGGCACGTGCTGCATCGGCGCACCGGTGACCATCTTCAGCACCTCGCCCGACAGGTGGTTCGACGAGCCGTTGCCGGCCGAGCCGAAGGTGACCTTGTCGGGGTTGGCCTTCGCATAGGCGATCAGGTCGCCGACGCTGTCGATGCCGAGCCTGGGGTTCACCACCAGCACGTTCACGTAGCGCACCGCGAGGGTGAGCGGCGTGAAGTCGCGGCTGGTGTCGTGCGGCAGGCGGGTGCCGTAGAGGTGCGGGTTGATCGCGTGCGTGCCGGTGGTGGCCAGCCCGATGGTGTAGCCGTCGGGGGCGGCGCGCGCGACGCGCTCCATGCCGATGGAGGCGCCCGCGCCCGGTACGTTCTCGACGATCACCGGCTGGCCGACGACCTCGGACAGCTTCTGCGCGGCGCTGCGCGAGAAGCCGTCGGTGGGACCGCCTGGCGGAAAGGGCACGATCCAGCGGATCGGCTTGCCCGGAAAGCCCTGGGCCGCTGCTTGGGCCGCGGTCTGGGCCACTGCCGGGCGAGGCTGCAGCAGGCTGGGCGCCGCGGCCACGGCCGCGAGGGCGCCGACGATGCGTCGTCGCATGGGTGTCTCCCCCGTCCTTCTCTTTCTGGTGCGTGAGCGTAGCACGCACCCCGCCTCATTCGAACGGCAGCTCGTCCCACCACGGGAAGAAGTCCGGCAGGTCCGCGGAGACCCGATCGGGGAAGGCGGCCGGGCGCTTCTCGAGGAACGCGCCGACGCCCTCGCGCACGTCGGCCGAGCGCCCGCGCGACTGGATCGCGCGGCTGTCGATGCGGTGCGCGCGCATCGGGTCGTCGGCACCCGCCATCCGCCACAGCATCTGGCGGGCCAGCGTGACTGCGACCGGCGCGGTGTTGTCGGCGATCTCGCGGGCCAGCGCGCGTGCCGCAGGCAGCAGCTCGTCGGGCGCGTGCACCGAGCGAACCAGCCGCTCGCGGTGCGCCTCCTCGGCGCCGAAGACGCGGCCGGTGTAGCACCATTCGAGCGCGGTCTGGATGCCGACCAGCCGCGGCAGGAACCAGCTCGAGGCGGCCTCGGGCGTGATGCCGCGCCGCGCGAAGACGAAGCCGAAGCGCGCGGCGCTCGACGCCATCCGGATGTCCATCGCCAGCTGCATCGTGACGCCGATGCCGACCGCCGCGCCGTTGATCGCGCCGATCACGGGCTTGAGGCTGCGGAAGATGCGCAGGGTCACCATGCCGCCGCCGTCGCGGTAGACGTCGCCCACCCGCGCGGACTCGCGCGCCTCGTCGCGGCGCTCGGCATAGTCGAAGGTCTTGCCACCGGCCGACAGGTCGGCGCCCGCGCAGAAGGCCTTGCCCGCGCCGGTGACGATCACCGCGCGCACCGCGTCGTCGGCGTCGGTCGCGTCGAAGGCGGCGATCAGGTCGTCGCGCATGCGCGTGGTGAACGCATTCATCTTCTCGGGACGGTTCAGCGTGATGGTCGCCACGCCGTCCTCGACGGCGTAGAGCAGGGTCTCGAAGCTGCGCTCGGTCATGGGGGTCTCCGGTGGTCCACGTGGGGGCGGGCACCGATTATCGAGGCGACGGTGCGCCGTGCGTGCCGGAATCGGGGACAATCCCCGGCGTGGCCGTGACGCCGGGCCACCCTCGGCTGGAGTCTCCGATGCGTGCCGCCGCCTACGCCGGCAGCCTCTACTTCGCCCTCGTCTTCGCGCTGGCCTTCGCGCTCGGTGCGCTGCGCGTGACCACGCTCGTCCCGCTGCTCGGCGAGCTCGGTGCCGTCGCCCTGGAGGTTCCCGTGGTGCTGGCCGCGTCGTGGTCGGCCAGTGCGTGGCTGACCCGCTCGCTGCGCGTGCCTCGCACCAGCGTCGCCCGCCTGGCGATGGGCGGCCTGGCGCTGGTGCTGCTGGCAGTGGCCGAGGTGGCGCTCGGCACGCTGCTCTTCGGGCGCGGCGCGGCCGAGCAGCTCGCCGCGCTGCGCATGCCCGCCGGGCTGCTCGGCCTGGTGGGGCAGATCGGGTTCGGACTGGTTCCGTTCATCCAGCTGCAGTGGATGCTGCGCCGCTGAGGTGCCGGTACCATCGGACGCTGCACCAGGCGGGGAGACACGGGATGGACACCAGCGGGCCGGGCGGATTCGAGACGCTGCGCATCGAGGCGCCCGCGCCGGGCGTCGCCCGGATCGTGCTCGACCGCCCCGAGGTGCGCAACGCGCAGAACCTGGCGATGCTCTACGAGCTGAACGCGGCCTTCGACCGTGCCGTCGCCGACCCGGGCGTGCGCGCGATCGTACTGGCGGCCTCGGGCCCGCACTTCTCGTCCGGTCACGACCTGCGCGAACGCCTGGGCGAGACGCCGCGGCCCAAGACCGTCGGCACCTGGTCGGGGTTCGACGCGCCCGGTGCCGAGGGCCGCTTCGCGCACGAGCAGGAGGTCTACCTGCAGATGACGCGCCGCTGGCGCGAGCTGTCCAAGCCGACGATCGCCGCCGTCCACGGCCAGTGCATCGCGGGCGGACTGATGCTCGCCTGGGCCTGTGACCTGATCGTCGCCTCCGAGGACGCGCGTTTCCGGGACCCGGTGGTCGCGATGGGCGTGCTCGGCGTCGAGTGGTTCGCGCACCCCTGGGAGCTCGGCCCGCGCAAGGCCAAGGAGCTGCTGTTCCTCGCCGAGTCCTGGACCGCCGACGAGGCGCACCGGCTCGGCATGGTCAACCGCGTCGTCCCGCGCGAACGGCTCGACGAGACGGTGCTCGAGATGGCCGTGCGGATCGCCGCGATGCCGACGCTCGCGGTGCGGCTCGCCAAGGAGGCGGTCAACCGCAGCGTCGACATCATGGGCCAGTCGAACGCGATCGACGCGGCCTTCGGCCTGCACCACGTCTGCCATGCCCACAACATGCTGCGTTTCGGGCTGCCGGTCGATCCGGCCGGGCTGCCCGAGGCGCTGCGCCCGAAGCCGCCGGCGGCCTGAGCACCGCGCCCCGACCACCTCCGCACGAAGGAACCCGATGAGTCTGGAACGCAGCACCGAGCAGCGCCTGCTCGCCGACGCGGCGACGCGCTGGATCGCCGATGCCGAGGCCCTGCCGGCCGACGCCCGCTGGCGCGCGATCGCCGGCTTCGGCTGGCTCGCCATGCTCGTGCCCGAAGCCGACGGCGGCCTCGGCCAGGACCTGGCCGAGGCCTGCGCGCTCGCCGAGGCGCTGGGCGCGGGCCCGGCCTCGGATCCGTGGCTGCCGGTCGCCGTGCAGGCCGCCGGCCTCCTCGCGGCCTGCACCGACGGCGCGCTGCGGGCACGCTGGCTGCCGGCGCTCGCCGATGGCGCGGCGCGTCTGGTGCCCGCGACCTGCGAGCGCGGTGGCCGGGGCCGCGTGCGCCCCGACGCGACCCGCGCCCGCCGCGAGGCCGATGGCTGGGTGCTCGATGGCATCGAGCGCACCGTGCCCGGCGGCGACGGCGCCGACGCCTGGCTCGTCGGCGCCTCGATCGGCGACGGCGAGCGAGCGGTGTTCGTGGTGACGCCGGCCGCGCCCGGCCTCCACGCGACGCCGGTCGACACCGTCGACGGCGGGCGCGCCTGCCGCCTCGACCTCGAGGGCGTGCGCGTCGGGGCCGACGCGCGGCTCGCCGGCGTCGGCGCGGCCGAGTCGGCGCGCGTGGACGACCGCGCGCTGGTCGTCGCCTGCGCCGAGTCGGTCGGCTCGATGGACACGCTGCTGCGCGAGACCGTCGCCTACCTGCGCACGCGCGTGCAGTTCGGCCGGCCGCTCGCCACGAACCAGGCGTTGCGCCACCGGGTCGCCGACCTCGCGATCGCGGTCGAGGAGGCGCGCTCCTCGGCACTCGCCGCCGTGCTCGCGCTCGACGACGCGGCCCGCAGCGGCGACGACCGGGCTCATGCGCGGGCCGCCGCCGGCGCCCGCGCCAAGGTCGGCACGGTCGCGCGCCGCGTCGCCGAGGAGGCGATCCAGCTGCACGGCGGCATGGGCGTCACCGACGAGCTGCGCATCGCGCGGCACCTCAAGCGTCAGCTCGCGCTCGATGCGATGCTCGGCGCCCCCGACTGGCACCTGCGCCGCCACGCCACGCTGCGCACCGCGACCGAGGCGACCCGATGACCCCGACCCTCGATGC
Source organism: Burkholderiaceae bacterium (assembly GCA_044342535.1). GTDB lineage: Bacteria > Pseudomonadota > Gammaproteobacteria > Burkholderiales > Burkholderiaceae_E > UBA4615. The sequence continues at coordinate 4,635 of JBIIPQ010000032.1, forward strand.
CGACGACCTGGCCTTCCGCGACGAGGTCCGCGCCTTCCTGCGCGAGCGGCTCACGCCCGATCTGGTCCGCGCCACGCGGCTCAACACCTCGGTGTTCTCCGAGCACGAGGTCTGTCTGCGCTGGCACCGCGCGCTGCACGCGCGCGGCTGGGTCGCGCCGGCGTGGCCCGTCGAGCACGGCGGCACCGGCTGGCCGCTGGTGCGCCGCTGGATCTGGGAGACCGAGCTGTCGCGTGCCGGCGCACCGCCCCTGTCGCCGATGGGGCTGCGGATGGCGGGGCCGGTGATCATGCGCTTCGGCACGCCCGCGCAGTGCGCGCACTACCTGCCGCGGATGCTGTCGGGCGAGGACACCTGGTGCCAGGGCTACTCCGAGCCCGGCTCGGGCTCGGACCTCGCGTCGCTGTCGACGCGCGCGGTGCGCGACGGCGACCACTACGTCGTCGACGGCACCAAGATCTGGACCACGCACGCCCACCATGCGAACCGGATGTTTGCGCTGGTGCGCACCGGCGCCGACTCGGCGCGCCGCCAGGACGGCATCAGCTTCCTGCTGATCGACATGGCGAGTCCCGGCATCACCGTGCGCCCGATCCGCAGCGCCAGCGGCGACCACGAGGTCAACCAGGTGTTCTTCGACGGCGTGCGCGTGCCGGTGGCCGACCGCGTCGGCGACGAGGGGCAGGGCTGGACCGTGGCCAAGTACCTGCTCGAGTTCGAGCGGGGCGGCGCGATCGCCGCGGCGCGGCTGCGCGCGGCGCTCGAGCGCCTGGTCGCGCTCGCCGGGCGACGCGGGCTGCTCGAGGATCCGGACCTCGCGCTCGCGATGTCGGCGGTGGAGGTCGACGTCGATGCGCTCGAGGCGACCGAGCTGCGCGTGATGGCCACGATGCAGGTCGGCCAGAACCCGGGCGGCCTGGTGTCCTCGATGCTCAAGCTGCGCTGGAGCGAGATCCAGCAGTCGATCACGCGGCTCGGCGTGCGCCTGCTCGGCGCCGATGCGCTCGCCTGGGAGACCGGGCGTCCGATGCACGACGCGGTGTCGGCCGCGGGCCTCGACGACGAGGCGCGCCCGCTGGTCGCGCAGTACCTGAACGCGCGGGCCTACACGATCTTCGGCGGGTCCTCGGAGATCCAGCGGGAGATCGTGGCGAGGGAGGTGCTTGGCTGAAGCGTGGCTGGAGCGTGGCTGGAGCGGGGCCGGTGCGCCGACCGACCGGTGACCCGTGATGGGGGATGACCGTCAGGCAGGCGGTCGCCTGCGACGGGTAGACTTCGACGCAACCGAAGCCGAGGGTGCCGCATGACGAACCGAGCCACGCAACACGCTGTCCCCCTGCTGCGGGCGCTGCTGCTCGGCACGGCCGCGATCGCGGCCGGCTGCGGCACGTTCGGCGGCGGCGAGCCGGTCCGTGTCTACGAGCGCGAGGTCTTCGACCGCCCGACCGCCTTCTCGCGCGAGTTCGTCGCCTCGCCCGCCGACACCTGCAACGCCGCGCGCCGCGCGCTGCTCAGCCAGGGCTACATCGTGCAGACCGCGCAGGACGAGCAGATGGACGCGCGCAAGCGCTTCCAGCCCGAGGCCGAGTCGCACGTGCAGATCGAGTTCCACGTCGTGTGCTCGCCGCTCGCACGCGGCCAGCCCACCTCGGTGGCGTTCGCGAGCGCCGTCCAGGACCGCTACGCGCTGAAGAAGAACCCGATGTCTGCCAGCGTGGGCGTCAGCCCCTTCGGCTCGATCTCGCTGCCGCTGGCCTCGGCCACCGACTCGCTGGTCAAGATCGGCAGCGAGACGATCCCGCCCGGCCGCTTCTACGACCGGTTCTTCGACCTGGTCGAGCAGTTCCTCGCCGAGCAGAAGGGGCTGGACGAGCCGCCGGCCGCCGTCGCGGCGCCTGCGCACCTGTCCGGCAAGCCTGCGGCCGAGCCCGAGCGCACCGGCGTGCTGCCCGTCACGCTGCCGGCGAACCGCTGAGCCCGTCCGGGCCCGCGAGGTCCGCGGGCTCGAGCCGCCAGGCGCGGCCGAAGCCGCCGTTCAGGTTCGCGCCCGTGCACGCGGTCCGCCGGAACGCGAAGTCACCGAAGTCGACATGGCGTGCGGCCTTCGGATGGGCCGCGAGCCAGCGCTCGCGGGCGCGGCGGCGGGGCGACTTCGTTCCTGGTACGCGTACGGAATCGGTCCACTGTAGCCCCCGCGCGCCTGTGCTTCAATGCACGGTCCGAACCGAGAGCATCGCGATGACCGAGGCGCGCACGCCCCTGCATACCCGCACCATCCGACTCGACGGCTATGCACGGCCGGACGGCATGCTCGACATCGAGGCCCGGCTGACCGACGTCAAGCACTACGACATGCCGCTGTGGGCCCGCGGCCCGCTGCCCGCCGGCGAGCCGATGCACCACATGGTCGTGACCATGACGGTCGACGCCGGTGGCACGATCCGCGCGTTCGAGGCCCGCACCCTGGCCTCGCCGAAGGAGGTCTGCACCGTCGGCGCCGACAACTTCTCGCGGCTGGTGGGCCTGTCGATCCGCAAGGGCTTCCTCAAGGCCGCGGCCGAGCGGATCGGCGGCGTCGAGGGCTGCACCCACATCCGGGAGATGCTGCAGCAGATGGCGACCGTGGCCTTCCAGTCGATGCGCGAGACCCGGGTCAAGCGCTACGACGACGCGCCGCGCGACAAGCCGGTCGTCGTCGACACCTGCATCGCGTGGTCGTCGAAGGGGGAGTGGGTTCGCGAACGCTTCCCGGACTTCTACACCGGAGATCCGACGGATGCACCCGGCGCGTCCGGCGTGTCATGATGCGGTCATGGTGCAGACCCTCTCACCGCTGATCCGCGAAGCCACGGCGATCGACGCCGAGTCGATCGCCCGCGTGCGCGTCGCGAGCTGGCGGGCCTCGTACCGAGGGATCATCGACGACGCCTACCTCGACGCGCTCTCGGTCGACGCTGGCCGCGACCGCTACCTGCGCACCTTCGATCCCGCCCCCGCTGCCGGCTTCACCCGGGTGGCCGCCGACGACGACGGCCGCGTGGTCGGCTTCGCGACCGGCGGCGTCGCGCGCGGCCCGGGCGCGGCCCGCCGCCAGGGCGAGGTCTGGATGATCTACCTGATGCCCGATGCGCAGCGCCACGGCCTGGGGACGCGGCTGATGCGGTCCATGGCGCGCGGTCTGGACCGCCGCGGCCTGGGCTCGATGGTCGTCTGGGCGCTGGCCCGCAACGACCCGGCCCGCGCCTTCTACGAGCGGCTGGGCGGTCGGGTCGCGGCCGAGCGCACCTCCACCGTCGGCGCCCAGCGGCTCGACGAGGTCGCCTACGGCTGGGACGACCTGCAGGGCCTGATCGGCGGCTGAGCCGCGGGAGCACGCCGCGCCGACGCCGGGACGTCACGCTCCCGACGTGGCCTGCCCCTACAATGCGGGGCCTTCTTCTCGCCTGCACGGATCGGTCATGAGCATCTCGCGAATCGGCGTCATCGGCGCCGGCACCATGGGCCACGGCATCGCGCAGGCCTGCGCCGTCTGCGGCATCGCGGTCACGATGGTCGACGTCGCGCAGCCCGCGGTCGATCGCGGCCTGAAGTCCGTCGCGGCCAGCCTCGAGCGCCTCGTCAAGAAGGACAAGCTGTCCGAGGCCGACCGCGATGCGGCGCTGGCACGGATCACCGGCTCGACCTCGTACGACGACCTGAAGGACCTGCCCCTGGTCATCGAGGCCGCCACCGAGAACGAGGCGCTGAAGGTGAAGATCCTGCAGCAGCTCGACGCGCTGCTGGGGCCCGACGCGATCGTCGCGACCAACACCTCGTCGATCTCGATCACCAAGCTCGCGGGCGCCACGAAGCGTCCCGACCGCTTCATCGGGATGCACTTCTTCAACCCGGTGCCGATGATGGCGCTGGTCGAGATCATCCGCGGCCTGCAGACCAGCGACACCACTCACGAGCTGGTGCGCGACCTCGCGGTGCGCCTGGGCAAGTCGCCGATCACCGTGAAGAACGCGCCGGGCTTCGTCGTCAACCGGATCCTGGTGCCGATGATCAACGAGGCGTTCTTCGTGCTCGCCGAGGGCCTGGCCTCGCCCGAGGACATCGACGCCGGCATGCGGCTCGGCACCAACCACCCGATCGGGCCGCTGGCGCTCGCCGACCTGATCGGGCTGGACGTGTGCCTTGCGGTGATGAACGTCTACGTCGACGAGTTCAACGACTCCAAGTACCGTCCCTGTCCGCTGCTCAAGGAGATGGTCGCGGCCGGCTGGCTCGGCCGCAAGACCGGGCGCGGCGTCTACACCTACTGAACCGGGAGCCCCGACCATGCAGACTTCGAACGCCATGCCCACCGACGCCGAGCGCACCGCCTTCGTGTCGCGCCTCGAGCGCGAGGGCTTCGACGAGATCCTGACGAAGACCCTCGAGGCGAACGTCGTCATCGAGCTGCATTCGCATCCGTACGACGTGCTCGCCCTGGTGCTCGACGGCGAGGCGACGATCGACTGCGGGGGCGGTGCGCGCACCTTCCGCCCGGGCGACGTGCTGGAGGTCGCGGCCGACCAGCCGCACACCGAGCACTACGGGCCGAAGGGCTACACCTTCCTGCTGGGGCGGCGGCACAAGGCGGCCTGAGCGCCGCCCCATGATCACGCTGCTCGTCGTCGATGACCATGCCCTGTTCCGCGGCGGCATGCGCCTGCTGCTGGCCGATCTCGGCGTGTCCGCGCGCGTGCTCGAGGCCGACTCGGTCGAGGCCGCGGTCGCGATGGACGAGCGGCCCGACCTGGTCCTGCTCGACCTGCACCTGTGCGGCCTGAGCGGGCAGCCGGCGCTCGCGATGATCCGCGAGCGGATGCCGGACGCGACCGTGGTCGCGCTGTCGGGCGAGGAGGACCCCAAGCTGATCCGCGCGACGATCGAGGACGGCGCCTCGGGGTTCATCCCGAAGACCTCCACCCCCAGCGTGATGATCGGTGCGCTGCGGCTCGTGCTGGCCGGCGGGGTCTACCTGCCGCCCCAGGTGCTGCGCGCCGACGCGGCGCCCGTGATCGCGGCAGGCCGCGCGCCGGTGGCCTCGGCCGGCGTGCTGGAGTCGCTCACGCCGCGCCAGGTCGATTCGCTGATGCTCGCCATCCGCGGCAAGTCCAACAAGGCGATCGCCCGCGACCTCGGCGTGTCGGAGGGGACGGTCAAGCAGCACCTGTCGGCCGCATTCCGCGTGCTCGGCGTCGACAACCGGACCCAGGCGGTCTTCGCGGCCGCACGGCTCGGACTGGCGGGTCCCGCGCCGCATGTCGGCTGAGGTCCGGGTCGGCGCGCCCGCGGGCGTGCGCACCGACCCGATCGGGCCCGCCGCGGCCTCCACTGACGCGCAGCAGGCCGCGCTCGAGCGCCTGGCTCGGCAGGCGCGCGACGATGCCTGGCCGGTGGCGCTCGCCGTGTTCGCCCTGTTCGGCGTGACGTTCGGGCACCTGCCCGCCGGCGTGCAGGCGGGCTGGGTCGGCGCCGCGGCGCTGGTCATGCTGGCCCGCGGGCGGGCGCTGGAGCGTCTGGCGGCGGACACGGCCCGCCCCGCGCCGGCGCGGCTGCGCCGCGCGGGCGGCATCGGCATCGCGAGCGCGGCCGCGTTCGCCGCGGTCGCCGTCGCCGCCCCGTGGCTGCCCGATGCCGAGCGCGGGCTGCTCACGCTGGTGGTCGTCGCGCTGGCGGCGCTGACCTCGATCGGTGCCGGCGGGGGGCGCCCGGCGACGGCGTGCGCGCTGCTGCTCGGCGGCTCGGCGCTCGGCTGGTTGCTCGTGCCCGCGGACACGCTGTCCGTCGGTGTCCGGGTCGGCATCGCCGCGCTGCTGTGCGGGGTCGTGGTGCTGCTGCGGTTGCGAGCCGGCGAGCTCGATGCCCTGCGGGCCGAGGCGCACGGGTTGCGCGCGGCCCGGGCCGCGCTCGGCGCCAGCCACGACGATGTCCTCGCCCGCCTGCGCGCGGCCGAGGGTGCCACCGCCCGGACCATCGCCGCGATCGGTCACCGGCTGCGACAGCCGGTCTACGCGTTGCGGCTGTTCACCGCGTCGCTCGGCGAGCAGCCGCTCGAGCCGCGTGCCGCCGAGCTCGCGCGGCGCGTCGACGGCTCGGGGCAGGACCTGGCCCACGACCTCGAGACGCTGCTCGACCTGTCGCGGCTCGAGGGCGGTACGCTGCACCCCGAGCGCGAGCCGGTCGAGACCGAGCACGTGGTGCGGCGGGTGATCGCGTCGCTCGAGCCGCTGGCGGTCCTGCACGGGCTGAGCCTCGGCCACGAACTCGAGCCCGGACTGCGGGCCGACACCGATCGCCGGCTGCTCGAGCGGGTGCTGCGCACGCTCGCCGCCGGCGCGATCGCACGGACCGCGTCCGGTGGCGTGACGATCGAGGCACGCCGCGAGGCGGGCCGGTGCGTGATCGAGGTGATCGACAGCGGTCGCGCGCTGGAGCCCGAGGAGCTCGCGCGGCTCACCGACATGCGTGTGCCCCCGGATCCCTCGGGGGATCTCGCGCCTGCGGTGGCCGCGAGGCTGGTGCAGCGCCTCGATGCGTCGTTGCGCCTGCACACCGAGCCCGATGCCGGCACGACCCTGCGGCTCGAACTGCCGCTGGCGCCCGACGCGGCGCCCGGGGAAGCGTTCGCCGCACCCGCCGAGGGCGCGTCGGCAGGCGCGCTCGTCGGCCTTCACGTGCTGGTCGTCGACGACGAGCCGGCGGTGCGCGCCGGCACCCGCTTCGTCCTCGAGGACCGGGGCGCTCGCGTCAGCGTCGCCGCCGACCCGGCCGAGGCGATGGCGAGCGCGCTCGCCGACCGCCCGGACGCGGCCCTCGTCGACCTGCGTCTCGGACGCGGCGACTCCGGCCTGCAGCTGGCACTGCGGCTGCGCGAGTGCTGGCCGGGCCTGGTGCTGATCCTCATCAGCGGCGACCGGACGCCCGAGGCGGTGCGCGCGGCCGACGCGGCCGGCCTGCCGGTGCTGGGCAAGCCGATCGACGCCGAACGGCTGGTGCGCGCGCTGCAGCAGGCGGGCGGACCTAGAGCGGCACCTCGAGCGCGGTGATCGCCGCACCGCGCTCGTCGACCTGCTCGACCTCGAGCGCCCAGTGTCCCGCGGCATCGCGCCGAACGCCCAGCTGAGTGAAATGCCGGGGCTCGGTGGCCTCGGCGCCCAGCACCCGCGCATGGGCAACCAGCGTGGCATCGTCCGAGAACGGCAGCCGTACGCGGCCGCGGGCGAGTTCGCGCGGGCTGCCGTTGGCGAACGGCAGCGTGGTGTTCAGGCCCGAGGCGACCACGACGATCAGCCGGCCGCGGGGGCGCCCGGGATCGACGCGGTCCTCGATCTCGATCTCGACCACGCACGAGTAGTGCGGGTCGCCGCACAGCAGCATCACCGGCGCGCCCTCGCAGGCGAGCACCGCCCGCAGCAGCGCGCGGCAGCTCGCCGGGTAGCCGTGCCAGTCGTCGGCGCGCAGCGCGGTCGCCGCCGCGTCGTCGAGCTCGCTCGCACGCGGCAGGCCGATCGGGCTGCCGCACAGCAGCAGCCGGGGCGCCGCCGCGGGGCCCGTCGGGCCGGTCCTCAGCCAGTCCGCGAGCGCCTCGTGCTGCGCTCGGCTCATGATCCGGTCGTCCTTCCAGGACCTCGCGCTGCGCCGCGTCCGTTCGGTACGTGCATCGAGCGCGAAGCAGCGCAGCGTCGCCGCCTCGAACGGAAACCAGAAGCCGCGCGTCACGCGGTTGCCGTCGTGGGACGGGGTCTGCGGCGGCGTGCCGACACGCAGGCCGCGCCACTGGTAGGCGAGCGCAGCGCCGAAGCCTTCCCTGAACCGCGCCGGCAGCGGTGTCGCGAGTCCGCCCGGCAGCGCCGACGTGGACGAGGCGCCCGGCCAGTCGTCGCCGAACTCGTGGTCGTCGACGACCGTCCAGGTCGGCAGGCTCGCCAGCAGCGTCGCCATCTCGGGGCTGGGCAGCTGCTCGTCGGCGAGCGATTCGCCCGAGAACGCCTCGCGGTAGCGCTGCGAGGCGCGCTCCTCCGGGATGCCGGTATCGAACAGGTCGGCGGTGGCGTCGACGTAGACCTGGTCGCCCAGCAGCAGCAGCGCGTCGATGGTCGGTGCGTCCTGCTTCACGCGGGCGTTCATCGCGGCGATCGGGGCGGCCGCGGCGCCGCGCTCGAAGGCGAGCCCCGGCCAGCGGCACGACCCCAACAGGAAGGTGATCCTGCGCGGCGCGCGATCGCCCGCGGCACGCAGCTCGAAGAGGTGGCGCAGCCACGGCGCGCGGCTCCAGGTGTCGGTGATGGCGACCCGCCGGGCCAGGTACGCGTCGGAGAGTTCGCGCAGCTCGGGCGCGGCGTCCCAGTCGTCGGGCGTCCCGGGCCCGTCCGTACCGAGCCCGTCCGTACCGAGCCCGTCCGGATCCAGGTCGACGCCGGTGTCGATGTACGGATGCGGGATGTCGGGCAGCGGGCCGCCGTCGCCGAGCGGGCATTCCCAGGTCAGCCGCCGGTAGTCGCCGGGCAGCGCATCGTCGAGCCGCTCGTGCACCCAGACCGAGCCCGGCGCGGGCTGCACGCGCACGCTGCGGAACGGCCGCAGCTCGATCCACACCTCCAGCTCGAAGCGCTTCGGCTCGAGCGTGTAGCGCAGCATCGGCCCGACCCAGGGCGTGGCGTCGACCTCGACCTGCGGGCTGAGCCGGACCGCGTCCTGCAGATCCGTCGTGCCGTGCGAGGCGTCGCGGTCGTCGAGCCAGCGCTGCGGGTCGTCGATGAACGCGCACAGCGTCGCCTGCAGGCCGGCACCGGGCTTGTGTTCGCCGCCTGCCGCGGGCGCGGGCGCACCGTTGTGCCGCCCGAACAGGAAGTCCATGTGGCCGATCCCGTCGGGCAGGTACATCCCGCAGCGCCCGATGGTGGGTACCGTGCGCCGCAGCAGCGACATCGCCAGAAAGGTGCGGGCCGCGCTCGCCGGATCGAAGACGCCGTTGGCCCGCCCGGTGGCGAACAGCGTCGGGAAGGTCCAGTGCGTGCCGAGCGCCTTCTGCGACAGGTAGGCATTGCGGCCGTGCGCATCGGTGAGCCGCTGGCGTCGCAGGATGTAGAACAGGTGCTTGAAGACCGACAGGTGCGCCGGTCCGACCAGCTCGTGCAGCCGCGAATGCGTCCTGGGGTCGAGGTTGTCGTGGTCCCACTCGCGTCCGTAGAACAGCGTCATCCGGTTGCAGATCAGGTCGCCGTAGCGTTCGTGATCGGTCGGATCCTCGCCGCGCCGATCCGCGTCGGCGAGGTGTATCTCGTTCGCCGTGCCGTCCCACGGGATCGAGGCCGCGAGGCGATCGATCACCTGGTCCATCCCGCCGGCCGGCGAGCCGGGCAGCGGGTCGAGCACCTGGTCCCCGACCACGTCGCGGTAGAACGCCGCGAGCGACGCCGACACGCGGTTCCAGCGCGAGGGCACCGTCCACGGATGCACGGCATGCATCACCAGCCCCGAGATCCGCGAACGACCGTCGTCGCGCGTGAGGCGGCCCGACAGCACCGCGATCGACAGCGCCGCCGCGCCGACGCAGTGGGCGAACACCCGGATCCCGTCGGAGGGGGGCGTTTCCTGCGCATGCAGCACCGCCTCGATCTTCGCGAATGCGCCGGGGAGGTCGCAGGCGGCCACGTCGTCGATCGTCGACGCCTGGCGCGGCGTGTCGCCCAGCAGGTTCGAGAGCCGGTGGTCGAGCACCCACACGTCCCAGCCGGCGTCGACGAAGCACGCGGCCATCGGGCAGTCGACGCTCGACGTGGTGTAGACCTCGCCGCCGTGCGCCAGCCCGTGGATGAACAGCATCGGCCCGCGCGCCGTGCGTCGCTCGTTCGCGGGGGCGCGGTAGCGCGACAGCCGCAGCGTGATGCGCTCGGCCGAGTGCTCGGTGCGCGGCACGCTGAAGGCGAACGGTTCCGGATCGACGCGGGTGCCGTCGGCCAGCCTCAGCGCCGACAGCGGCGCGTACGCCATCGGGCGCAGGTTCGGCGCGTCCCGGTCGGGGCCGCGGAAGCTCCAGTAGTGGGTCTGCGCCAGCGCCCGCAGCCACAGCGCTCCGACCGCCGAGAACGCGGCCACCGCATGCGGCGTGTCGGGCGCGCCCCGCAGCTGGTACGGACCGCGCGCCAGCAGGTCGAGCACGTCGACCTGCATCGCCCATGGCGCGCCGCGGCGCCCGTCGCGGGTCGGCTGCAGGTCCAGGCGCAGCAGGGCGTCCCAGACGTTGCGGGCGCCGCCGGTGTAGGCCAGCCGCTTGCCGCCCTGCAGCACGAGCGGCGAGCCGCCGGGGACCGGCAGCGTCACGGTGTAGTCGAGCGTCCGGTGCGTGGTGTGCATGCGCAGCGCGCGCATGAACAGGCGCAGGCTGTCCCAGGCGGCACGCGCGCCGTGCTCCCGCAGCGTGCGCGCCAGCTCGGCCAGGAAGCGGCCGCCGGGGCGTCGCGTGAAGAACGCGCGCAGCGAGCCGATCAGGCGCCAACCGAGCGTGAACGGATTGCCAGGCGGATCGGCGCGCAGCAGGTGCAGCGTGCAGGTCCCGTGCAGGACGGTCCGCTCGATGCCGCCCGGCGCCGCGCCGCGCGCGTCGACCACCGACAGCGTCGCCGCGCCCGTCCAGGCGAGGGCCGGATCGGCCACCCAGCGCCAGGGGTCGATGTCCGCGTCGATGCGCAGCGCGAGTCGAGCCTGCCCGGCCTGCAGCGCGGCTGCCGTGCCGCCCTGCAGCGGCGGCTGCACCGTGTCGAAGACGGGCGCCAGCGCGCCGAGCGGCAGCCGCTCGCCCGGCTCGGTGAGCAGGGCCTCGGTGAACCCCAGCCGGGTGCCGGGGGGCGTGGGAACGGGCGTCGCGCCGACGGGCGCCCGCGCTCCGGCGCCACCGTCGGTGGTCCCGGCCGGCAGACCCTGCGGCCCGTGTGCGCGGGGCCGCACGCGGACCGCCCACGGTCCGGCCGCAGGCGGCGCGACGAGCCGGCGATCGGCCTCGGCATCGAGCGCGCGGGCGATCCGGCGTGCCGCGCGGACCGAGACCGCTGCGATCGTCGCCATCGGATTGACGCCGAGGGCGCTCGGCAGGATCGCGCCATCGAGCACGTGCAGCCCGTCGTGCACCGCGCTCGGGTCCGACGAGGCCGGGTCGAACACGCGGCCGATGTCGTCGACCGCTCCGGCCTCGCGGTGCTCGCCCATCACGCAGCCGCCGATCGGGTGCACGGTCACCAGCCTGCGGTCGGTCGTGCCGAAGATGGACTCGGCCGCTGCGGGCAGCAGCCGCCAGGCCGGGTTCGGCATGTGGAAGCCGCCGTCGAAGCCGCCCGCGCGTCCGGCGTGCTCGAGGGCGGCCTCGATGCCGGCGATGGTCGGGTCCGCGGGCGCGTAGTCGAGGCTGAAGCGCAGCCGCCGGCGGCGGTCGCCCGCGGGCGCCTCGAGCGTGATCGAGCCGGTGGCGCCGTCGCGGCCCATCGCGAGCAGCACCTGGCTGCGATCGGGCAGGTCGTCACGCATCGCGGCCGGGTCGCCTCCGTCCGCCCAGGCATGCTGCGAGGGCGCCCGCGCGTTGGTCATCGACTGCACCGTGCCGGCCGCCGACAGCAGCGTGCCGATCAATGGCGCCATGCCCGCGGGCACGGCGCCCTCCTGGAGCACCGCGTCGCGGGGCAGCGCGCCGGGCGTGGTGCCTGCGCCGTGCGTGGCGATCACGCCGACGATGGTCGGCCCCACCGGCGGCCGTCCCTGCGCCGCGTCGTCCGGTCGGGCGACCGCGTGCACGGGCGTGCGCTGGCCCCAGCCGAAGGACAGCAGGTCGCCGTTGCCGGAGAACCGGCGGCCCAGCGTGCGCGGCATCGGCAGCGTGTCGGAGGCCGATCGCATCAGCAGCTCGGCCGACCCGAGCGCGCCCGCCGCGATCACCACCACGTTGGCGAGGACCTCGAAGCTGTCGGCCCGCTCGTGGCCCGCACCGAGCGTGGCGATGCGCTCGAAGCGCACCACCCAGCGGGCCGGCGCGCCACTGCCGGGCACGCGGGCGCCCGGTGCTGCCCGCGACACGCGCACGGCCTGCGCGCCGGTCCAGAAGCGTGCGCCGCGCTCGGCCGCGAGCGGAATGGCGCTCTCGTGCAGCGTGTTCTTCGAGCCGTGGTTGCAGCCGGTCACGCAGTTGCCGCAGGCGATGCACGCCCGACGCTCGACGCCGACCGCGCTCGTGCCGTCTCGACCGGCCACCGCGATCGGCGCGGCGGTGACCCGGGCCTCGGGGATCGCGCGGGCGAGCCGCTCCAGGGCCTGGTACTTGGGGAAGCGCTCGGGCGCCTCGAGCGGGGTCACGCCGATCACGGTCCGCGCCCAGCCGTAGGCCTGGCGCAGCGCCGCGCGGTCGCTGCGGATCGACTGCGGCCAGCGCGGGTCGTCGAGCACCTCGTCGCGCGGCTCGAGGAACACGCCGGCATTGATCAGCGAGCCGCCGCCCAGCCCGCAGCCGACCAGCGCCATCGCGTCGTCGTCGATCCTGAGGTCGAAGAGCGCGTCCCGGTAGCCGCGCGGCACGCCGTCCGCGGCGCGCGTGAACTGCACGTGGCCGGGCAGCTCGCCGAGGGTCTCGGCGAACTCGCCGGCGACGATTTCCCGGCCCCGCTCGAACACCCAGACGCTGCGGTGGTCGGCGGCGAGCTCGAGCGCGGCGAAGCTGCCGCCGTAGCCCGAACCGATGACCACCACGTCGCAGGCGCGGGTCCCGGGCCACGGATGCTCCGCCAGGAAGGACTCGGCCGGCTGCGCGAAGCGCGTTCGGGACAGGGGAGGGCGGGGTTCCCGCGCGGCGCTCGGCTCGTTCATCCGCCGTATGTAAGCGTGGCCATGCCAGCCCGGTCAAGCCCGCCGGCGTGTCGGGTCGATAGGCCAAAAGGCTTAGGCCATCCGGGCAATTGCACGGACCCCCCGCCTCGCGTGTAATCCAGGCCGAGGGTCCCTCCCCCTCGTCCCTCCTTTCGCCGACTCGCGATGAACCTGCTGCTTATCGACGACCACACGGTGTTCCGCAGCGGGCTCAGGTTCCTGCTCGCGGAGATCGATGCCGGGGTCCGCGTCCTCGAGGCGGGCAGCTGCGCCGAGGCGCGCGGCTACCGTGACGAGCCGATCGACCTGGTGCTGCTCGACCTCTCGATGCCCGGTCCGTCGGGCGAGGCCGCGATCGCGGACGTGCGTGCCGCCTTCGCCTGCGCGACCCAGATCGTCGTGTCGGGCGAGGATGATCCCTGCCTGGTACGCCGCTCGATCGCGGCCGGCGCTGCCGGGTTCATCCCCAAGTCCTCGTCGCCGGCGGCGTTCGCCGACGCGCTGCGCCGAGTGCTGGCCGGTGGCACCTACCTGCCGCCGCAGGCGCTGCGCGGCCGCGCCGTGGCAGGCATGCGTCCGCTGTCGGCGGTCGTCGACGGCCTGTCCGCCAGGCAGTCCGAGGTGTTCGGACGCTCGGTCCAAGGCCTGACCCGCGACACCATCGCCCGCGAGCTCGAGCTCTCCGAGGACGCGGTGGACGATGCCCTGTCGGTCGCGCTGCAGAGGCTCGGCGTCGCCGACCGCACCGAGGCGGTCTACGCCACCGCGCGGCTCGGCGTCAGCGTTCCGGCACGCTGCCCGGCACACGCTCGCTGACGCTGCGCCGCAGCCACGCGGCCAGCGTCCGCTCCGAGACCGGCTTGCGGTAGACCGCCACATCGGCCGCGCGGTCCGGGCCGCTGTCGGCGGTCTCGAGGTCGCCGGTCACGATCGCCGCGGGCAGGCCGGGGCACAGCGAGCGGGCCCGCGCGATGGCGTCGAATCCGTCGCCGCCGCCGCCCAGCCGGTAGTCGGCGATCAGCGCCGCGGGCGGCGGCCCCCGCCAGCCGGCCAGGGCTGCGAGCAGCGCCTCGGTGGTCTCGAACACATGCGGCCGGCAGCGCCACGCGAGCAGCATCTCGGTCATCGCGACGCGCACCCGATGGTCGTCGTCGAGCACCAGGACGTCGAGCGAGTCGGGTGCCGCCGGCTCGCCCGTGCCGCCGCCGGCGTGCGCCTGCGGCGCATCGGGCGCATCGGGCGTGGCGGCCGTGCCGGCGACGAGCTCGAGCGCGACGGTGAAGGTACTGCCCGCGCCCTCGGCCGAGCGCAGCTCGATGCGGTGACCGAGCAGTTCGCAGAGCCGCCGCACGATCGCCAGGCCCAGGCCCGAGCCGCGCTCGGGTGCGCGGTTGGGGTTGCGCAGCTGGTGGAACTCGTCGAAGACACGTTCGAGGTCGGCCGCGGGGATGCCGCTGCCGGTGTCGCGCACGGCCAGCAGCACCCGCGGTCCCTCGACGGCGGCCGTGACCTCGACCTCGCCGCGCTCGGTGTACTTGATCGCATTGTCGATCAGGTTGCGCAGCACGCGTTCGAACAGGAACGGATCGGTGCGCACCCGCAGGCCATCGTCGACGTGCAGATGCAGCGCCAGCCCCTTCTGGGCGGCCGCCACCGACAGCTCGCCGACCACCGGCTCGACCAAGGTGCGCAGCCCGACCTCGGTGACCGAGGCGCTGATCGCGCCGGCATCGAGCTTCGAGAGGTCGAGCAGCCCCGAGAACAGCTTGTCGAGCGACGCGGCCGCCGACTGGATGTGCTGCACGAACTGCTGGCGGTTCTCGGCGCTGCCGCGCTCGAGCAGCGACGAGAACAGCATCAGGGTGTGCAGGGGCTGGCGCAGGTCGTGGCTGGCCGCCGCGAGGAAGCGCGACTTCGACAGGCTCGCCTCCTCCGCCGCGCGGCGGGCCTGCTGCGCCGCCTCGGTCTCGCTGCGCAGACGCTCGAGCAGCACGTCCTTCTCGCGGCTGATCCGCACCGAGCCGATGAAGTCCTGGCTGATCCGCAGGGAGAACCGCGTCATCAGCAGCCCCAGGCCGGTCAGCGCGAGGGCCGGCGCCCAGCCGACGTCGCTGTGCGTTGCCCAGTACGCGATCATCGACCCGAAGTTGATCCATGCGCCGGTCGCGAAGGTCGGCGGATGCGTCGACGCATTGATCAGCGCGCCCAGCGAGTAGAGTGCGAGCAGCATGGTCACGAGGAACAGCAGCGGCGGATCCTCGGTCTGCAGCGAGTTCAGCCAGATGCCCGCGCCGACCGCGATCGTGTTCATCACCGTCAGCCACCACAGCCGCTCCTCGGCGCGCGCGACCTCGGCGGGCGGTGCGTCCTCCGGCATCGCGGCGATCGGCACGCACAGCCGCTGGTTGACGATCGCGGCGGCGGCGACGATCGCGCCCCAGGCCAGGCTGGGCCAGTTCCCGCCCATCCAGGCGAACAGCGCGCCGACGGCGATCGCGATGCCGGCGACCACCGGTCCGGTGTGGATCGACTGCGTGGCGCGCAGCCGCACCGAACGCGCGGCGGCGAGGCGGTCGGTCTCGTCGGAGCCGACGCCGATGGGTGACCGATAGGGGATCAGGGGGAGGTTCTCCGGGACGTGCGGCGCAGCGGTCCGACCGCCGCGATGCAGTCGAGGTTAACCGCTGCCGAGTTCGGGCGGCAATGCGTCCCGCGCGGGCGCGGGTCATGCCGATGACTCCGCGCGACGCCGCGCGGCGGGCGGTCGGCATGCCGTCATGTTCCGTCCGCGTTCGTGTCTCGATCGTGTCCGATCGGCCGATGCCCGGGACGCCGCATCCCGAGGAGCCGGCCGAGCCGCCGGATCCGCTGCCCGAGCAAGGGGCGCGCGTTGGCCGATCGGCCAGTGCCCGCGGCCCCCCCGGACTGGCCATACGTCGGATGGTGGCGGCGCCGCGGGTCCGCAAGACTAAGGACTCGCCGTCGGTCCAACCGGGAGTCCGCCTTGTTCACCTCCGCTTCCCCAGAACTGCACGCCCCGTCCCTGCCGGGCACCGCGCCTTCGGCGCGCGTGTCGCCGAACCCGCCGTCGCCGATCCCGGGCCATGCTGCCGTCGCCGGCCAGGATCTGGCCGACCTGATCGACGATCCCTGGCTCGCGCTGTCGGCCGACGGCGCGCTGCTGGGCGCGAACCGGGCCGCGCGGCTGCTGCTGCAGGCCGGCGACACCCTGATGCTCGAGCGGGGCCGCGTCGTGCCGGCCGACCTGCGGCTGCGCGTGACCTGGCGCGCGGCGTTGGACGAGGCGCGGGCAGGCCGGCGCCGGCTGCTGTGGTCGCGCGAGGCCGAGGCGCGCTCGCTGTCGCTGCAGCCCGGCGGCGCGAACGCGCCGGTGATGCTGCGGGTCGGCGACGACTCGACCGGGCGACTGCGCCGCCTGTGGGCCTATGCGCAGGCGCACGCGCTGTCGGCCCAGGAGACCCGCGTGCTCGAGGCGCTGGCCGACGGCGAGTCGCCGGCCGGCGTCGCGCGCCGTCACCAGGTGGGCATCTCCACCGTCCGCACCCAGATCCGCGGCATCGTCACCAAGGCCCGCGTGGGCGGGATGCGCGAGCTGCTCGCGCACATGGCGCGCGTGGTGGGCTGAGCGCCCCGCGTCCGCGCGGACCGGCGATGTGCCGGCGCGGCCTTGCGTTGGCCGGCGCGGCCCGTCGATCCGTCAGTGCGGTCCGGTGATGTGCGCGAACAGCGCCGACACGTCCTGCGTGCCGAGGCCCGCGCGCCGCGCCGACTGCATCTGACTGCGCACCAGCGCCGCGACCGGCGCCGGCCGGTCGAGCTCCTGAGCCAGCCCGAGGAAGTAGCGCAGGTCCTTCTCCATCAGCCCGAGCTGGAACTGCGGCGAGAAGTCGCCCGCGGCCATCTTCGGGATCTTGGTCTTCACGAGCCGCGAGCCGGCCGCCCCCTCGCCGAGCAGCTCGCGGACCGCCTCCGGGTCGAGGCCCGCGGCGAGCGCCACCGACATCGCCTCGGCGAGCGCCGCATTCATCGTGCCCGACAGCATGTTGTTGATCAGCTTGATCGTGGCGCCCGTGCCGGAGTCGCCCATGTGGCGCGACATCCGGCCCATCGCCTCGAACAGCGGCTGCGCCGCGTCGAACGCGGCCCGCGGGCCGCCGACCATGAACACCAGCTCGCGGCCGCGGGCCTGGGCGATGCTGCCCGACACCGGCGCGTCGAGATGGTGGACCCCTCGGGCCGCGGCCGCGCGCGAGACCTCGCGGCCCATCGCCGGCGTGTTGGTGCTGCTGTCGACGATCGTCGTGCCGGAGGCGGCCGCGCCGACCACGCCGTGCTCGCCGAGCATCACCTGCCGGGTCGCCTCGTCGTCGGCCACCATCGAGACGACGAAGGCCGCGCCCCGCACCGCCTCGGCCGGCGTCGCGCAGACCGTGGCGCCGCGTGCGGCGAACGGCTCGGTGCGCCCGGGGCCGCGGTTCCAGACCCGCAGCGCGAAGCCGGCGGCCAGCAGGTTCTCGGCCATCGGCGCGCCCATCGCGCCCAGGCCGGTGAAGGCGATCGTGGTGCTCATCGTGAATCTCCGGTGTCGGAGCCGCCCTGCGGTGGCGGGGCCGGCGGGGGGTCGTCGAAGGCGAGCCGCTCGAGCAGGCGGGCGCCGGTCGGGCGCAGCGCCGCCCGCGGCGACTTGGTCGGGCGCGACAGCGCGCGCCCGCAGGCGAGTTCGGGCCCGTCGCGGTGCAGCGCGGGGCTCATCGGTACCGCCACGCATTCGTCGATCATGACGCGGGCGGTCGCGCCCAGGCCCGCGTCGGCCACGATCGGGCCGTAGCGGCCGCGGGTCAGCGCCGACAGGCGTTGAAGGTCGGGTTCATCACCCGCTTGGTCCAGCGCTCGGCGCGCACGTCCGTGGCGACCGGATCGGGCGAATCCGACCGCCCCCGCTCCGAACACCGCGATGTCCGGCCAGGCGACCGCGCCCGGTTCCGATCCTGCGCCTGCCATGCCGCCTGCCATGCCTCTCCCCGCGCGCCGTGGCGGCGCGGTCGTCGTCGTCATCCTGGTCGGCCCATTCTAGGCGGGCCGTAGAATCGGGCGGTTCCATCTTTCCGGGGGCTCCATGATCGGGCCGT
>JBIIPQ010000198.1:0-7961 GCA_044342535.1 Burkholderiaceae bacterium
GATCGGTGTGCTCGCGGATGCCGCTCCAGACCGATGCGGCCTGCGCCGGCTCGACGCGCTCGGCGCCGTGCTGCCCGACGAAGCGGTGCACCGCCGCGTCGACCGCCGCGCGCGCGCCGGAGAAGCGCACGCCGAGATCGCCCGAATGCCACGCGGTGGCCGACACCGGCAGTGGCTGTCCGCCCCAGCGGTTCATCAGGTCGAGCGCCTCGCGCAGGCCCGCCGGCAGCAGCACGGTGGCCTCGGCGGCCGGCACCGGCAGCACCTTGAGCGACACCTGCACGATCGGCCCGAGGATGCCGAGCGAGCCGGCCAGCAGCCGCGAGACGTCGTAGCCCGCGACGTTCTTCATCACCTGCCCGCCGAACTGCAGCAGCTCGCCCTGCGCGTTCATCAGCACCGCGCCGAGCATGTAGTCGCGGACCGCGCCCGCGGCCGCGCGCCGCGGCCCCGACAGGCCCGCGGCGACCATGCCGCCGACGGTGGCGCCCGGGCCGAAGTGCGGCGGCTCGAAGGGCAGGCACTGGCGGCGCTCGGCGAGCGCGGCCTCGAGCTCGGCCAGCGGCGTGCCGCAACGGGCAGTGATCACCAGCTCGGTCGGCTCGTACGACACGATGCCCGACAGCGCGCGCAGGTCGAGGACCTCGCCGGCGGCGGGCTCGCCGTAGAAGTCCTTGGTGCCGCCACCGCGCAGCCGCAGCCGCAGGCGGTCCGCGTCGGCGCTGCGCACGCAGTCGCGCAGCGCGCGCAGCGCGCCGTCGGCGATGACCGGGCCGGTCGCGGCACTCGGGGCGGCGTCGGCCGCGAGGGAGGCGGTCGGTTGCAAGCGGGGGCGTCCTGGTGCGGGTTCTGGAAGGAAGCGAACGGTGGGGTGAGCGGCGCGCGGGCGCTCGCGCGTCAGAAGCGGGGCAGCTCGGGGAAGGCGATGCGCCCGCCCTGCACGTGCATCTTCCCGTACTCGGCGCAGCGCGCCAGCGTCGGGATGCCCTTGCCCGGATTCAGCAGGCCCGGCGGGTCGAACGCACGCTTGAGCGCGAAGAAGGCGGCGCGCTCGGCCGGCGAGAACTGCACGCACATCGAGTTGATCTTCTCGATGCCCACGCCGTGCTCTCCGGTGACCGTGCCGCCCAGCTCGACGCACAGCTCGAGGATGTCGGCGCCGAAGCGGTCCGCTCGCTCCCATTCCCCGGCCGTGTTGGCGTCGAACAGGATCAGCGGATGCAGGTTGCCGTCGCCGGCGTGGAACACGTTCATGCAGCGCAGCCCATAGGTGCGCTCCATGCCTGCGATGGCGGCCAGCATCGTCCCGAGGTTCTTGCGCGGGATGGTGCCGTCCATGCAGTAGTAGTCGGGCGAGATGCGGCCGGCCGCGGGAAACGCGTTCTTGCGGCCCGACCAGAAGCGCAGCCGCTCGGCCTCGCTGCCGGATACCGCGATCGCGGTCGCACCGGCCGCGCGCAGCACGGCCTCGAGCTGGGCGATCTCCTCCTCGACCTCCTCCGGCGTGCCGTCGGACTCGGCCAGCAGGATCGCCTCGGCCGACAGGTCGTAGCCGGCCTTCACGTAGGGCTCGACCGCCTCGGTCGCCTTGCGGTCCATCATCTCCAGGCCCGCCGGGATGATGCCCGCGCCGATGATTGCCGCGACCGCGTCGCCGGCCTTGATCACGTCGTCGAACGAGGCCATCACGACGCGCGCGAGCTGCGGCTTGGGCACCAGCTTGACCGTGGCCTCGGTGGCCACCAGCAGCATGCCCTCGGAGCCGATCGCGAGCGCCAGCAGGTCGAGCCCGGGCCCGTCGAGCGCGGCGCCGCCCAGCTCGACGATCTCGCCGTCGATGGTCACGCCGCGGATGCGCAGCACGTTGTGCACGGTCAGCCCGTACTTCAGGCAGTGCACGCCGCCCGAGTTCTCGGCGAGGTTGCCGCCGATGGTGCAGGCGATCTGCGAGGACGGATCGGGTGCGTAGTACAGGCCGTGGGGCGCCGCGGCCTCGCTGATGGCGAGGTTGCGCACGCCGGGCTGCACGCGCGCGGTCCGGCCGATCGGGTCGAGCGCGAGGATGCGGTTGAAGCGGGCGAGCGACAGCACGATGCCCGCGGCATGCGGCATCGCGCCGCCCGACAGGCTGGTGCCCGCGCCGCGCGCCACCACCGGCACGTCGAGCCGCCGGCAGGTCTTCAGGACCGCGACGACCTGCTCCTCGGTCTCGGGCAGCACCACCGCGACCGGCAGCTTGCGGAAGGCCGACAGGCCGTCGCATTCGTAGGGGCGCGTCTGCTCGACGCTGGCGAGCACGCAGCGTGCCGGCAGCACGGTGCGCAGCGCGGCGACGATGGCGGCGACACCGGCCGCATCGGGCGCGGCCTCCAGGTCGGCCCAGCGGGGCTCGGGGCTGGGCGCGACGGTGCGCGCGACGGCGGGCGGGGCGAGGGGTTCGGCGTTCATCACGTCGGATTATCGCCCGTCCGGCCGGGGCGGCCCCCGGAGAGACCCCGCGCGGCGCCCGGGCCGCCTGCGGTGCGCATCCGCCGGCCCTGCGCCCACCACACCAGGGCGGCCAGCAGGAAGCCGGGCAGGTACGGCCAGTGGACCGAGGGCCGGTCGGCATGCACCAGCACCTCGGCGACGTCGAAGCCCTGTTCGATGCCCTGGCGCTTGGCCCGCGAGCCGAAACGCACCGCCGCCACCTGCACCCGATCACCCAGGCCGCTCAGCGTCACGCCCGCCTGCGACAGCCGCTGGCGTCCGAGCGCCACCGGATCGGCGGGTGCCGCCGCGGCCGGCGTCGGGCCTGCGGCGGCGGCCGGGGCGCCCGTCGCCCCCGGCGACTGACCCGGCGCCGGCTTCGGCCGATCCGGCAGCGACAGCGCGACGGTCTTGGCCACGTCGTCACCCTCGATCGTCGTGCCCGAGATCCTCATCACGAGCAGCTTCCCGTCGGGCAGCTCGCCGGCGATCCGGAACACCTCTTTCGCCGGCCGGGACTCGAACTCCGGATAGATCACGTCCCACACCGCATCGGGCCGGAACAGCAGCAGCATCGCGACCGCGAGCGCCAGCCACTCCCAGATGCGCAGGCGCACCCGCATCCAGTTCATCGAGATCGCCGCGAACAGCAGCGAGGCGAGGGTGCCGGCCGCAGCGATCAGCGCGATCTCGGGCCAGCTGTCGACACCGATCAGCAGCAGCGCCGGGTTGTACACGAACACGAAGGGCAGGATGACCGTGCGCAGCGCGTAGACCGAGCCCTGCAGGCCGGTCTTGATCGCGTCCTCCCCCGAGATCGCCGCAGCCGCGAAGCTCGCCAGGCCCACCGGCGGCGTGATGTCGCCCATGATCCCGAAGTAGAAGACGAACAGGTGCACCGCGATCAGCGGGATCACCAGCCCGCCCTGCGCGGCGAGCTCGACGATGACCGGCGCCATCAGCGTGGCCACCAGGATGTAGTTCGCGGTGGTGGGCACGCCCATGCCCAGCACCAGGCAGACGAAGGCGGTGAACAGCAGCATCAGCACCAGGCTGCCACCCGAGACCAGCTCGACGAACTCGGTCATCATCAGACCGATGCCGGTCAGCGTGATCGCGCCCACGATGACGCCGGCGGTGGCCGTCGCCACCGCGATGCCGATCATGTTGCGCGCGCCGGTCGCCAGACCCTCGCGCAGGTCGACGAAACCGCGCCGCCAGGCGGCGCCCAGCGCGCCGCGCCGGCGCACCGCGGCCACCAGCGCCGGGCGCGTGACGATCATCGCCAGCAGCACCGTGGTCGCCCAGAACGCCGCGAGCGCGGGCGACAGGTCCTCGACCATCAGGCACCAGACCAGCACGCCGATCGGGATCAGGAAGTCGAGGCCGGCCCGCACCGTCGGCCAGGTCTGCGGCTGGACCGTGAAGTCGAAGCTCGCGAAGTCGACCTCGTCGCGCCGCGCGGCGAACACCACCGCGGCCACGTAGAGCACGCCGAGCAGCCCGCCCATCACCCAGGGCGCCGCATCGCCGGCGAGCGCCCGCGCTCCGAGCGCCGCCCAGTAGATCAGCGCCACCGCGATCACCGTGC
Organism: Burkholderiaceae bacterium; assembly: GCA_044342535.1. GTDB lineage: Bacteria > Pseudomonadota > Gammaproteobacteria > Burkholderiales > Burkholderiaceae_E > UBA4615. Next base: position 4,061 of record JBIIPQ010000198.1, read on the forward strand.
CCGCCGTGCCCATCCCCCAGGCCACGAGCGTCGCGCCGAGCCCGCGCTCGCGCGCGCTCGCCATCGGCTCGATGCCGAGCTTGAGCGCCTCGATGTGCACGATGTAGAACAGCGAGATGTACGAGATCACCGCCGGCAGGAAGGCATGGCGGACGATGTCCGAGTACGGGATGCCGACGTACTCGACCATCAGGAAGGCGGCCGCGCCCATCACCGGCGGCATGATCTGGCCGTTGACCGAGGACGAGGTCTCGATCGCGCCCGCCTTGATGCCGCCGTAGCCGGCGCGCTTCATCATCGGGATGGTGAAGATGCCGCCGGACACCACGTTCGACACCGACGAGCCGGACACGAGACCGTTGAGCGCCGAAGAGACCACCGCGACCTTCGCCGGACCGCCACGCAGGTGGCCGAGCAGCGCGAAGCTCACCTGCATCATGTAGTTGCCCGCGCCGATCCGGTCGAGCAGCGCGCCGAACAGCACGTAGATGAAGATGTACGCGGTCGACACGCCGAGCGCCACGCCGAACACGCCCTCGGTGGTCAGCCACTGGTGCGACAGCATCCGGTTGAGCGACGCGCCCTTGTGCTGGATCGCCTCGGGCATGTACGGCCCGAGAAAGATGTAGCCGATGAAGATCAGCGCGAGCGCGGCCATCGGCCAGCCGACGGCACGCCGCGTGGCCTCGAGCACGAGCAGCAGCCCGATGCTCGCGACCACGATGTCGAGGGTCGTCGGCTGCCCGGGGCGCATCGCGAGCCCGCCCGCGGCCAGCGCGATGTAGGCCGCGCATCCGGCGGCGACGAGCGCGAGCACCCAGTCGGTGACCGGTACGCGCGTACGGCTCGACGAGCGGAACGCCGGATACGCGAGGAAGGCGAGGAAGAGGCCGAGCGCCAGGTGCCAGGACCGCGCCTCGGTGTCGTTGAGCACGCCGATGCCGAGCGCGAAAGGCAGCGGCGACGCATACCAGAGCTGGAACAGGCTCCAGCCGACCGCGACCCAGAGCAGCAGCTGCTCGACCGCTCCGCCGGGCTTGCGTCCGCCGGTGTCCACCTCGGCGACCAGCTGCTGCAGCTGCGCCTCGTCGAGCGCCGGGCCTCCAGATGCCGGGCCCGCAGCCGCCGTTGCGCCCGCCCGCATGCCCGCGCCCGCCTTGCCGTCGTCCGCCATCACCCCTGCTCCCCGTACCGCCGCGCCGCGTTCATGTGGGACGGGCGCCCGAGGGCGCCCGTCCGACTCCACTGCCGTCCGTGCCGGAGGGCGTTACCTGATCCAGCCCTTCTCGCGGTAGTACCGCACGGCACCCTCGTGCAGCGGCGCCGACAGGCCGTCCTTCACCATCGTCTCGGGCTGCAGGTTGGCGAGCGCCGGGTGCAGCTTCTTGAACTCGTCGAAGTTGTCGAACACCGCCTTGACCACCTGGTAGACGGTATCGGCCGGGGTCTTGGACGAGGCGACGACGGTCGCGAGCACGCCGTAGGTCTGCGCGGCGTCGGGGTTGTTCGGGTACAGGCCGCCCGGGATCGTGACCTTCGCGTAGTACGGCTTGTCGGCGACCAGCTTGTCGACCATCGGGCCGGTAATCGACGCGAGCTTCGCGCCGCAGGTGGTGGTCGGATCCTGGATGTTCGCGCTCGGGTGGCCGACGCCGTAGAAGAAGGCGTCGATCTTGCCGTCGCACAACGCCGGGCCGTGCTCGTCGGCCTTGAGCTCGGCGGCGAGCGAGAAGTCCTTCATCGTCCAGTTCAGCGCGCCGAGCAGCTCCTCCATCGAGGCCCGCGTGCCCGAGCCCGGATTGCCGACGTTGACGCGCTTGCCCTTCGTGTCGGCGAAGGTCTTGATGCCGGACTCCTTGCGGGTCAGCAGCGTGAACGGCTCGGGATGGACCGAGAAGACCGCGCGCAGGTCGGAGACCGCGCCGTCCTTGAACTGGGTCAGGCCCTTGGTCGCGTTGAACTGCACGTCCGACTGCGCGAAGCCGAGGTCGAGCTCGCCGCCCTTGATGGTGTTCACGTTGAACACCGAGCCGCCGGTGGACTCGACCGAGCAGCGGATGCCGTGCTTGGCGCGGTCCTTGTTGACCAGCCGGCAGATGGCGCCGCCGGCCGCGTAGTAGACGCCGGTGACGCCACCGGTGCCGATGGTGACGAACTTCTGCTGGGCCTGCGCCGCGGGCATCGCGACGACAGTGGCGAGGGCGGCGGCGGCGATCGCGGCGAGCCCCGCGAGCCCCGCGCGACGGCGCTGCGGGACGATTCGGGTCGTGTCCATCGTGGAATCTCCGGGTGAGTTCGGTGAATTGTACGCGCCGCGCCGTCGCCCGCCGCGGGCTGCGCCGCAGCGCTCGAGCGCCGAGTCGGTGCGGGCCCGCCTGGCGCGTCGGTAGACCGTCCCTACGCGCCTCGCGCGGCCAGCGCTGCGTCGACCGCCGTGTCGATGGCCTCGGAGATGCCCCCGACGATCTCGTCGACGTGCGACGCGTCGATCGTGTAGGGCGGCGCGAGCAGCACATGGTCGCCGCGGCGGCCGTCGATCGTGCCGCCCATGGGGTAGCACATCAGGCCGGCGTCGAACGCCGCCTGCTTGATCCGCGCATGCAGCTTGAGCGCAGGATCGAAGGGCGCCTTCGACTCCCGGTCCGCCACCAGCTCGATGCCGAGGAAGAGCCCGCGCCCGCGGATGTCGCCGACCGCCGGATGGTCGCCGAGCGCATGCCGCAGCTCGGCCTCGAGCAGCGCGCCGGTCTCGCGCACCCGCGCGATCAGCCCCTCCTCGGCGATCACGCGCTGCACCGCCAGCGCGGCTGCACAGGCGATGGCATGGCCGAGGTAGGTGTGTCCGTGCTGGAACGCGCCCGAGCCGCGCGCGAACGCGTCGAACACCCGCTTCGAGAGCATGCAGGCGCCGATCGGCTGGTAGCCGCCGCTCAGGCCCTTGGCGATCGCGACCAGGTCGGGCACCACGCCCTCCTGCTCGCAGGCGTACAGCGTGCCGGTGCGGCCCATGCCGCACATCACCTCGTCGAGGATCAGCAGCACGCCGTAGCGGTCGCAGACCTCGCGCACGCGCCGGAAGTAGCCGGGCACCGCGGTCACGGCGCCGAGCGTGGCGCCCACGACCGGTTCGGCGACGAAGCCGATCACGCGGTCCGGGCCGGCCGCGACGATCGCCGCGTCGAGCTCGGCCGCGAGACGCTCGCCATAGGCCTCGGGCGTCTCGTCGTCGCGCCGGTCGCGGTAGGCGTAGCAGGGCGAGACATGCACCGCGGGCGACAGCAGGGGCGCGAAGGCCTCGCGCCGCGCCATGTTCCCGCCGACCGACAGCGCCCCCAGCGTGTTGCCGTGATAGCTCTGCCTGCGGCCGACGAACACCGAGCGCTGCGGCTCGCCGCGCTCGAGGTGGTACTGGCGCGCCATCTTGAGCGCCGCCTCCATCGCCTCGGAGCCGCCCGACACGAAGTAGGCGTGGCTGATACCCTCGGGCGCCGACGCCACCAGCGTGTCGGCCAGCGTCTCGGCCACCTCGGTGGTGAAGAAGGAGGTGTGCGCGTACGCGAGCTTGCGCGCCTGCGCCTCGATCGCGGCGATCACCGCCGGGTGCCCGTGCCCGATGCAGGACACCGCGGCGCCGCCGCAGGCATCGAGCCAGCGCCGGCCCCGGTCGTCGAAGAGGTAGGGGCCGTCTCCGGAGACGACGCGCGGATACCGGCCTTGGGCCTGGCGGTGGAGGATGCGACTCATTCGGAACCTGCCTGTGATCTGCTTGTCATCGCGCCGACATGGTGCACCGCCATTATCGCTGTCTCCCCAGCGGTCCCCGGAACGACGGCGATGCACGAGCTCTCAACGACGATCGAGCGCCCTGTGGTCCACGGGATGGCGACGGCCGCCACGCGTC
>JBIIPQ010000199.1:0-7940 GCA_044342535.1 Burkholderiaceae bacterium
TGGTCGGCCGACGCGAGCCGGGACGGCGGCAGCGGCCGACCCGGCGCGGCGCGGCGCAGACACCAGCGCTCATGGAACCAGCCGACATGGCCGAGCTCCCAGACCGGGGGGTTGAGGATCGGCCATTGCGGCACGGTGCGCTGCCCGGGCTGCAGGCTGTCGACGAGTCGCCGCGTAGAATCCCGGGTGTCGAGCAGCGCGCGTGCCAGCTCGTCCCGTCCTGCCCGCCTCAACCCATCCGCTCCCGTGTCGGAACCGTGCGTCCCATCGTCGTGCTCTGCGTCGGTACGGTCGGACGGCCCACTCCAGCCATCGGAATCCGTGCTGCGCTCTCCCAGGGTCGCGATCATCTCACCGGCGCTTGCCGCTGCCAACAACGGCAACTGGCAGACGGCGCGCCGCTGGGCCCAGGTCCTGCGCGCCGGCCATCGGGTGGAGGTGCGGACCGACTGGGCCGCGGCGGACGGCTTCGACGGCGACGCTTCGGCGCGGCCCGACGTGATCGTCGCGCTGCATGCGCGGCGCTCGGCGGGGGCGATCGCCCGGGCCGCCGAGGCCGGCATCCCGATCGCGCTGGTCATGACCGGTACCGACCTGTATCGCGACATCGCCACGGATCCGGTCGCGCAGCGCTCGCTGGTGCTGGCGGACCGGCTGGTGTGCCTGCAGGCGCGCGGCCCCGACGCGCTGCCCGAGGCGGTGCGGCCGCGCGCCCTCGTGATCGAGCAGTCGGCGCCGGCGCGCCGCCCGCTGCCGCCGCGCCGGCGCACCGTCGACCTGCTGCTGGTCGGTCACCTGCGCCCCGAGAAGGATCCGATGACCGCGGTGCGCGCGCTCGCGCGGCTGCCCGACCCGGCGCTGCGGCTGGTGCATGTCGGCGGCACGAGCGAGGTGCGCTGCGGCGAGGCGTTCGCGCGGGCCGCGGCCGCCGATCCGCGCATCGAGCGGCGCGGGTCGCTGCCGCACGCCGCGGCGCGCCGGCTGATCGCCCGCGGCCGCGTGCTGCTGCTGCCCTCGGTGATGGAGGGTGGCGCCAACGTGCTGATCGAGGCGCTCACCAGCAGCGTGCCGGTGCTGGCCTCGCGCATCCCCGGCTCGATCGGACTGCTCGGCGACGACCATCCCGGGTTCTTCGAGGTCGGCGACGACGCGGCACTCGCCGCACTGATCGTGCGCTGCCGCGACGAGCCGGCGTTCGTCGACACGCTGCGTGCCCGCGGCGCAGCGATCGCGCCGCGGTTCGCGCCGGCCCGCGAGCGCGCCGCGGTGCGTGCCCTCGTCCAGGCGCTGCTCGAATCGTCCCACGAAGCGCCCCCCCGGAGACCCCGATGAACGCCCCCGTATCCCCCGGCCCGATCCGCCTGACGTCCTTCTCCCACGGCGGCGGCTGCGGCTGCAAGATCGCGCCCGCCGTGCTCGCCGAGATCCTGAAGGACAGTGCGCGGATGCCGGTGCCGCCGCAGCTGATGGTCGGCATCGAGACCGCCGACGACGCCGCGGTCTATCGGCTGAACGACCACCAGGCGCTGATCGCGACCACCGACTTCTTCACGCCCATCGTCGACGATCCGTTCGACTTCGGCCGCATCGCCGCGACCAACGCGATCTCCGACGTCTATGCGATGGGCGGCGCGCCGATCATGGCACTCGCGCTGGTCGGCATGCCGATCGACCGGCTGCCGCCCGAGACCATCGGCCGCATCCTCGCCGGCGGCGAATCGGTCTGCGCGGCGGCCGGCATCCCGATCGCGGGCGGCCACACGATCGACTCGCTCGAGCCGATCTACGGACTGGTGGTGATGGGCCTCGTCCACCCCGACCGGGTCAGGCGCAACGGCGGCGCCCGCGCGGGCGATCGGCTGGTGCTGGGCAAGCCGATCGGCGTGGGCGTGATGTCGGCCGCGCTCGAGCAGTCGCAGCTCTCGCCCGAGGGCTATGCGGCGATGATCGCGGCGACCACGCGGCTCAACACGCCGGGACGCGGCCTCGCCGAGCTCGCGGGCGTGCACGCGCTGACCGACGTCACCGGCTTCGGGCTGCTCGGCCACGCGCTCGAGATGGCGCGCGGGGCCCGGCTGGTCGTGCGGCTCGACTGGCCGGCGGTGCCGCTGCTCGACGGCGTGCGCGCGCTCGCCGAACGCGGCTTCGTGACCGGCGCCTCGGCGCGGAACTGGGATGGCTACGGCGGGGAGGTACGGCTGGGCGAGGGCATCGGCGGGCTCGAGCGTGCGCTGCTCACCGACCCGCAGACCAGTGGCGGCCTGCTGGTGGCCTGCGCGCCCGAGGCGCTCGACGACGTGCTCGCGGTGTTCCGGCGCGACGGCTTCGAGCGGGCCGCGGTGATCGGCGACTTCGTCGACGGCGAGCCGGCGGTCGAGGTGCGGGCGTGAGCGCGGCCGCGGCCTCGCCGCTGCTGTTCGCGCCGCTCGCGCTGCGCAGGCTGACGCTCAAGAACCGGATCGTGGTCGCGCCGATGCACCAGTACGCCGCGGTCGACGGGCATCCGAACGACTGGCACCTGATGAACGCCGGGCGCTTCGCCGCGGGCGGTGCCGGGTTGGTGATGGTCGAGTCGACGAAGATCGAGCGGCGCGGCTGCGGCACCGTCGGCGACCTCGGGCTCTGGGACGACGCCTTCGTCCCGGGGCTCGCGCGCATCGTGGACCTGGTGCACGGCTGCGGCGCGGCCTGCGGCATCCAGCTCGGACATTCGGGCCGCAAGGCGCGGGTGGCCCGCCCCTGGGAGGGGGGCGGTCCGCTGGTGCGCGGCGACGCGATCCCCGACTGGGACGACTGGGAGCTGGTCGCGCCGAGCGCGCTCGCGGCCGACGCGGCGTCGCCGGTGCCGCGCGAGCTGTCGGTCGCCGAGATCCACCAGGTGATCGAGGCCTGGGGCCGTGCCACCGAGCGGGCCCACGCCGCCGGCTTCGACGTCGTCGAGATCCACGGCGCGCACGGCTTCCTGCTGCACGAGTTCCTGTCCCCGCAGGCCAACCGGCGCGAGGACGCGTACGGCGGCACGCCCGAGAAGCGGATGCGCTTCGCGCTCGAGGTCGCCGAGCGCGTGCGCGCCGCATGGCCGGCCGACAAGCCGCTCTTCGTGCGCCTGTCGATCGACGACGACGCCGGCTGGGCGCCCGCCGACAGCGTCGCGCTCGCGCGGCGGCTCGGTGCGCTCGGCGTCGACGTGATCGACTGCAGCGCGGGCGGCATCACCCCGAAGCCGGTCTCGAGCGCGCCGATCGGCTACGGCTACCAGGTGCCGTTCGCCCGTGCGATCCAGCGCGAGGCCGGCGTGCGTGCGATGGCGGTCGGCCTGATCGTGCATCCCGCGCAGGCCGAGCGCGTGCTTCAGGACGGCGACGCCGACCTGATCGCGCTCGCCCGCGAGATGCTGTGGAACCCGAACTGGGCGATGGATGCGGCCGCCAAGCTCGGCGTCGATCCGTTCGGCCTGGTGCCGCCGCAGGCCGGCTGGTGGCTCGAGCGGCGCGCGAAGTCGATGCCGGGTATGGTGCCGTCGACAGCGGCCGGGGCGCAGGGTGCGGACTGAGCGTCCGGCCGCCGGCTACTCGACCGCCGGCATGCCGGTGGTGATCGAGAAGCCGGCATCGACGTAGGTGATCTCGCCGGTGACGCCCGAGGCGAGGTCGGACATCAGGAAGGCGGCGACGTTGCCCACCTCGTCGATCGTCACGTTCTTGCGCAGCGGCGCGTTCTGCTCGGCATAGTCCAGCAGCTTCGAGAACCCCTTGATGCCCGAGGCGGCGAGCGTCTTGATCGGACCGGCCGAGATGGCGTTGACCCGCGTGCCAGTCGGCCCGAGGCTCGCGGCCATGTAGCGCACGCTTGCCTCGAGCGAGGCCTTGGCCATGCCCATCACGTTGTAGTGCGGCACAGAACGCACCGCGCCGAGGTAGGACATGGTGAGCAGCGCACCCTGGCGGCCGGCCATCAGCGGGCGCGCGGCCTGCGCCACCCCCGCGAAGCTGTAGGCCGACACGTCGTGGGCGACGCGGAACGCCTCGCGCGAGAAGCCCTCGAAGAAGTCGCCGGAGATCGCCTCGCGCGGCGCGAAGGCGATCGCGTGGACCACGCCGTCCAGCCCGTCCCAGCGCGCACCGAGCGCCGCGAACAGCGCCGCGATCTGTGCGTCGTCGCCGACGTCGCACGGAAACACCGCATCGGAGCCGAATTCGGCCGCCATGTCGGTGACCCGGTCCTTGAAGCGGTCGGTCTGGTAGGTGAACGCGAGTTCCGCGCCCTGGGCCCGGCACGCCCGGGCGATCCCGTACGCGATCGACCGGTTGGAGAGCAAGCCCATGATCAGGATGCGTTTGCCTGCCAGGAACATCGGGATTCTCCGATAGAATTTGATCGATGGGGATTGTCGCACGATGGGTCGCCCGGAGCCTTGCCGGCGCGCTGCTGGCGGTCGTGTCGCCGCTCGCCGTCGCGCAGGTGCCTGCGGTGGCGCCGAAGGCCGCCGCCGCGCCCGAGGACGCCCCGGCCGGCCGCGGCGGCTTCGTCCACGGCATGGCCTGGGGGGCGACCCCGAAGTACCCGCCCGGCTTCGAGCACTTCGACTACGTGAACCCGAAGGCGCCGCGCGGCGGCGCGCTGACCCTCGACGGGTTCGGCTCCTTCGACAAGCTCAATCCGTTCACCCTCAAAGGCATGACCGCCGCGGGCGTCTCGGCGCTGATGTTCGACTCGCTGGTCGAGCAGGCCGACGACGAGCCGTTCTCGGTCTACGGCCTGCTGGCCGAGAGCATGAGCTTCGCGCCCGACGGGCTGTCGATCACGTTCCGCCTGAACCCGAAGGCCCGCTTCTCGAACGGCGATCCGGTGCTCGCCGCCGATGTCAGGCATTCCTTCGAGACGCTCATCGGCAAGCTCGCCCATCCCCGCTTCAGGAACCTGTACGGCGACGTCAAGGCCGTCAGCACGCCGGACGAGCGGACCGTGCGCTTCGAGTTCAAGCGGCGCAACCACGAGCTCCACATGATCCTCGGCGGCCTGCCGGTGTTCTCGCGCAAGTGGGGCGCCGGCAAGCCCTTCGACCAGGTCGTGCAGGACGCCCCGATCGCCAGCGGCCCGTACGCGGTGGAGCGGGCCGACTGGGGGCGCAGCATCGTGTACAAGCGCCGCGCCGACTACTGGGCGAACGACCTGCCGCCGCGCCGCGGCATGTTCAACTTCGAGCAGGTCACCTACAAGTACTTCAAGGACGAGGTCGCGCGCCTCGAGGGCTTCAAGGCCGGGCAGTTCGACTGGATCAACGAGAACTCCGCGAAGAACTGGGCCCGCGGCCATGCCGGTCCGAAGTACCGCTCCGGCGAGATCGTCAAGAAGGAGTTCGTCCACGCCAACGGCGCCGGCATCCAGGGCTTCGCGATGAACACGCGGCGCCCGCTGTTCGCCGATCGCCGGGTGCGCCTCGCGCTCGCGCAGGCCTTCGACTTCGAGTGGATGAACCGTCAGGTCTTCTACGGCCAGTACATCCGCAGCCCGAGCTACTTCACCAACAGCGAGATGCAGGCCAAGGGGCCCCCGGGTCCGGACGAGCTGGCGCTCCTCGAGCCGCTGCGCGCCAAGCTCGATCCCGCCGTCTTCGGCGACGCGCCGCTGCCGCCCGACACGGTCGCGCCCGCGACGCTGCGCGACAACCTGCGCACCGCCCTCGGTCTGCTGCGCGAGGCGGGCTGGACGGTCGCCGACGACGGCGTGCTGCGCAACGCAAAAGGCGAGGCCTTCCAGTTCGAGGTGCTGTCGTACTCCAAGGCGCTCGAGCGCATCGCCGTGCCCTGGGCGCGCAACCTCGAGAAGCTCGGCATCCGCGCCAACCTGCGGGTGACCGACCCGGTGCTGTTCCAGAAGCGCCTGGACGAGTTCGACTTCGACGTCACCGTGGTCTCGTTCCCGGCCAGCCAGACGCCGGGCAACGAGCTGGTCGAGCGCTTCGCCTCCGAGTCGGCCGACGAGAAGGGCTCGGACAACGCGATGGGCGTGCGCGATCCGGCGGTCGACGCACTGGTGCGTACGCTGCTCACCAGCGACAGCCGCACCGAGCTCGTCGCCGCCGCCCGCGCGCTCGACCGCGTGCTGCGCAACGGCTGGTACCTGGTGCCGCACTTCTACTCCGCCACGCACCGGGTCGCCTACCGCGACACGCTGGCGTACCCGCAGACCATGCCGAAGTTCTACGCCGCCTCGCCCTGGCTGCTCAAGACCTGGTGGCGCAAGCCCGGCGCCGGGAGCGACTGACATGCTGGCCTACATCGTCAAGCGCGTCCTGCTGATGATCCCGACGCTGCTGGGCATCCTGCTCATCACCTTCGCGGTGATGCAGTTCGTGCCCGGCGGCCCGGTCGAGCAGATGCTGCAGGAGATGCGCGGTCGCGGCCAGGCGGGGGAGGTGACGGCGAGCGACAACACCTACCGCGGCCGCCAGGGCGTCGACCCGGCGAAGATCGAGGAGATCCGAAAGCTCTACGGCTTCGACCAGCCGGCGCACCTGCGCTTCTGGGAGATGCTCAAGCGCTTCGCGCGCTTCGACCTCGGCACCAGCTATTTCCATCACAAGAGCGTCTGGGAGCTGGTCAAGGAGAAGCTCCCGGTGTCGATCAGCCTCGGGCTCTGGACCTTCTTCATCTCCTACCTGGTCTCCATCCCGCTGGGCATCGCCAAGGCCGTGCGCCACGGCTCGCGCTTCGACCTCGTCACCTCCTCCGTCATCCTCGCCGGCTACGCGATCCCGAGCTTCGTGCTCGGCGTGGTGCTGCTGGTGCTGTTCGGCGGCGGCTCGTTCTGGCAGCTGTTCCCGCTGCGTGGGCTGACCAGCGACGGCTTCGAGCAGCTCTCGGCGGCGGGCAAGGCGATGGACTACCTGTGGCACATCGCGCTGCCGGTGACCGCGATGGTGGTCGGCAGCTTCGCGGTCACCACCATGCTGACCAAGAACACCTTCCTCGAGGAGATCCGCCGGCAGTACGTGCTGACCGCCCGCGCCAAGGGGCTGTCGGAGCGCGCGGTGCTCTACAAGCACGTCTTTCGCAACGCGCTGATCCCGCTGGTCACCGGCTTTCCGGGCGCCTTCATCGGCGCCTTCTTCACCGGCTCGCTGCTCATCGAGACGCTGTTCTCGCTCGACGGGCTGGGCCTGCTGTCCTACGAGTCGGTGATGAAGCGCGACTATCCGGTGGTGATGGGCACGCTCTTCCTGTTCACGCTGATCGGCCTGTTCACCAAGCTGATCACCGACCTGTGCTACGTGTGGGTCGACCCTCGCGTGAAGTTCGAGGCCGCCTCGTGAGCGCCGTCCCGGTGCCGGGAGCGATGCCGCCGCCGGTGGGGGCGCCGATCGCCGACGCGCCCTCGGCAGGGGCCGCGCGCTCGCCCGCGCAGCGCGCCTGGCGGCGCTTTCGCGCGGACCGCCGCGGCTGGTGGAGCCTGTGGATCTTCACGACGCTGGTGGTGCTCAGCCTGTTCTCCGAGGTGCTGTCGAACGATCGCCCGATCGTCGCGCGCTACGAGGGCACCACCTTCTTCCCGCTGTGGAACACCTATCCCGAGACGCGCTTCGGTGGCGACTTCCGCACCCAGACCGACTACCTCGATCCGTTCATCCGCGGCCAGTTCGACAAGCCCGGCAACTGGGCGATCTATCCGCTCAATCCGTACCGCTTCGACACCATCAACTACTTCTCGCCCAGCCCGAATCCGGCGGCGCCGTCCTCGGTCAATGTGCTCGGCACCGACGACCGCGGCCGCGACGTGCTCGCGCGGCTCGTCTACGGCTTCCGGGTGTCGGTGCTCTTCGGCCTGGCGCTCACCGCGATCGGCGTGGTGGTCGGCGTGCTCACCGGTGCGGTCCAGGGCTACTTCGGCGGCAAGATCGACCTCGCGTTCCAGCGCTTCATGGAGGTCTGGGGCTCGAT